>JAZGDW010000173.1:0-14341 GCA_036478295.1 Candidatus Krumholzibacteriia bacterium
CACGGCTAGCGGTGAGCCCGTCTGCTCGACCGCAATCTCGAAGGTCAAGTCGTTGCCGCCACTGTTATTAATGGTCAGCGTTTGCATTGACGCCTGGCCGGTGAACAGGCTGTCGCTCAGCGAATCCGGTGCCACGGAGATCACCGGTGGTACGAGCCCCTCACCTTGAAGCGACACGAAGAGGAGCGCTTCGTCCTTATCGTTGCTCACCACGTTGAGGTGCCCGAGGCGAGGTCCGGTCTGCGTAGGCGCGAAGGAAACCACGACCTCCTGGTCTTCACCAGGGAGCAGGGTCAAGTTCGACGGGCTGACCGAGAAGTCGGGTTTGCTCGGCGGAGGGAGCCCCACCGTCAACGTATCCCTCCCCAGGTTGGATATGATGAACGTGGCCGTGGAAACCCCGCCGATGAATTCGGTACCGTATGTCAACGAGGTATCCGAAAGGGCGATGTCGGGCGCGGCGGCCACGGTAAGATGCGCGGGGATTTCGATCACCGGGTCCAGCGGGTCGTTGGTTTCGTAGATGATCTTGGCGTCGTATCCGCCGGCGGCGAGGCCGGTCGCATCGAACCGGATGCTCCCCTGAGTGATATCGTTCGGTGAGATCGTGCCGGACGCAGGCTCCACACTCAGCCACCGCACGCCGGCCGCGAGCCAGTCAAGCGCCTGGTTGGCACAGAGCTGGTTGTCGGTCGCGCCGATGACCGAATTGTGAAAGAGCTCGTCCGAGAGCGTCACAATCCTGCCGGAACCCACCCGGCTGTAAGCGGCCACTGCGCGGTTCGCAATATCGTCTATCAACCGCCCGGCGGGGGGCGCCACCGTCTGCAGGTGGGCGAGCGCACTGCCGCTCACCGTGAACATGTTTACATTATCTGTTATCTCATGCGGATGGATGTTGCTCGTGACTCCGCCCGAGGCATTGGTCTCCGAATAGACAATCTCGGCACCGATGGCGGCCAGCAGCCGGTTGGCCGAGCCGACCGACTGGTCTGACTCGAACAACACCGATCCGCCGCTGACGACCCAGCCGGCCACCGCGGCCAGCTCATCTCCTGTCCACGGCGAGTTGAAATCGTCTATCAGCCACAGGATGTCGTACTGGCCGAGAAGTCCGGAGTTGATTGGCTCGAAATTGTCGGTGATGGTGGCCCCGCGCGCTGTCAGATCGGCGGAGATCACCGACCAGCCGGCACGCGAGGACTGCCCGTGCTCCCGATCCCACAGGATCTTCACGTTTGTCAGGTCATCCAGCAGCGCCCCGATCGGATCGGTGCGGATCATTCCCGGCCGCAGCATGTCTTCACTCTCAGGCGGGGCCGCCGCGGCCACCGGTGCTGTCAATGTATAGACCTGCGTCGCTATGCCTATCTCCTCGAGCCGCACGTTCCATTCGAGATCGGCATCACCCTTGTTACCGATGATCACCTGCCGGTCTTCCGTCCACCCCGTGAACAAGCGGTAGCCGACCCGCGCCGGATACACCTCGCCGTCGGGTGCAGGCAGTCCCTCACCGGACAGCGTCACCACGACGGTAGGATCGCCGACATCATTGCTGTGGATGGTGAGCGTCCCCGCCTGGGGTCCAACAAGGGTCGGGGTGTATGTCACGACGAGCTCGCGGCTCTCGGTGGCATTGAGGACGAACCCGGACGTATCCAACGTATCCATGACGAATTCCGAATTGCTCAACGTAATTTCGCTTACGAACAGCGTATCGGTCCCGATGTTCGTAATCAGGATCGTATCGGGAACAACCGACCCAACGAACCACGAACCGAAGCCAAGAGATGTAGCGGACAACTGAATATCAGGCGCACCGGTCACATGCAGGTGTGCGGCAACCCGGGTCTCGGGTGTGATGGGATCGTTGCTTGCAATCACGATGTTGGCGTCGTAGTCGGCGCCGAGAAGACCGGTCGCATCGAAAGTGACATCTATAGTCGCGCTGCCGCCCGGCAGCACGGTACCAGTGGCGGGATCCACGGATATCCAGCCGACGCCTTCCGAGGTAACGGCGACGTCGTCGATATACCAGCCTTCGTTCGATTCACAGTTTCCGCAATCCCAGCCGGCATGGAACCGCAGGGAGATAACACCGCCGACATACGGCGTCAGATCGAAGACTGCGGGGATGAATGCGTTGCCGGCGCCGCCGTCGTGCGAATACGCGGGGAGAAATCGGAGTGGATTCGAGCAAATGTCATCCAGCGTGTACGGGTAACCACCGACGGGAAAGATCTGCGTCCAGCTCGCGCCGCCGTTCGTGGATACCTCGACGATGCCCCCATCGGGCTCGAACGTCGGGTCATTCGAGCAGTCATCGAAATTGTACCAGTGCTGGAAGGACAGAAACGCGTCCATTACCAGACTCAGATCGATGGGAGGTGTCTGCAGCGCTTCGGCCCCTTCGAAGCTGTGTTGTGTCACCCGCCAGCTTCTCACAGCGCTGTGCGACCGCGCCGTCGACACTCCCCACTGATCGATGCCGTTCGGGTGAGTGGAATAGTGCGTCCAGCCCGGCACACCGCTTTCCATGTCGTCAAAAAAGAGGGTCACGCCACCGGAGAGCGAGGACTGCACGCGATGATACAATTCCATCGTCTCGGCGCTCGTCTGCGGCAGGCCCGCGGTCGACAGGTCGTCCTTTTTCGTTCCGCTTGCCGCATATTCCTCATAGTGCGTGACATAATCCGCGGGATCCTGGGACAATCCGTTTTCGCCCGGCCGGTATAGCGACTCCAGTTCTTGCATGATCTCGACGAGCGACGCACCGGCCTCCTCACTCACTATCGTGAATTCGAGATCACTCACCCCCAGGTTGTCGATCGTGAGCGTGTGCGCGGAAGTAAGTCCGGTAAACAGGCTGTCGCTCAGCGAGTCCGGAGCCACCGAAACGATCGGCGGCATGAGTCCGGAGCCGCTTAGGGTGACGACCACGCTTGGTTCATCCGGGTCGTTCGTGCTCAGAGTCAACGTGGCGGGAATCGGTCCCACAACACTCGGAGCGAACGTCACGACCAGACCCCTGCTCGCGCCGACGGCCAGGCTGAAAGCCACTGCGTCCGCGCTGTAGTCCGCATTGCTCGTCGCCACACCCACCGTCAGCACGTCTGTTCCTCCATTGGACACGTTCAGCGTGTCGCTCCTGGAACCACCGATGAACTCGGTTCCAAAGTTGAAGGCGGTGTCCGAAACCTCGATGTCCGGGGCACCGGTGACCTGGAGATGGGCCGGAATCGTGACGGTCGGAGTGAACGGATCGTTGCTGGTTATAATGATGCTCGCGTCGTAGAGACCGCCGATCAAGTTTGCGGCGTCGAAGGTCGCGGTGAGCACGTCGATGCTGTCCGCGGGGGTCACCCCTTCCTTGGGCTCCACCGTCAGCCAGCGCACACTCCCGGCCAGCCAGTCGAAGACCTGGTTGGCAAAGAGCTGGTTGTCCGCCGAGCCCATACGGGTGAACACCTCATCGGCCATGGCCACGATGCGGCCGCCGCCGACTTCACTGTAGGCGCTGTTGGCAACGTTGGAGACGTCGTTCACGAGGAGCCCGGCGGGCGCGGTGACAGACGACAGGTGGGCGATGTTCGCACTCAGGAGGATACTGTTTACGTTCTCCGTTGTTTTGTGTGGAAAGATGAAACTAGTAGTCCCACCAGTTCCACTGGGATTCGCAAAAACGATGCCCGAACCCAGCGGCGCAAGCATCGAGTTGTAGATGGGCACGGTCGAGGTGTTATCGCCCTCTAGCAGAAGCGACCCGCCGGAAAGCATCCAGTCGCGAAGCGCATTCAACTCGGACGTCGTCCAGGGCATGTTCAGATCGACCGTCCAGAACACGTCGAAACTGGCGAGCAGCGTGGGTGTGACGGGGGACAAATTGTCGACGACTGTGGCACCACGCGAAGTCAAGTCGGCGATGATGGTCGTCCACGGGGATCTCGTCCCCTGGCCGTGCGCGCGGTCAAAGAGAATCTGGACATCGGTGAGATCCTCCAGCAACGCCGTTATCGGGGTCGTGCGGATGTTTTCCGGTGTCGTGCCGCCGTCCGCCGCGTCGGGATCCGTCGCATCAAAGCTCGGCGCCGTCAGCGTGTACGTCTGCAGGGCCGACGTGGCCGAAAGGCTCGCGCGAACGGTCCAGAACAGGTCGCTTCCGCCCTGGTTGTCGATGGTGAGCGGGTGGACCGCCGTTCCACCGGTAAACAGATGTTCGCTCAACGAATCCGGGGACACCGAAACGATCGGCGGCAGCAGCCCACTGCCCACGAGCAAAACGTTCAACGACGGAGTATCGGGATCGTCACTCGCAACTGTCAACATCGCCGGCAGCGCCCCCTCGCTCGTCGGCGAGAACGAAACCACGAGTTCGCCGCTGCCCCCCACCCCTATCACGAAGCCGCCCGGGTCGACGCTGTAATCGGTATGGTCGGTGGACACACCGGTTACGACGAGCACGTCCGTGCCCTGGTTCGACACCTCAATCGTGTCCAGCCTGGTCACCCCGATGAAAACCGTTCCGTAGTCAACCAATGAATCGGCCACGGAGATGTCGGGCGCGCCGGTCACATTGAAGATGACCGGCACCAGCACCTCCGGTGCCAGCGGATCGTTACTGGCCACTACTATCGTGTCCAGGAAAGTACCGGCGGTGACACACGAGGTGGACGTTGCTTCGAAGGTAACGTTGATAATCGTGCTGCCACCCGCGGGCACGGTGCCGGCGTCGGGCTCCGCCGTCAGCCAGCATGCCCCGGTGCCACCGCTCCACTGTGCCGCGTTTCGCAGCATCAGAGGGATGTCTCCCCCATAAAAGCTTCCGCCGGCGAGAAACACGTTCATGGCGACGACCTTACCGCGCTGTGTCGCGACCAGTGGCAACCCACTGTCCCAGTCCGCCACCCACTCCGCTCCCGGCGTCAGGGTCGTCACACCCAACAAGTCACCGAACGCGCTGGTAACCCCCGCCATGATCGGATGAGCGGGGTCGAAGCTCCCCAGGTTCGCGGAACCGACCGGACCCGACCCCAAACTAAACGGAAAGTAGCCCTCGGCGGAGAAACGCCCCTGTATATCCCAGGGGGAGATGAAGGTGGCAAGTGTAATGATTACGCCGCCTCCACCGTCCACATAATCGGCAAGCACGTTACCGGTGGCAACCGGATCGATGAGCGGAGTATTAAGGATGACAATAACCGCCGAATACGACTCGAGCAGCGCCAGTGTCGGCGTGCCCGTTCCCCCATCGAACGTGTCGACAACGGTTATGTCGGCAAAGGCCAGAAGGTCGGTCCGGATAGTGGCAACATCACCGTTGTGCAGGAGCAGGATCCGGAGTTCGCCGCCGGCGGCGGCTCTGGTGGAGACGGTGGTTTTCGCCACGCCGGGATCGCGCGGCTTCATCGATCCTGACCGGCCGCCGTCGTACGCCGGCCCGTTCTTTCCGTCTCCTTTGTGCTTCACTCCCAGCGACGTGACGTCTCTCGAGGTCCCCAGGGAAAGGACGCTGACACTGACCCCCACCGCGCCGGCGACTCGTTCGCTGATATCGAATATGAGATCGCTGCCGCCGTTGTTCTCGATGGTGAGCGGTTGTGTCGACGTGGACCCAAAAACGAGGTTCTCGAACAATATCCCCGGCGCCACGGCGATCTCGGGCGGGATCAGGCCCACTCCCGTTAGCGCCACGGCCAGGGCCGGAGTATCGGGGTCATCGCTCGACACGGTGAGCGTTCCCGCAATCGGGCCTACGCTGACGGGCGCGAAGGTAAGAACGAGCACCTTCGTCTGCGAAGGCGCCAGCACAAATCCCGTGGGATCGACGGAGTATTCGACATTGTCGATGCTGACACCGCTGACGTTCAAAACGTCAGTACCGATGTTCGAAATGGTCACGCTCTGGGTTACCGTCGCACCGATGAAATGCGCGCCGAAGTTGACGCTGGCCGGCGATGCGGCGATGTCCGGGGCAGCCGTCACGTGCAGGCTCACGGGCAGCGTGGCCGCGGGCTGGGTTGGATCGTTGTTCGCGATAATAACGTTTTCGGTGAAATCTCCGCCGGCAAGGCCGGTCGCATCAAATCGCATCTCCACGTCCATGGTGCCGCCGGACAAAATCCGCCCCGAGTTGGGAACGGCGTGCAGCCACGACGGACCTATTGCGCTACTGACCCCACCGATATCCCCCGGCGCGGAGGGCAGCGGGTCGAGCCCCGGAAAAGAAAAATCCAGCGTGCCCGCTGCGAGGTTCTGTATGGTGACGATGCGGACGACCATCCCGCCGGTCAGCAGGTTTTCGCTCAGCGAAGGGGGAGAAAACGCAATCTCCGGAACGCCCAGCGTTGTCCCCGATGGCGAGTTCGACGTCGACGAGGCGTTGTCCTGTTCGTCGAGCACCTTCAGGGCAAAAAAGTAGGCGGTGTTGAAATCCAGACCGGTGACCTGAAAGGTCTCGGTGGCGCCGACCGGTTGCGGTGTCGGCGTAGCGGGTGCCACGGTCGCCAGGGCGAAATTGCCGTCATCGATGGGCGAGAGAGAGTAGCGAACGTCGTAGCTGCTCGCCGTGCCGTCGGTGCTGTCGTCGCCGCTCGCCGTCCACTGCAGCGTCGCCGTGTTCGACCCGGTCCCGATGACGGCCAGGTCGGTCACCGGCGACGGCGGGATACTGTCCAGCCTCGACAGCGCGGTGAAAATATTGAGGCGGCCGCCCGTGACCGTCTTGCCGAGAAGCGCGGGCAGGGGATCCACCGATTGCATGAGCGCATCCTTTACCTCGAGATGGCCCAACCCGGGGGCCGCCGACCACACGAGGCTCACCGCGCCGGAAACGTGCGGCGATGCCATGGATGTGCCGCTGATCGATCCGTACGAGTTTCCGGGAAAGGTACTGAGAATGTTCGTACCGGGTGCACCGAAATCGACACTGACCAGTCCAAATGTCGAGCCTGAATTCAGCAGGTCGTTGTGGGTGGTGTTGGCCACCGAAATTATGTTGTCCAGATCGTACGCGGCTGGAAAGTGTGGGAAGAGATCGGCGTCCTGTCCCGTATTGCCCGCGGCGGCCACAAAAAGAATGCCCGCGGTGCCGGCCGCCTGGATGGCGTCCCTGAGAGCCGACGAGAAACCGCCCCCGCCCCAGCTGTTGTTGGTCAGCCTGACACCCATCATCGTTGCGTACTCGACCGACAAAATCGCGTTCGCCGTCGTACCCGATCCCCCGTCGCTCAAGAACTTGATGGGCATAAGCGTCGCGTTCCAGTTCACTCCCACCACGCCGATGGCGTTGTTGCCGATGGCGCCGACGGTACCGGCCACGTGTGTGCCGTGCCCGTTTCCGTCCATCGGGTTGTTGTCGTCGTTGGCAAAATCCCAGCCGCGCACGTCGTCGATAAAACCGTTACCGTCGTTGTCGATGCCGTCGCCCGGGATTTCCCCCGGGTTGGTCCAGATGTGGGCGGCGAGGTCCACGTGCGTCCAGTCGATGCCGGTGTCGATGATACCGACGAGGACGGTGTCACCCGTTTCGATGTCCCAGGCTTCCGGCGCGTCGATATCCGCATCAACCGTCCCGCCCGTCTGACCGGTGTTGTTCAGCCCCCACATTTCCGGAAACCGCGGGTCGTTCGGAGTGGTCTGATCGAGTCGAATAATGTAGTTGGGTTCGATATACTCGAAACGAAGGTCATACTGGTAGCGCTGGAGGGCTTCCGCCGAGGTCACGCCCTGGATGTCCCACAGTTCTGCGCCGCTGGCGAACCGGCGCGTGACCGTGGAGTTGAGGTTCAGTTCGACGTCCGAAATCTGCGAGCGCTGCACCGAAGACTTGACTTTGATGATGAGTTGTCCTTCGACGTAGTCGTTCTGAACCTGGCCTCGGGCTGAGAACACCAGCATCAGAATCGCAAAAAAGATCGAAGCAACCGCGAGAGTCGACCGGAACCGTTTCATCTTGCCCCCCTGTAGTAGTGGAATAACGCCAGAGACTCCAATACACCCAGCAGATGATGCCGCGACCATGAATGGTGGGCTCGCATAATTGTTGCGATGTGAGGAGACGCGAAGCCGCCCGTCGGACGAAACGGTACCCGTCGACGTGCCGTGGGGATGGAACCTACCTCTGTGCGCAGATCGTGAATGCGGATCCTGACGAGAGATCGGTCCAGGACTTACCTGACGGGCTATGACGCCGCCGCTTCCGCATGACCCCTGTTGTTGATGCGGAGAGTATACCACAACCCGGCGGGTGTTCGCACCGCTTAACTCCGTCCCGCGCGCGATCCCTCCGGCGGGCGGTTTGGGGTCTCCACAAGAGGCTGTGCGCGCCCGTGGGCGGCTCGCGCCGGCGGGCGGGGTCCCTCCGGCGGGCGGTTTGGGGTCTCCACAAGAGGCCGTGGGCACCCGTGGGTGGCTCGCGCCACCCCGGTGCCGCAAAAAAAAGCCCCTCTCTAAGTAGAGAGGAGCTTTTTCGTTACGCAGTATGCACTACCACGGTCCGCTCGCGCTAAAAGCTCGAATCGAGCTTCGCGTCGAGCGCCCTGGTGATCCGCGCCTGCGACTCGAGCAGATGAGCATTGGCCTCATCGCTCAGCCCCGAGCGCTGTTGCGCCGTGTTTATACCGGACTGAAGCCGCGTGAGCTGCAGTCTCGCCAGCGCGATGGCTTCCCACGGGGTGCCGGGCGCCGGAGTCACCGTCATGCTTATCAGGTGATCCAGGTAGATACGTTGCAGGTTACGCTGCATGATGGCCGTTTTGCCCGCTGGCACAATGTTGCCGGTCCAGATCTCCGAGGTCAGGGTCCGGAACATCTCGGCAACCCTGTACGGTTCTTCGACCTTGTACTCGACGTCCGCCATACGCTGCAACCGCATCGGGTGCAGCAGTTGGGTGACCAGTGCGTTCTGCAAACCGCCGACCCACCCGTTCAACGGAAAGTCGAAGCGCCGTCCGTAGGTGTACATCCGGTTCTGCCAGTTCTGCATCTTGTCGTCCTGGAGCTTGTTCAGAATCTCCGGCGACACCGCGAACGCGTCCTTTGCAAAAGCGTTCTTGATGATGAACTGGAGCGCTTCCCGCTGTTCGGCGGCCGTCTGAGGCACCAGTGGTACCTGACCGCTGTTGTCCCCGAGGTGTGGGCGCGCCGTGTACTGCCCACCGACGTACTTGAGGGCCCTTGCCGCTGCCCGATATTCCTGGATGAACAGGGTGGTCACCGCGTTGCGGAGCGGCGCGTAGCTCTCGCCATCTCCGACGACGCGCTTCTCCAAGTTACCATTGTTCAGGATATCCCTGCAAACGCCCATACGTTCTTCCGCCCACGCCAGCGGATCGTCGCCGAGGTCCCAGATCATGCTCAGCGGCTCCAGAGCACCGGCCGGGTACGTATCGTAGTCGGTACCGTAATGGTGGCGCTTCTCGTTGGCACGATTGACGACCGACTTGAGCGACCACTGTTCATGCTCGGGCGACTTGTCGCCGGGTATTTCGGTGTACCCGTAGGTAATGGCCCACTGGTCGTAGGTGCCGATTGACGGGGTGTAATAGTATCCCTGCTTGCTGCGATCTCTCGACACGTTGGGCGACGGGTAATCCATTACCGAACCGGTCATACCGATGTCCTCGACGACGCGACGGTCGTTGAGCTTGTCGTACGGGGTCGAGATGCTGCTCTTGAAGTTGTGGCGCAGTCCCAGCGTGTGGCCGACCTCGTGCGCCGTCACGAACACCAGGGCTTCACCGACGAATTCCATCGGCACTTCCATACCGTTTTCCTCGAGACCATCGGTGAGCAACACGAGCTGCATGAACTCGAAGTTTTGAGTGAAACCAAAGCCGATGTCACACATCGCACCCGAACCGAAGAAGTGATCGCGCAGCTGGTTCTCGTCGGCGATATCGGGGTTCAGGGAGGGGTCCTTCAGGTAACGCATCATCGGATCCATGTTCACGAAGGCTTCGGGGCCGGAATACCGCCGGTATGCCTTGCGGAAACTCGCGAGCATGTTTTGCTCCATCAGGATGTCCGCATCGATGATCTCGCCGGTGCGCGGATCCACGCGTGACGGTCCAATAGCGCCGAAACTCGGCTCGTCCGCAATGATCCAGCGGATCGTATTGTAACGGGCGTCCTCGGCGTCGTAGTCAGGATCGTCTCCGACTTCCTTGGCGATGATAGCGTTCTTGAAACCGGCGGCTTCGAACGCCCTCTGCCACAACTCGATGCCCTGGGTGACGTATTTTCTGTATTTATGGGGAATGGTCGTATCCAGATAAAAAACGATCGGCTGCTTGGGCTCCGAGAGAGAGGAATGCGGATCCTTCTTCTCGAGCCTCCAGCGGTTGATGTAATGGACAAAGAAGTTCTCGCTGCCGTCCCGCGAGAAGTCCTTGTGTGGTGTCAGGAAGTATCCGATACGGTCGTCCGCCAGTCTCGGCTTCATCGGATTCTCCGGCAGCATATGGATGCTGTAATGTACGCCGATCTCGATGAAACGGTTGTCCGGAACGCTCGGCAGGTTGAGTCCCCTGCGGTCGCCCGGCGAGTAGGTGAGCAGCGCTTCCACCTCGATGTTCTTCGGAAACGCCTTGACCTTTCTGTACATGGCCTTTTTCTTGTCCATCTGCACCGACTTGCCCAGCGCCAGCCGCAGCCAGAACCCCATATCGGAAATATCCGACAGAAAGACGGGGTTCATCTTGACGAGCAGTGCTTTTTCCTTCTCGTTCTCGCTGGCGATGGGGAGATTGAACAGAACCGAGTTGCCAAAGGTCAGGTCTATCGCGTTGTCGAGCGCCTCATCGTCCGTGGCGCGGAAGCGCGTGTTGAGCTGCCGCATCTGGATGTGATCCTCGACGCGGTGAAAGTCGAACATCACCGAACCACTGATCGGCAGCCCGCCGAGAACGAAGCGCGCACCGATACCCTTCGAGAGACTCAAAAAGGTGACGAACGGTTTGTCGAGTTGATCTTCTTTTATCTCGAAGAAGACATCTTCTCGCTTTGTGTGCACGTTGAAAAGGCCCTCTTGCTCTTCGGCATCCTTGAGAACTTCTTTCCACGGCTTGTACTTGGGTTTGCTTTTGGACTTCTTGGAGTTCCCCTTCTTGGCGGCCCATTTGCCCCGGTTGCTCCGGGTCTTCTTGGGTTCTTTCGCCTCATCATCCTTGTCGTCGTCATCGCCGAGAACAAGGTTCTGGTCGGCGCTAGCGGCCGGAATCGGTGCGGCGACCGCGAAGCTCGACACGAACGTCACCATCAGCACAAGACCGACCAATATGCTAAGCTTGCGCATACTTACGACACCTCCTGCAGGTACGGTTGAGTAGTGGAGAGACAGGCAATAACACTATATACGGAAGACTACGGTGCAGGGTTCCAGCCAGGCGGGTGAAAACAGCCCCAAGGCCCCCGGGGGCGGGGTTCTCTACCAGCGATCAAATCAGGAAAAGCGACCAAAGCCGTCCGGTGGGCGTTGCATCGGGCGAAATGTGGGCAGGTGTCCGCGCCATGAGCCAGGGGCAACCCCTTCCATTGGTATAATTGTGACGGATTCCCTTACGAAATTCAAGGTCAAAATCCCCAATCCAGTGCGGCCCGAACGCCGTATACTATTCTGTTTCATAAGCCTATCCGTTGTGGTACCCTTCCTTTTTTGCCACAAATCTATAGTTAGGAGGATGCTGAATGCCGTCGCCGAAAATCACGCTGGCCGCTGCTCTTATCGCCGCCGTATTCTCCGCTCCCGCCGCGCCCGGGGCCGCAGAGGACAACGGGAAGACCCTCACCATAGAGCGCATCTACGCCGACCCCCCGCTCACCGGCCGGGCCCCGTCGTCCATCCGCTGGCTCGCCGACAGCAAGGGCGTGTCGTATCTCGAGAAAGTCGGCGAAGGGGACGAAGAGCAGACGCTTTTGATCGTCGCCCGCATGACCTCGGGCAAGGAGCGGACGCTTTGCGTGGTCGACACCATCACCATCCCGGAGGACCTGCGCAAGGAGGAAGAAGACCTGCGCGAGGAGGAAACGGACAAGTTCAAGATAGGCTCCTACCGGTGGGCCAAGAAGGGCCACCATATGGTGTTCCGGTTCAAGGGCGAAATCTTCACGTTCAACGCCAAGAACGGCCGCGTGGTGCGGCAGACCCGTTCCGAAGAGAAGGAAGGCAACGTCGCCTTCGCGCCCGACGGTAAAAAGATCGCGTTCACAAGGGGCCATGACATCTGGGTGACCGATGTCGAAGACGATACGGAGCGCCGCCTTACGACCACCGGCTCCGACTCGCTCCTAAACGGCGTCCTCGACTGGGTATACATGGAGGAGTTGTTCACGCGCGGCAACGTCAAAGGTTACTGGTGGTCGCCGGACAGCAAATCCATCGCCTACCTCGAGATCGACGAGAGCCCGGTCCGCGAGTTTCCCATCGTCGATTTCATCCCCGCTTACAACGAAGCGAAGATGCAGCACTACCCCAAGGCCGGGGCGGCCAATCCCCTGGTTCGTATCGGCGTTTATAACCTGGAGCGCGGCACGACCCAATGGCTTGATGTCGATACCAGCGATGACGGCTATATCGCCCGCGTCTACTGGCTCAGGGATAACAAACACGTTGCCATCGAGAAACTCAACCGCAACCAGGACACGCTGACGCTCCTCTTTGCCGACGCCGAGACCGGCGGGGTGAAGGAGATTCTGGAGGAAAAGAAGAACACGTGGATCAACATCACCTACATGAAGCGTTACCATGAGAAAAAGGATCTCTTCGTGTGGAATGCCGAGCGCGACGGCAACTCGCATCTCTACCTGTACAAGAACGACGGTACGCTTCTCCGCCAGCTGACCGAGGGGCCGTGGGAAGTCTCCGCGCTGAACGGTGTGGATGAAAAGCGCGGGCACGTCTATTTCACAGCACTCAAGACGTCGCGCCTGGAACGTCACCTCTACCGAGTGCCGGAAAGAGGCGGCCGCATACGACAGGTCACGCGACGGCCCGGCACGCACAGCGTGACTTTCTCTCCCGACTATCGTTATTACATCGACCGTTTCTCGAACACGGAAACCCCGCGTGTTATTTCGGTTCACAACGCTACCGGCAAGGAACTTTTTAAGATCGACGAAGCGGACAAGACCGAGCTGGCGGGATACAACCTGCCGGTACCGGAATTCTTCACCTTCACGTCGGAGCAAGGCCTGGAATTCCAGTGCTCGATCTTGAAGCCGGTGGATTTCGACGCGAGCAAGAAATATCCCGTGCTCGTCTACACGTACGGCGGCCCCCACGTCCAGTTGGTGCGCAACCGGTGGGGCGGCTCGCGTTACCTGTGGCACGCCTACATGGCAGGGCGCGGCTACCTGATTTTTAGCCTCGATAACCGGGGCTCGTACGGACGCGGCACCGCGTGGGAAGACCCGATCCTGAAGGACATGGGACACGTCGAGCTGGCCGACCAGGTTGCCGGCGTGGAGTACCTCGAGTCACTGCCCTACGTGGACGGGTCGCGCATCGGCATTTGGGGCTGGAGCTACGGCGGCTACATGACATCTTTGGCGATGTTCAAGGCGCCCGGTGTGTACCGGGCGGGGGCGGCGGTGGCGCCGGTGACCGATTGGCGTTTCTACGACACGATTTACACGGAACGTTATATGAAACGCCCGCAGGACAACGAAGACGGTTACCAGGCATCGTCGCCCGTCAATTTTGTCGATAGCCTGCAGGGCCCGTTTCTGCTCATGCACGGGACGGCCGACGACAACGTTCATCTGGCCAACTCGATCCGGCTCACGCACGAGCTCATCAAGGCGGGCAAAGATTTCGACCTGATGCTCTACCCGCGCAAGCTGCACGGCATCAGCGGCAAGACTTCACGCGTGCATCTATACCAGCGGCTGACCCGGTTCTTCGACAGGAACCTGCGCGGAGACGTGACCCCGCTGCCCTAGAACCGGAAGCGAGACCCCGCTGCCCTGGAACCGGAGACGAGCGCTGCCCTGGCCCCGGGGAGCCCGGCACCGGTCGCTTGCGCGCGCGGGCACTCGAGCCTACATTACGTCCGATGGCAAAACCGACCTTCGCTCTTACCAAACTGCAGTTCTACGCGGCCACGCCGTCGCGCTGGCCGGATATCGAAACGCTCTTCGGCGAACGTGGCGCGTGCGGGGGCTGCTGGTGTATGGCATGGCGCCTGCGGAACAAGGACTGGGTCGCCGGCAAGGGCTCGAGGAACAAGCGTGCGTTAAAGAAGATCGTTACCTCCGGCCAGGCGCCCGGAGTTCTCGCTTACCTGGGACGCCAGCCGATCGGCTGGTGCGCGATCGCGCCGCGCGAAGTATACCCCGCCCTCGA
>JAZGDW010000174.1:0-7204 GCA_036478295.1 Candidatus Krumholzibacteriia bacterium
CCCGGGCCCCGAGAGCCCTTGAAACCTCCGCGGTCCGGTCCGTGCAGTTGTTATCGACCACCACCACCTCGTCTACACTCCCGGGCAGCGACTTGATGACCTTTTGCACTCCCTCTTCCTCGTTGTAACAAGGGATAACGACGCTGATCGACAGGTCTCTATGCATGGGTACCTCCGGCCGATGCTTCGGTGCTCATAAATCTCGCCAGCCTCGAGGCCATCGGGACCGAACTCAGCAGGTCCAATTCTTCTCGTCCGATCAATCCCACTTTTTTCGTCCCCCATACGACCACGACCATCCCTATCGCAACCGCCGCACACAACTCCACCACCCCACCTATCAACCCGGCGAGCGGGATCAGGAGCAGGATCGGACTCGAGGCCAGAATACACTTGCCGATGAATCCAAAGGGAATGTCTACCCCGCTCACGAAACGGTCCACGGTCTTCTTGTATATGAACGGCGACAGGAGTATGACCAGCGCTACAGGGATTATCGCTCCGGTGATACCGTATCTCGGTATCAACAACAGGTCCAGCCCCACGTTCACAACAGCCAGAACGCAATATACTAGCAAATTGACGTGCGTCTTCTCCATCACATAAAGCGCCATGCTAAGCGGTGTCGAGAAAAGCGACACGGTGAATATCGCAAAGAACACCTGGGTCGGCACCGCGGCGGGCAACATCGCCTCTCCAAAGAGAATGGGCACCATGCGCCCCCCCAAGGCGATGCCCAGGAAACAAACCGGCATCGAGAGCAGGAAGAGCATCTTGTAGTATTTGCGGATCAAGACCTTCAGGTTCTCCGGGTCCCTCGCGTACGCTTCGGAGAATCCGGCCATGACGATCGGCCACACCGTCCCCGGGATGAACTCCAGGACAGTCTGCGGCAGGCGATACGCCAGGTCGAAGAATCCCGTTTCGGAGACGCCCCGGAAATGCGCCAGGAAAAAGACCTCGGACTGACGCCACACGATCATGTTCAAGAGGCCGATGAGTCCGAACGGCAGCGAGAAACGGAGCAGGCGCCGCCGGTCGATCCCGGAGCCCTCGCGTCCCTGCCCCTGCTCAACCCCGCGAATGGCTTTGCGCGCGGTTGTCAGTACGATCACACAGGTCACGAGCTGCCCGCATGCGCCCGCCGCCAGCACACCGAGCACCCCCCAACCCCGCGGTAGCACGACGAGGAGCAGCCCGATGAATATGATGTGCGATGCGACGTTCGCGGCGCTTAGAAGCTTCGTATCGTACGAAGCATTCAGTATGTGGGTCAGAACGGTCAGGAACAACTCAAAAACGGAGAGGGCGATGGCGATCACCAGCAGCTCGCCGACACCGCCGATGTCAAACAACCGCTCGAATCCCGGCGCCACCAGATAGCCCAATGTGAGGAGTCCCGCCCAAACGGCGGCCTGGACGACGACGACGCGCCGCAACAGCACCACCACGCCCTGACGATCACCGGCCACCCGCAAGACGGGAAGGAATTTCAGGACACTTTGGCCCAGCCCGGCTCCCGCGATAACCACCGTGAACGCCAGCACCGTGCGCAGGAGACTCAAGACACCGTAATCATGATCGCCCAGAGCGCGAACAACAATAACGCTGCTCGCCAGACCGAGCGAGAAGCGCCCGATGCGCCCGAACACACTCCAGAAAACCGCCGTTCCCGGTCGCGGTATGCTGCCCGTCACTGCACGTCCTCCCCGATGCGGCCGAGAAGATAGCTCTTCAGCTCCAGGATGGATTTCGGCAGTGTCCCGCTATCGACATTGGTCATGAAGCAGCTCTTCGAATAGCTATCGTCCGGGTGGTATCCATGCATGGCGGCCAGCGGCGCGCGGCCCATGAAACTGGGAACGATCAGGTGGCCGGGAGATAGCAAAAATATCACGTCCCCGTATGACCGGTCCGCAAAGCGGCAACCGAAGCGCTCCAGTTCGGAATCGGGGATGACGTATCCCCACCCCGTCTGATTCAACCTCTCCACCAGGTCATTTCTTGTCCCACCGTCGCACCAGAAGCGGGCCATGGTTGAATCGTAGAAAGCCAACAGGCCGCTAGCGGGGCCGTATCCCCATTCCTCAACCACCGACATCAGGTCCACGACCTTGTCCACGTTCGTCATGCCGTGGTCGCTGAACAGGTACACCGATGCCCTCTTGCCGAGAGCCTCCGCGGCCCGCAGGATTACATCTACGTGCTCTTCGTACCGCGCCAGCTTTCTCTCGACGTCGTCGTGGAAAATGCCCTTACGGTGCATCAACGCATCTAGTTCCGCCGTGTAGAAAAAGAGCACCTTGCTGTCGCCGGCCAATTCCGCCTGCAGCGCCGCCAGGTTATCCGCCTCCGCGGTCTGGTAGTTCCATACTCTGTAGTCTACTCGTTTGCGAGTTAGCGCGTCGAACAGCGTCTCGGCCTTCAGCCCCCCGGGCTGGTACGGGTCACCGCGCCCGGCCACGTCAAAATAACCCAGGACATCCAGCGGAATCTCGTAGAGGTTGTAGTAGCCCCGGACGGTGTTCCGCTTGCGCAGCACCCATTTCGTGGCCACCCGCGCTCGCCATTCGAGGGCGTGGGGCAGCCGCGGCAGGCGACGGAAGAACCTGAACGGCGAACGTGCGGGATCGTACCGATACATTGCCCAGATCCCGTGACTCGAGGGCGGCTGCCCGCTGAGCAGCGAGGGGATGGCGGCACTGCTGTATCCCAGAACGGTGTCCGTGACCCCCGCTCGCGGCAGTAGTTCCCTGCAGAAATTGAACCGCTGGGCAATCTCCCAACCCAGCGCGTCGATAAGGATGATTACCGTGACATGCCTGTTCGAGGAAGCCGAATTCATGTGACCGCTCTGTACATGTCGCGGCCCCTGCGGAACAGCGGTCCATCGCGGAAGCCGAATTCTCGGGTTAACGCGTCCATCGCACCCAAAAAGTGTTTTTCGATACGATCGTCTTTTGCTTCGTCGTCCATCTCGCGCACCAGCGCCTCCACCACGCCCGTGAGGCGCAGCATACTCAACGGAGAGTACCGCGCCATTGCCCGCGACCGTACCACGACCCGCAGGCGCGAGAGCGACCTTCGCCTCGCGATGACCATTAACTCCCGCAGATTGTCACGCGCGCGTCCTGCGCCACCGCGGCGGCGCAGGGCCTCGTACCATTCACCCGACTCCCCGTGGATCCGGTCACCGATGCGCTTCCACAGCTGGAGCAGGAGCTGATCGACCTGCCTTCGCTCCGGCGTAAAATCTCCTGCGGCCAGCGTCGATTGAAGCCGCCGCATCTGGTCCTCACAATCATCGATGGTCTCGCGACTGCCCGCCGGCATCAGCGAAGCGAGTCGCCCCTGAATATCGCCGCGCCGGAAAAGCCGCATGCGCTCGTCGCGCGACGGAGCATATTCCCCCACGGCAATGAGAAGGGCGGTGACCGCGTCGAGACAATTCTTGAGGGTGACATAATGTGCGTACCGCGCCTGCGGCGCTCCGGCAGCATCCACTCCGCCGCTTTCCACGACCTCACGGCTCTCCAGCAAGCGATGCTCGAGCAGGTAGAGCGCCTCCTCCGGCGCGATTCCACCGTTCGATCGGGCATCTGCTTCGAAAGGCGTCTGCGCGCTACCGAATATCACCCTGTGGCTCCGACCGATGTCCACCGTGCCCGGGCGTGCCTGCTGGGCGCGAAGATCGTCCAGCGTAAACACACCGACGTCGGGGGTGGGAAAAACTCTGTACGCCGTCGTACGACGGGGGTGAGCGGCCGCCACGCCCCTTGCCAATCGCCGGCAAGCCTCGAGGTCGGCGGCGTCATCCACCACCACTGCCACGTCCACATCCGAATAGATCTCGAGTGATTCGCCGGCCACGTAACTCGCCGCCTCACCCTTGGCGACGCTGCCGGTCACAAAAATCGAGCTGACGTTATTCTCACCCAGACGCTCGAGCAGCTCCCGAGCAATTTCCTCAGATATCGCCACGAGGATTTCGTTGGGATTGCGCTTCATTGATGTGGGCTATGACGGTATCCGGGCAGCATGAGGATTAGACGCGCCGGTACAGAAACTCCGGGATATAGTACTTCTTCCGGTTGAGGACGACCCCCAGGACGGTACCTTGGAAATTCGCGATGGACTCCATGGAACGCTGCACGACTTCCCGCTTCGTCTTTTCGGCCTGGACTACGACCACCACACCGTCCACAAACGGCGTCATGGCAGCCGTCTCCGGACAACTTATGATCGGCGGCGCGTCTATAATAACCGTGTCGTAATACTGGAGCGCTTCGGTGATCAAACTGCCCATCACCTGTTTGACGTTCAGCTGAATGCCAGCCGGTCCACGCTTGCCCGCGTGCACCACACCCAGGCGGCCGCCTTGGGGATTTTGCACCAGCGGCATCAGATCACACCGCGTTGAGAAATAGTCGGTGATCCCGGCATCCCTGTTGATCGCGAACAGGCGGGTAAACGTCGGCCGTCGCGCGTTCATTTCGCACAGCAGGACGCTGCCCGTCCCCTGCAGCGAGAGAAACCACGCGAAATTTGTGGCGATCGTCGTGGTCCCTTCACCGGAGGCCGCGCTGGCGAAGAGTATTGACCGTTTCGTCCGGGTAAAGAGGTTCTCCAGCGAGTTGCGAAGCGCCCCCAGCTCATCGATGAACTCTTTGGGCAGGCCGGCCGCTTCGATGACCGTGGGATCACTGCTCGCCGACGCGGGACGCGGGGGCGCCGGCTCTTCGACCTGCGTCGCCCCCTGTCTGCGTTCGCCTTCCGCCCACTTGAGAGAATCGAAGATCTTGCTCATTCGTCTTCGCTCCAGTTCACGCTGCGGCGCTTCGGCGGGGTGACTTCATGTACGCTCTCCCTCACCATTTCTTCCTCGATGGCCGTCGTCCGCCGCAGGTACCCGCGAACCAGAACCCTGTCACAGATCATGTTTATCAGACGCGGCACGCCGGCCGAGTAATCGTAGATCGCATCGCGCGCGTCTTCGCTGAACCGCAGGTGCCCGTTAGTCAAGCCCGCGGTACGGAGCCGGTGACGAATGTACTCACCCACCTCCCTTGGCTGCAGATTCTTCATACGCAGAATCCCCGGTATGCGCTGCTTCAACTGTCGTAGCTCCCGGCGATTCAGAATGCCCATCAGTTCCGACTGTCCCACGAGCACTATCTGCAGCAACTTCTGCTGGTCGGTCTCGAGATTGGAGAGCATACGCAGTTCCTCCAGCACCTCTGCTGACAGGTTCTGCGATTCGTCAATGATAATCACGGGGTTCCTGTTTTCGGAAAACTTCTGGATCAGATAATCATTGAGCGTACATAGCATTCCCACCTTGGACGGGTTTTCAATCTTGCAACCGAAGTCCTGGAGAATCAGGTAGAGCATGTCCTCGAAACACACCTTCGTGTTCAGAACAAAGGATACGTCCAGGCACGGGTGGAACGCGTTCACAAAAGCGCGGATAACGGTTGTCTTTCCGATCCCGACTTCGCCGGTCAACGCCAGAAACCCCTTCTTTCGGAACACACCGTAAGCAAGGTACGCAAGCGCCTCGCGATGCCCGGTACTCTTGTACAGGTAGCGGGGATCGGGCGTCGAGCCGAAGGGCTGTTCCTTTAGATGATAGAAAGATTCGTACATACCTACACCTTGCTCTTTCTGGCGACCTCGGTAAAGGTCGCCAGCACAGGCGCCCTGAGATACTCTTCCACCTCGCCGACGTTCTTCAGCGAATGATCGAGACTCTCAAAAAAGAACGCGATCCCCAGCCCCACAACGAGCGCCAGAAAAGGCCCCAGCGCCAGACGCACGTAATCCTTGGTCTTGCTCGGCCACGCCCTTCCCGCAGCCGTCAGTATCGTTATTTCCCATTCGGGATTACTGGCGACGGCGATCTCTGCTTCGTGCTGCCTCCTGAGCAGCACGTCGTACCTGGTTTGAGCAGACTCTATATTGTTTTCGATTCGGCTCAGCTCGACTGCCTTTTTGGGAAGCACGCTCAGCGCTGCCTCTGTCGCACGCAGCTGTTTGGCCAACGACCGCTGTTTCGCAATCAAGCCGTTGTTACGTAATTTCTGGACCTGGTAAGCGTTATGAACCTCCTGTTTCAAGTCACCGAGGAGATCCTGAATCTGTTTCGTGACGGCAATGACTTCGGGATGCCTGTCGGTGTACTTCTGCAGCAGGCTTTCTTTGTTGAGCCGGAGCCCCTGCAGGCCATGCTTGATGTCCATCATGATCGCGGTCTGCAAATCGCTCCTCTCCGCGCCGATGGCCAGATTGGCCTCGAGCTCGTCCGCGGGCAGCGCGCGGAGCGCGTCGTACTCGGCAACCTTGAGTTTCTGGGCTGCCAATTCCGTTTCCACGTCGGCAAGACCCATCTCGAGGTGGGCCTGCATCTGGGATCGCCTGCGTGCCTCCTCGCTCAACCCGACGTATTGCTCGCTGTCGAGGAATTCACTTTTCTTGACCCGCCACCGTTCGAGGTCGACCAGCGCCTCTTCTATCTCCCTGACAAAGTACTCGGCCACCGCCGGCGGTGCCGTTCGCTCACGGTAGTATTCCGTGTACGCTTCGGTGATCGCGCTGCATCCAAGCCGGCACTCGTCTGCATCAAACGCCGAGTAGCTGAGCACGAACACGTTGGACTGTCCGAGCACCTCCGCCCTCGCGGATCCCGGGTTGAATCTCAGAACCGACGGGTACCCACCCATCGCGACCGAGTCCGCGAATATCTCCTTGGCACTCTCGAACACCGCCTCCGACAGGATTACCTCGATCTGTGAACTGACTTCCTCGGCCCAGGTCAAATATGTCGGGCGCCCCGTGAACACGTCCCCCCTTTGACCGCGCTGAACGAGGATGCGGGATGACGACACGTAGGTCTGCGGTTGGGACGCGTTCAGGTAAAACACCGCGAATGTCGTGAACCCCACGACCGCCAGGATGACGTATTTCCGGCGAAAGACGACGTTGAGGAAATCGCGGACCGTCGCTTCTTGTTTCTTGGATATTGACTCTGGCATGGCGCGTGGCGGTCTCGAGGCCGCTAGTTACTGTCGTCCTGAAACAGCTCCAGCTGTTGCCGCAGGACCTGGACCTGCCAGCCCCGGATGAACAGGTCCGTCGGCGGCTGCACGATCTCGTTCAGTGTTTGCGCGAAATCGGCTATCGACTGGATGCGGGTCTTCGGCACGTA
>JAZGDW010000175.1:0-20959 GCA_036478295.1 Candidatus Krumholzibacteriia bacterium
TCCATACTTTCGCCACTCGCCTTGTTTGCCTGGGGGTCGATCTCGTCACTGTCAAACAACTCATGGGTCATGCCGACATTTCCACGACCATGGAATACACGCATCCTAGCCCTCCCCACAAACGAGACGCCGTCGCGCGGCTAGACTCGCCTCAACAGGCCCCTCAATCCTTGGATGCTCTTTATCCCAGCCAGAACGGAAGTGTAAGAAAAGTGTAATATGGGGGTATGGAGTAGAAGTCGCAGATCGCGTAAGTCTTTGAAAAATATGGAGCTGGTGTGCGGATTCGAACCGCAGACCTGCTCATTACGAATGAGCTGCTACTAGATCAGGTAACTTACTGCGAATTGGCTAATTACGGAATTAGTAAAGGAGTTGCAGTGAAGCTACACTTGCACATTGTCGAGTATTCTCGCGCATTGTTGCGGGTGTTATACAGTGAAAGTGTAAGAAGAAGTGTAATATGAGAAGCGCCGTTGCTATCGAAGTGTCCCGGGCGTGCGAAAGAGGGTTCGAGTCCTACCCGGGTCCCCTTATGTGCCAGTGTTCGAACTAGGATGGGACCTGCCGAAGTCCTCTCTTTCTCCGTCACTTACACAGCCACCCGCATCGGACGGAGCCGGATCGAATACCGGAGGAAAGACGTAGCATGCGGATAGCGACGGACAATCTGGCTCGCCGAGTGTGCCAGGTCTATCGGGCGCGGGCCAGCCCCTTGGAAATTCGCTTGATCAGCAGTCCCGCGATGCCCCACACCAAGGGAAGCCAAGAAGGAACTGATTTTTCTGCCGCTCCGTAGGCCCAGGCCCCGCGCGAGACTGCCAAGAGGTCGGCCAGCGTTCCGAGAAGAGCCGCCACCAGATAGACAGCCAGGTCGGCGCGCGTGTGCCACCGGATGAGCATGATTCCCATAATGCCGATGCAGGTCAAGAAAAGGACCCCGGGGCGCTGCCACAGCAGGCTCACCGCCGCGACAGACCCGATGTAGATCACCAAGCCGAAAAAGATGTCTCTCATGTTCTTCGAAGCACCGGCAGCGCATATAGTTGCATCGCGCTCACCTGCAATAGTGAACTCGCATCCGTTACGCAAAGCGCCTCACGATCTCGCCGGCGACCGAGTCGCGGTTGCGTGTCGTGAGCCCGAGCAACTCGACATCCGGCCGCTGTTTGACCTCGGCGATCAGTCCGCTCCCCTGACGGGCAACCGTCGCGAGGACGCGTGTTCCCGAATCCAGGATCCGTCGCACCAGCGACCGGAATCTCTGGGAGAAGCACTCCATCTTCCCGATCTCGTCAATCATAACCAGGCCGGTGCCCGGTCCAGGCCATTGAATGGTGTCGAGAAACCGGTCGAAGCCCTCGACATCCACGCCGTACTTGCCCACGCGGTGCGGGCCGCTAATGTCCACGTGAGACAACAGGCCCCGTCGGCCGTCGAGACTCACCAGCTCGAAGCCCTTCCGTGCGCCCCGTTCCCGGATCTCGGCGGTGTAGAAGCCCACGGGACGCCGGTGGGCGAGGTCGGCGGCGACCTTGCGGATCAGTGTCGTCTTGCCGACGCCGGGTGGCCCACTGACCAGGATGCGGTATTCGCTCCGGTCTATCTCTGGTACCTGCCCGCAAGTTGCCCCTGCGCGAGGACGTGTCCCTTCATGGCCTTCTCAAGATCCTTCTTCTTCGCACCGGGCTTCAGGTCGAGCTCGGAGTCGAGTGCGTACAACTTGAAGAAGTAGCGGTGGGGCTTCCCGGGCGGAGGGCACGGGCCACCGTAGCCGATCCGCTTGAAATCGTTCTTGCCTTGCAACGCAACGTCTTCGACGATCTCATCCGTCGGTACACCTTCCGGAAGCGAGGTTGTGTCGGCAGGGAGACCATAGAGCACCCAGTGCACCCAGGTTCCCATGGGAGCGTCGGGGTCGTCGCAGATTAGTGCGAGGCTCTTCGTGCCCTCGGGCACATTGGACCACTCGAGGGGCGGCGAGACACCGGCCCCATCGCACGTAAACTTCGATGGAATTGTCCCCCCGTCTTCGAAGGCAGGGCTGGTCAGTTCGAGTGTCATGCGCAACTCTCCTTCTTTCGACCCACCGCCAGCACACTGCACGAGTACCATCGCTGGTATCGCGCCAAGGAGCAGCATCAATCGCGCGAAGCTTCTGTCTCTGGAAAGCAGATTGCTCTTGAGGTTCACTTGACTGAGTGGATCGGTCATTTCTCATCCCCCGTCTTGCGCATGCATTGTACCAGATTCTAGGAACGGACGCGTGAGCCCTTCGACAATAACGCAGAAGAGCTTCACTCAAAACGGCTGGCTCCCCAAAGTGGACTAGAACTCTCTCTTGAATCAGGGCTGATTCGCGCCATAAGGCGTGCGTCCCCTAGACATCCCCGCACAAACCCACCCTCCGAAGAATCTGCTGGCCACCGCGAAACCTATTGATTATACTTCCGTATAATTAGTGACTAGGGGTCATTAAAGAGTCATATATAGATCATAACGAGCTATACTCCATTATAACCCATATAGTTACCTAAGGAAAGCATGGGCATCCCCGAAAGACGAGAGCGCGAGAAGGAGCGGCGGCGCGTCGACATCATCGACGCCGCCGAGAAGGTGTTTTTCTCCAAGGGCATCGGCCAGGCGACGATGCACGACGTAGCGGAGGCGGCCGAGTTGAGCAAGGGCACGCTCTACCTCTATTTCAAGAACAAGGAAGATCTCTACCTGGCCATCATCCTGCGAGGGATGGCCATCCTGCAGGCTGGGTTCGAGGCGGCAGTGAAATCCACGGAGAAGGGGATCGACAAGGTGGCCGCCATCGGGCGGGCGTATTTTGATTTCTGCGACAACCACCCCGATTACGTGAACGCAATGCTCCATTACGAATCACGGGACGCGGCGGCGGACCCGTCCGGTTACGCGTCCGAGTGCAACGCCCAGGGCAAGGACATAACGGCGACGTGCGCGAGGGCGGTGCAGTCCGGGATCGAAGACGGCAGTATCCGCGGCGACGTGGATCCGGTAAGAACGGCGCTCACCCTTTGGGGTTTGTCGACGGGCGTGGTGCAGATCATCGCGACAAAGGGAGAAATGATCAAGGAATTACACGGCATCGACCCGCAGGATTTGACGGAGACGTTTTTCGATTTGATCAACCGGGCGCTGAACCCTGACGGTCCCGCCGGGCGCGGCGGGACACGGTGAACGAGTGAGGGAACAGTGGACTACAAACAAGGTAGGTGTGGAATGATGTTTCGGGTGTGTTTCGCAACCCTGATAATCGCCGTAATCGCCCAGAGCAGTTACGCACAAACCGTTTCCTTGGAAGAATACCTGGAGAAAGTACGGATCAACCATCCCTTCTTCGCCAAGGAAGCGTTGCAGACCGATATCGAAAAGCTGGGTCGTGACCGCTTTCTCGGCGTCCAGGACTGGGCGGTCAATTCTTCCGAGAGGGCGTCCTACCAGAAGACCGTCATCAACAGTACGTTTGCGCCGGACCGGGTGTACACGCTGGACGGAACGGCGTCGGTGGACCGTATCTTCTGGAATAGCGGCGGTCGTTTCTCGCTGACCTGGCAGTCGATCCTGTCCGACCAGTCTCTGCCGGGTATCAGTGTGCCGGGCCCGGGCGGCACGACCATCGAGGTTCCCACGGGGGCCTCGCGTTTCTACGAGAACCGGGTCATCGCTAGCTATTCGTACCCGCTGCTGCAGAACCGCGGCGGCGAGCTGGATCGTCTCGAATACGAACTGGCCGAGTTCAACATCGACTTCTCCGAAGTGCAGGCGCTGGAGAACCAGGAGAACTTCCTGCTCGATGTTGGTTTGCGTTTTGTCGACTGGGTGCGGGCGGTCGAGCAGAGCCGCATCGCGCGCGACCGCCTGAGGCTCGCAGAAGAGCAGCGTGCGCAGACCCTGCGCAAACGCCGCGTGAACCTCGTGGACAAAGTGGACGTGCTGCGGGCCGATGACGCCGTGCAGATCGACAAGGAAGTTCTCGTCCTGAACCAGTCGAGGGAGCGCGCCGTGCTGGCCGTGCTGGCCGTGCTGGCGCAGGACCCGGAGATGACCGGCGGCTCACCCGACATGGATCTGTACCAGCTCGAAGACATCCCCGCCATAGAGGACGCGGTCCGGCGCGTCCACGATCAACGGGTCGTCGAGACCTTGCGCATCCGGCTGCAGCAGGTCAAACGCCAGCAGAAAGGCATGGACGATCTCGCCCGGCCGCAGCTTTTCCTTAGCGTGAGCGGGGGACTACAGGAAGGCGACGAGGATTTCGTCGACGCGCTGGGGCTCAGCAAGCCGGACATCGGAGTCGCGCTGGATTTTCGGTATCCGCTCGGCAACCGTACCGCTCGCGCGGACGTCGCCCAATCCCAGCTGCAGATACGCCAGCTCGAGAAGGAGATCGAGAACGTGTCGCTGAACCTAGAATCAGAGCTCCGCAGCTTGTGGATTCAGATTACGGAGCTGGTGGTGGTCCTCGAATTGAACAAGGAGCAGATCGAGACGGCGCGCAAGAAGACCCGTGAGGAAAAGCGCCTCTATGACCAGGGCCGCGGTGAGCTGACGTTCGTAATCCAGAGCCAGGACAGCGAGGCGCTGGCCGAGCTGCGCTACGCGGTAAACGCTGCCACCTACCACCAGCTGGTGTTGGGTTACCGGGCCATCCTGGACGAGCTGCTGCCGACACCGCAGGTCGTGCAGTAGGCACCCGTGGGCGCCGTGCCTGCTGAACGTTTGACAGGCACGGCAGCGCGGACGAACAAGAACAGACGAACGAACCATGAGAACATTCTTTAGATTTTTTGCCAGGCGACATCTTCTCGCCACGGTGATCACCTTGATGACGATCCTGTTGGGTCTCAACACACTGGTGCACATCAAACGCGACGTGTTCCCGTCCGTGGACTTTGGCGAGTTGATTATCACTACCGTGTATCCCGGCGCGTCGCCCGAAGATGTCGAGCTCAACGTCACCAACAAGATAGAGGACGAATTGAAAGAGGTGACGGGGATAGACCGCATGACGTCGGTCTCCATGGAGAACATCTCGGTGCTGGACGTCATCATCGACCCGGACCTGCACGACCAGGACGACGTCAAGCGGGAGATTCGCGACGCGGTGAACCGTATCACCGACTTTCCCGAGGCGGTGGACGAAGCGCCCAATATTTTCGAGGTCACTACGGCGGTGTTCCCCGTCGTCGAGGTGGGGCTCTCGGGAGACATCCCGTACCGCGAGCTCAGAGAGCACGCAAAGCGGTTCGAAAAAAAGCTCAAGGACCTGCCGGGAGTGGCCAGGGTGGACCGCTACGGATACCGCGACCGCGAGATCCAGGTGGAAGTGTCGCCGGAGGCCATGCGGCGATACCAGATTCCGCTGCGCGAAATCATAAACGCCATCGCCAGCCGCAACATCCGCGCCACCGGCGGCACGTTCGAATCTTACACCAGCGAGAAGACAGTCGTGACCCTGGCGCAGTTCCGCGATCCGCTGGAAGTCGGCGACGTCATCGTCCGCTCCACTTTCGACGGGCCGCTCATCAAGATTCATGATCTAGCGATCGTAAAGGATGATTTCGAGGACGAACGTATCATCTCGCGCATGAACGGCCGCCCGAGCATTTCCTTCATCGTCAACAAGAAGGAAACGGCGGACGTGATCCGCACCGTGGATTCGATCAGGGACCTGGTCGAGGAGATGAACGGCAGCCTGCCGGAGGGTGTCGAGGTCCTCTACTCGGCCGACCAGTCCTTCTACGTCCGCAACCGTTTGAAAGTCGTCTCCAACAACGGCTGGATCGGACTGGGCCTGGTCCTGCTCATGCTGAGCCTTTTCCTCAACATGCGCAGCGCCTTCTGGGTCGCGATGGGCATACCGGTCACGGTCTTGGGTGTGGTGTTCATGCTGCCGCTGTTCGATTCCTATCTGGACGTGATCGCGCTCGCGGCGATGGTCCAGGTGATCGGCATCGTCGTCGACGACGGTATCATTATTGCCGAAAACATACACAAACACCGCGAGAGGGGCGTGCCACCGCTGCAGGCCGCCGTGGACGGCATCAGCGAGGTCTTCTGGCCGGTGTTCACCACGATCCTCACCACGTTTATCGCGTTCGCCCCGATGTTCTTCATGTCGGGCATCATGGGCAAGTTCGTCTTCGTCATTCCGCTCGTCATGTCGCTCGCGCTCTTCATCTCACTCTTCGAGGCGATGGTCGCGCTGCCCGCGCACCTCATTATGGGGCTGCGGGAAAATGGCGCCGCGATGGCCAGGCGGTCGCGGGGGTGGTTCGACCGCGTGCGCAGTTTCTACAAAGCATCCATGCGTCACGTGTTGCGGCTGCGGTACCTGGTGCTTGCGGCGGCCGTGGCCTCGCTGGCGACGTGCTTGTGGTACGCAGTGACGTTCATGGACTTCGTGCTTTTTCCGACGAGCACGGCAGACACGTTTTTCCTGCTCGTGGAAACGCCGACGGGGACGTCACTGCAGGCGACATCGCGCAAAGTGCAGGAACTGGAGAAACTCGTAGCAGCCCTGCCCAAGGAAGAGTTGCAGTCATTCGTCACCCGCGTGGGGACGCAGGGCGATTTTTCGCCGGGCGAAAACGAAAACTGGGCCATCATCGGCGTGAACCTGACGCCGTACGACCATCGCTCGCGGGCGGCCGACGAAATCGTGGAGGACCTCCGGGCCCAAAGCAACCAGATCGACGGTTTCGACAAGATCGTGTATTTCATCGACGCCGGCGGGCCGCCGGTGGGAAGACCGATTACGCTGCGGGTGGTCGGCAGCGACGACGAGATGCGTGTGGCACTGGCCGATTCGGTGGAAGCGTTTCTCGAGGGCTTCAGCGGAGCCAAGGACATCGACCGCAACGACAAACGGGGCAAGGATCAGGTCGAGATCAAGATCGACTACGACAAGCTGGCCCGTGTCGGACTCACAGTCGCCGATATCGCACAGAACGCGCGTTTTGCCTATGACGGTGAAGTGGTGACGGACGTCCGGTACGGCGATGAAGACGTGGATTTCCGGGTGCAGCTGCAGGAGCGCGCGCGGGGCAATCCAAAGTTCCTGCGCGAGTTGCTCGTACCCAACGAACGCGGCCGCATGATCCCGCTGAGGGATGTGGCGAGACTCGAGACCGGCCCCGGCCCGTCGAATTACTACCATTTCGACGGGGACCGGGCCGTGACCGTTACCGCGGACTTCGTCAAGGGTGTCACCACGCCGCTCAAGGTGACCAAAGCGGTGGTCGAGCACTTCGATCTGGAGGAGGATTGGCCGGCGATGCGCTTCGTGATCGGCGGCGAAGCGGAAGAAACACAGCGATCGATGCAGAGCCTTTTTCGCGCGTTCATGATCGCCATCATCGGCATTTACTTCGTGCTGATGCTCCTCTTCAATTCGCCGATGCAGCCGTTCATGGTCATGGTCGCCATTCCCTTCGGTATCATGGGGGTAATCATCGCGTTTGTCGCGCACGGCCAGGACATTGGCTTCCTGGCGATGATGGGTCTCGTGGGACTGAGCGGAATCGTCGTCAATGATTCGCTGGTGCTCGTCAACCACATCAACACCCTCAGGCGCAACTCACCCGAGACAAACATCCGGGAGATTGTCCTTCAAGGCGCCGCCGACCGGCTGCGCCCGGTGTTGCTGACGACGGTGACCACCGTCGTCGGTCTCCTGCCGCTGGCCTACGGCATCGGCGGGTCCGACCCCTTCATCGCGCCCATGGCGCTGGCACTGGGGTACGGTATCCTCTTCGCGTCGCCCCTCACCCTGGGGCTCGTGCCCGCCCTCTACCTCATCGCGGAGGACGTACGCCATATTTTCAGACGCCGGCACAGGGAACCCGCGGCGGCCTAGCGGCCACGATCCGCTGCCGCTTGACACTCACAACCCGCCGCCACAAACGGCCCCGACCACCTGGGCACGACGACGTGGCCACGGTGATTTTTCTCGACTTGATAGCCCCCGTATATCCTGTTATTCTGCCGTCTTTGAGCCCACACCCTCGGGGATCAGGATCCTGTCCGACCCCTGTGGGAGTTCTGCCCTGCTCGGTATTTCCCCACGAAAACGTCCACAGAGGAGGTGGCGGTCATGTTCTTCGGCTTTTGGAATTCGGCGCGTGCCAATAAAGAGAACATACTCTACGCAATCGTGACGGTGCTTCTTTTCGAGCGCGTGCGCACAGGATGGAACAAACTGGCATCGTCGGGCCGGCGCGACGGCCTGCCCGTGGAACGGGTCGAGAAGCGGCAGCGGCGGCTCGTGGTCAAGGCCTCACTGCTCTACGCTCTGCCGCTCCTGCTGCCGGTAATCAAGTACATCTATCGTTCCATCGAGGAGCTGGCGTGGAGCGTGCCGGGGCTGCTGGTCCTGAAGAGCACCTGGGCCTTCTGGGGACTGTTGCTCGTGACGGAGTGTTTTCTCGCCCTGGTTCTCTACCACCTGCTCAAGATCTACGTGGAACGGATGAACGTTGCCATCGGTTTCTTCAAGGCCATGGGGCGAAACGTGGTGGACGGATTCCGGCCCGCGGTTCAGGTGAGCACCACCGTCGGAACGCGCACGGTCGCAGGTGTGCGCAAGCTGTCGACCAGCGCCCGTGCGACGTTGACCACCGGCGCCGCGTTGGGCAGGGGAGTGCTGCACCGGGCGTCGAAGGCGGTCACGTCGTGGCGGTGGACGCGCCGCGTGGCCCGGGGCGCGGACGGCCTCGAAGGGAGCTGCTCATGAAAAGGCGATCGTTACCCTCTGTCTGCGCCGCGATGCTGCTCTGTGTCGCCGTGACCGCGCCCGCGCAGGATGTGGAGATCAAGATCACACGGGTCGCGGGAAATATCTACATGCTGGAAGGGTCGGGCGGTAACATCGGCGTCTCCGTCGGCAAGGACGGCATTCTCATCGTCGACGATCAGTTCGCGCGGCTGGCGCCGAAGATCCGTGCCGCGCTCAAGGAGATCGGCGGCGGCGACCTGGAGTTTCTGCTCAACACGCACTGGCACGGTGACCACGTCGGCGGCAACGAGATTTTCGGCAAGGAAGCGACCATCATTGCACACGAAAACGTCCGCAAACGAATGGCGGTGGGTATGGAAACTCCGGAGCGTACCATCAAGCCCAGCCCGGAGGAGGCGCTGCCGATTATCACGTTCGGTTCGTCACTGTCAATTCATTTCAATGGCGAGGAGATAAAGGCCATCCACTGGCCGCGGAGCCACACGGACGGCGACTGCGCGGTCTACTTCACAAAGTCCAACGTGGTACACATGGGCGATATTTTCTTCTCGGGCATGTTCCCCTTCGTCGACCTGGCCAGCGGGGGCGATGTGGACGGGCTCATCCGCACCGTCGAGACGGCTCTCGACGAACTGCCGAAGGACGTGAAGATAGTTGTCGGTCACGGCCCGCTGTCGACGTACGAGGATCTAAAGACATACTATGATATGCTGCTCGAGACGACGGCGACGGTACGCGCTCACATGAAGGACGGTAAGAGCCTGGAGCAAATCAAGGCCGCCGGACTGGGAGCGAGATGGGAATCGTGGAGCTGGAGCTTCATTCCCACCGAGAGGTGGATCGAGACCGTTTACACGCACTACTCGAAGTAACCCGAGCAGCGTCCTGTCGACGCCGGCAGCGCCGTGCCATCGGGGTGCAAAGCGTCGTTACCGCAACCGGCACAAAAAGGGGATCACGATGAAAACACTACTCACACTCTTACTCATCCTGGGGGGCGCGATGGCACTCGCTTCTTGCTCAGACTCGGTCGCAGGCGATCAATCGTTCGAAAAACTCGCGGCCGACTTTATCCAGAAATACCTAGAAATGAATCCGGAAGCCGCGACCGCGCTTGGCGACCACCGCTACGACAACCGTCTGAACGATTACAGTATGGCTGGAGTCAAGGAGAGCCTCGCGTTCAACAAGTTGACCCTCGGGGCGCTGGGGAAGATCGATCCCGCGAAACTGAGCGAAGCCAACCGCGTCGACTATTATATCCTGCGCAACCAGGTCGAGGAGACGATATTCCAGCTGGAGACGCTTCGCGAGCACGAGTGGAATCCGCTCGCTTACAACGTCGGTGGGGCCATCTACAACCTGCTCGTGCGTGATTTCGCGCCGCTCGAGGAGAGACTCCACAGCGTGAAGGAGCGCCTGAAACTGGTGCCAGAGGTCACCGCCCTGGCGAAGGCCAACTTGAAGAACCCGCCCAGGGTACACATCGAGACCGCCATCCGGCAGAACAAGGGGACCATCGGGCTGATACGCGATGAGCTGCAGACCTTTCTGGCGGACGTTCCTGAGCTCGTCGATGAATTCAAGCCGATTCAGACGCGGGCGGTGGCGGCGCTGGAATACTACGGTGACTGGCTGGAGCAGGACCTCCTGCCACGTGCCGATGGAGAATTCCGTTTGGGCGAGGAGAAATTTCGAAAAAAACTCCACTACGTTCTCGAGTCGGATCTAACCATGGAGGAAATCCTCGAGCGGGCCGAAGCGGGACTCACGGCGACCCAGGACGAAATGCACAAGACGGCGCTGCCGCTCTATCAGAAATACACCGGCGGCGGCGGGGATGCCACGGACAAGAAGACCGTGATCAAGGCCGTCCTCGACAAGCTCGCCGAGTCGCATCCGAGCAACGAGTCCATTGTTGACCAGGCGAGGAAGTGTCTCGATGAGTGCACGCGGTTCACCACGGACAACAAACTCGTTACCGTTCCGGACGAACCGATCAATCTCATCGTGATGCCCGAATTCCAGCGCGGCGTGGCCGTGGCCTACTGCGACTCCCCGGGCCCGTTGGAACCGGAAGGGAAAACGTTCTACGCCATCTCACCCACGCCGGAAGACTGGGATGAAAACCGCGTCACCTCGTTCTTTCGCGAATACAACGACTACATGCTGCACGACCTGACGATTCACGAGGCCGTACCCGGACACTACCTGCAGCTGGCGCATTCCAACCGATTCAAGGCGCCGACCATGATCCGGTCGATTTTCTATAGCGGGCCTTTTGTCGAAGGGTGGGCGACGTACGCCGAGCAGGTGATGGCGGAAAAGGGATACGGTGGTCCCGAGGTCAAGATGCAGCAGCTGAAGATGCACCTGCGCCTGGTGATCAACGCGATTATCGATCAGAAGATCCACACGGCGGGCATGACGGAACAGCAGGCCATCGATCTCATGATAAACGAGGGGTTCCAGGAAGAAGGCGAGGCGGCGGGCAAGTGGCGCCGGGCGTGCATGACTTCCACGCAGCTCTCGACGTACTTTGTCGGCAACATAGAGGTGAACTCCATTCGCGAAGCCTACGAAGAGAAGCACGGCAAGAGCGAAAGCTTAAGCACGATGCACGACAAGATGCTCTCGTTCGGGTCGCCGCCGACGAAGTACGTCAAACAACTCATGGGATTGTAGAGGTTGGCGTAGTATAATATAGCCGGTCAATCATCTCTTTTCCCCGCTCTCGATTCACAGGTTCAGGAGGGCTCGCGTCGTGTATGGGGCGTTGCGACAGCGTTTTTTGTTTGCTCGTTCCTCGCCGGTCGCGTGCAGCGCCCTGCTGCCCGTCTCCCTCGCCTCGGCCATGATCGTCCTGGCATATCCGCCGCTTGCAATCGGCGGCACCGGGGGCCGCGCAGCGCGAAGCGCTCTCCCGAGCACTTTCATCGAGGTGTCGGCGAGCCTCGGCATCAGCGTAACGCCGACGGGCGACCGCGCGGACTGGGGACACGGTGCCGCGTTCTGCGACTACGATAACGACAACGATCTCGATCTCTACGTGGTGATGGGCGCGGGCCAACCCAACCGCCTCTTCGAAAACCGGGGGGCCGCGGGCTTCGTCGATGTGGCCGTCGCCGCCGGTGTGGCCGATGCGGCGAACGGCCGTGCGGTGGTGTGGGCGGACTACGACAACGACGGTGACAAGGACATATTCGTTTCCAATTACCTGGCTCCGAGCCGCCTGTACAGCAACAACGGTGACGGCACTTTTACGAACATAGCGGCGTCGGCCGGCATCGATGCGGTCGCCAGGTCCCATTCAGCGGCCTGGGCGGACTACGACAACGACGGGCATCTGGACCTCTTCGTGGGCAACTATGGCATCGTGGCGGCGGCCGATCCGAACTACCTCTATTATAATAACGGCGACAGCACTTTCACCGAGGTCGCGGCGGATGCGGGTGTTGCCGATTCCACCAGGCCTGCCCTGGCGTGCACCTGGGTCGATTATGATAACGACAACGATCTCGATCTCTATATCGCCTACGACAAGCTCGCGGGAAACGCACTGTACGAGAACGACGGCCTCGGCAACTTCACCGACGTATCTGCCGCCTCCAACAGCAACATTGCCTTCAACGCCATGGGCATCGCCGTCGGTGACTACGATCGCAACGGATATTTCGACATGTACGTCACCAACACGCCCGAGGGCAACGAACTGCTGCATAACAACGGTAACAAGACCTTCAATCACGCTGCCGCAGGTCTCGGTGTGACCGTCAACAAGATAGGATGGGGGACGGCATTTCTGGACTACGACAACGACGGGGATGAGGACCTGTACGTGATGAACTTCTCCGCGGCCAGCCCGCCGGTAAACGCCGGCAACGTTCTCTTGCGCAACGATGGGGGCGCCTTCACCGACGTCTCGGTGGGTTCCGGCGCGGACGACGACGATTCCGGTTTTGCCGTCACCACGGGGGACTTCAACAACGACGGCTACTTGGATATTTTTGTGAACAACCAGAACCACCCCTCGAAGCTCTACCAATGCGTGCCCGGTACTTTCAACTGGCTCAAGATAAAGACGGTCGGGACGATCGGCAACCGCGACGGTATCGGCGCGAAGATACGCGTGGTCACGGGTGGGCTGAAGCAGCTCAAAGACGTGCGGTCCGGATCGAGTTACCTGTCCGGCTTGAGTCCGGAGGTGGAGTTCGGAGTGGGCACGGCGTCTAACATTGATTCGGTCGAGGTTACCTGGCCGTCCGGTTTACGTGACCTGTACCTGGACGTGGCGCCGAACCAATTCCTGGTCGTGACCGAGGGTTCGACACTCAGGCCGGTGCCCGTGTTCATCACCCGTTTCCTGGCGAACCCCGCCTCCGGCGGCATCGAGCTGTCGTGGGAGATATTGAGCGACGAGGCGATCAGCGGGTTCCGCGTGTACCGCAGGCAGCCGGGCAACCTCGCGGAGACCCTTCTCAACCGGAACGGGCTCTTGAATCCGCTCGAACGCCGCTACGTCGACCGCGAGGTGCAGCCCGGGCAGCGGTACGAGTACGCGCTCGCTGTAATCCAGGCAGACGGCTCCGAGCTGCGCTCGTTGCTGGTCCGGGTTACGGCGACCGGCCGGCATTTCCGGCTCGAGCAGAACTTCCCCAATCCCTTCAATCCCACGACGACCATCCGCTTTGCCCTGGATGCGAAGGATCACGTGCTGCTGACGGTGTTCGACGTCGAAGGCCGGCGCGTGGCGACCCTGGCCGACGAGGTGCGTTCGCCCGGCCCGCACGAGGTCACCTGGAACGGTCGCAACCAGGCAGGCCACCGTGTGAGCACCGGCATCTATTTCTATCGCCTGCAGGCAGGCGAGCGGCGGCTCACCAGCAAGATGATTCTCCTCAAGTGAGTGCCCAGCTAAGGGCGTGTTGTTCTTGTCGGCTGAAAGGTGCCGGCCGGGCGGCGGCACCGTGACGGGGGCGAATTAGTGGAATTTTTCACTTTCTCCCCCTCGCGAATCGTGTTATTTTACCCTGAGCTATCCTGAACCGGCACTTATAACCAACATTTATTCAGCGAGTTACCCCGGTGTTCCCCGTTGGGGGCGCCGGCGCGCCAAAATGATGAAAGTTCCCGAGGAGGCGACGAGAGGCGATGACCGAAGCAGGCAAAGCGATCATAATCGGTGTTCCGAAAGAGACATTTCCCGGTGAACGTCGGGTCGCTTTGATTCCCGATGTAATTCCCGGTCTGAAAAAAGCGGGCGCCGAGGTTCGAGTCGAAGCGGGAGCGGGCGTCGAAGCGAGCATTACCGATGCGGCCTTTTCCGAAAAAGGTGCGACCGTTGTCTCGAGTCGCGATGAACTTTTCAAAAGCGCCGACGCGATTCTGCAGGTGAGAACGTTCGGCGCCAACCCGGAGGGAGGCCGCTCCGACTTGGACAGGTTGCAGAAGGGGCAGATGGTAATCGGCTTCACCGAATCCCTCGGTGAGCCCGAGCTTTCGAAAGAACTCGCGGCGTCGGGTGCGATGCTTTTTTCCCTCGAGTTGCTGCCGCGTATAACGCGCGCACAGAGCATGGACGTTCTCTCGTCGATGGCGACCATCGCCGGATACAAGGCGGTGCTCATCGCCGCGGAGCTCCTGCCGCGGATGTTTCCCATGCTTATGACGGCGGCCGGAACCGTTGCGCCCGCGAGGGCGTTTGTTATCGGCGCCGGCGTGGCCGGGCTGCAGGCCATTGCCACCGCGAAGAGACTCGGCGCGGTGGTCAGCGCCTACGACGTTCGCCCGGCGGTTAAGGAACAGGTGGAGAGTCTCGGCGCCAAGTTCGTGGAGTTGGAGATCGAAGCCGGCGAGTCGGAGGACAAGGGCGGTTACGCCAAGGCAATGGATGAGGAATTCTACGCCAGGCAGCGCGAGCTCATGGCCCGTGTGGTCGCGAAGAACAACGTGGTCATAACAACCGCCGCCATTCCCGGCAAGAAGTCGCCGGTGCTCATAACAAAGGAAATGGTCGCGGGCATGTCGCCCGGCTCGGTCATCGTGGACCTCGCTGCCGAGCGGGGAGGCAACTGCGAGCTCACACGGGCCGGCGAAACCATCGTCTCCGGTGGGGTTACAATCACCGGCCCGCTCAATCTCGCCTCGACGATTCCGTATCATGCCAGCCAGATGTATGCGAAGAACATCAGCACGTTCTTTCTCAACATGGTGAAAGAGGGTGAGGTACGGCTCGACATGGAAGACGAGATTGTCCGTGACACTCTGGTCACCAAGGACGGCGAGGTGGTCCAGCCGCGCGTTCGTGAATTGCTGGGTCTTGGTCAGGCCGAAGTAGCAGAAGGGAGTTAGCAACAGTGGAAGCTCTGGTCATAACCGTTACTATTTTTGTACTCGCGATTTTTGTGGGGTTCGAGGTGATTACCAAGGTACCCCCGACCCTGCACACGCCGCTCATGTCGGGATCGAACGCCATTTCGGGTATCACCCTGATCGGCGCCATCCTTTCCGCCGGTTCCCAGCAAACGACGCTCACCACCATTCTGGGTTTCACGGCGGTGGTGTTCGCGACGGTCAACGTCGTGGGCGGGTTTCTGGTAACGAATCGCATGTTGAAAATGTTCAGACGCAAGTAACCGCCTCGCCGGCCGGCGGCGGTATAACGGCGATTGGAGCCGGCGCGGTACGGGCCGCGGCCAAGGTCGCCCGGTTGCCAACACCAGACGGCGGCACTCTTTAATTTGCAAAGGAAACGAACATGCAGGGTGCAGCAATCAATTTGACCTACCTGGTAGCATCGGTGCTCTTCATTATGGGACTGAAAGGGCTCGGCCATCCGCGCACCGCAGTCCGCGGCAACCTGCTTGGCGCCGTGGGAATGTTTTTGGCCATCGTGGTGACGTTGATCGATCGCCGCGTGTTGTCCTTCGAGGTGATTATTGCCGGCGTGGTCGTCGGGGCGCTGGTCGGCTCCATCCTCGCCGTCAAGATACAGATGACTGCCATGCCGCAGCTCGTGGCCCTTTTCAACGGCTTCGGCGGCGGCGCGTCGGTACTGGTGGCCGGGGCGGCGCTCATCGAGGCCGGCGTGATCAGCGGCGGTTCGCTGTCGTCGCAACTGGCCGTCGCCACCGTGGCGACTGGGCTTATCGGCGCGGTGACGTTCTGGGGCAGTCTCGTCGCCTTCGGCAAACTACAGGAAGTGATCTCGGGCAACGCCATTCATTTTCCCGCGCATCAGGTGGTTAACACGATCCTCGTCGCCGCCTGTCTGGCGGTCGGTGTGATGATCGTGAGGGACCCGTCCGCCACGATGCTCTACTGGGTGCTGGTCGGCCTCTCGTCGGTCCTGGGTGTGTTGCTGGTGATTCGTATCGGCGGGGCAGATATGCCGGTCGTCATCGCGCTCCTCAACTCGTACTCAGGTCTGGCGGCGGCGGCCACGGGATTCGTGCTGTCGAACAACGTGCTCATTATCGCCGGGTCGCTCGTCGGCGCGTCAGGACTCATTCTCAGCAATATCATGTGCAAGGCGATGAACCGCTCGCTGACCAATGTGCTCTTCGGCAAGCTCGCCCCCGCGGCGGGGTCGGCGACGGCAGATGAGGTTTACGCCGGCAAGGTCAAATCCACGTCGGCCGAAGAGGTCGCGATGCTCTTCGATACGGCACAGCGCGTCGTCTTCGTCCCCGGCTACGGCATGGCGGTGGCGCAGGCGCAGCACGCGGTGCGGGACCTGGCCAACCTGCTCGAGTCCAAAGGTATCACAGTGGAATTTGCCATTCACCCGGTAGCCGGCCGCATGCCGGGACATATGAACGTGCTTTTGGCAGAGGCAAACGTCGAGTACGACAAGCTCAAGGAATTGGACGAGATCAACCCGACCATGGACCAGGTGGACGTCGCCATCGTCGTCGGCGCCAACGACGTGGTCAACCCCGTCGCCAAGACCGACCCCAAGAGCCCCATCGCGGGCATGCCCATTATCGAGGTGGACAAGGCACGGACGAGTGTCGTCATCAAGCGGAGTTTGAGTCCGGGTTTCGCCGGGATTCCGAATCCGTTGTTCGCGGCGGACAACAACCTGATGTTTTTTGGCGACGGCAAGAAGGCCATTCTCGAACTGATCGCCGCTGTCAAGGAGGCGGCTTGACCGGAAGCGGGTTGAATCCCGCGGCGGTATTTCGTTATTATGGCGGCGGTGTCGGATCATAGTGACGTGATCGGCGCCCGCGAGACGCGAGAGGTGCGTATGAAGATCAAGGTCTGCAAGACCGCGGATATCCCGGCGGACGGCATGAAGTCTTTTGACATCGAGGGGTCCCCCGTCCTTGTTGCCAACGTGGGCGGCACATTCTATGCCATCGCGGACACCTGCTCACACGCGATGGCGTACCTGTCGGAAGGCGAGCTCCTCGAAGACTGCCGTGTGCAATGTCCGGATCACGCAGCCGTATTCGACCTCAAGACGGGGGAAGCACTCGAGCTCCCCGCCGTAGCGCCCGTTGAAAGCTACCCGTTGAGCGTCGAGGGCGAAGATCTCTTCATCGAAAAATAGGCCGCGCCTGACCGACTCCTGCACGTATCGAACAGAACCGCCGTTGCTACGTTGTCGAGTGCGTGGAGCCGGCGGTTTCCTCTTGGGTCCTTGGGGAGGACTGCCATGAACATCGGTATCATCGGCTTGCCGCAAACCGGCAAGAAGTCCCTTTTCGAGCTCCTCGCGGGACCTGGGACGGCGCGCGGGCGTGGCGAGGGGCGCAAGACCGTCCGGGGAGTGGCGGAGGTGCAGGATCCCCGCTTGGATCGCCTCGTCTCCATCTACTCACCGAAGAAGCAGTCGCGCGCCCGCATGGACATCCTGCTGCCGCCGACCATCGAGGAACGCGCCGTAACCGAGGGTGATATTTTCCGCGACCTGGCGGAAGTAGAGGTCTTCTGCCACGTGGTGCGCGCGTTCGCCAACGACGCGGTCTACCACGTGTCTGGATCGGTGGACCCGGGGCGTGACATCGCGTTCGTCAATACGGAATTCGTGTTGCACGATCACCTCTTCATCGAGAAACGACTCAAGCGACTCGACAAGGACCTCATGAAGAAAAAGGACGACGCGGGAAAACGGGAAAAAGAGCTGCTTCTCAAACTAGGAGAACTGCTCGAAAAAGAACAGCCGCTGCGGCAGGTGCACATACCACCCGAAGAGGAAAAGATAATCAAAAGCTACCCGCTGCTCTCGAGGCGCAAAATGATTGTGGTCCTGAACGTGTCCGACAGCGATGTCGGCGACCACGCGCTGCTCGAAGCGATGAGCGAGCGGTTTTCGAACTCCGGCATCATGATGGTGCAGGTCGCCGCGGAGATGGAGCTGGAGATCGCCGCGCTCGAGACCGTGGGGGAGCGCGACGAGTTCATGCGCGAGATGGGTATCGAGGACACGGCGCTTCATCTGTTGACCGCGCAGTGTGTCGAGGCGCTGGGGTTGTTGTCTTTTTTTACCGCCGCCCCGAACGAGGTGCGGCAGTGGTTTCTACGGCGCGGAGCGTACGCCGTGGACGCGGCCGCGCAGGTCCACACCGATCTCGCCCGCGGATTCATACGCGCGGAAGTCATTTCCTACGCGGACCTGGACGAGCTGGGCAGTGAGGAAGCGGTGAAGGCAGCGGGCAAGCTCGCCGTGAAGGGCCGCGACTATGTCGTCAACGACGGCGATACCCTGTTTATCCGATTCAATGTCTGATCCCGCCACACCGACCGTTCGATTGAAGAAAGGACGCGAGAAGAGCGTGGCCCGCCGCCACCCGTGGATCTTCTCGGGCGCTGTCTCGCGTATCGAGGGGGAGCCGGGGCCGGGGGACGTGGTGCGGGTGATGAGCGGCGACGGTGCGTTCCTGGCCTGGGGGTATTTCAACCGCGAGTCGCAGTTGCAGGTGCGGGTTCTGGATCGCGACCCGTCCAGTGTCATCGACGATGGGTGGTGGCGGCGGCGTCTCGACCTGGCCATCCAGCGGCGCGCCGGGCTGCCGGGACTCGAAGCCACCAACATGTGCCGCCTGGTGCACGCGGAGGCGGACGGTCTGCCGGGACTCATTGTCGATCGTTACGGTGACTTTCTCGTCGTGCAATCACTGACGGCGGGGATCGAGCGGGTGAAGCCGCTGCTCGGCGAGTTGCTCGGCGAGCTGTGCAAGCCACGGGGCATATACGAGCGGAGCGACAGCGACGGACGCCGCATGGAGGGGCTGTCCCCCGCGGCGGGACCGGTTGCCGGAGAGACGCCCCCCAAAACCATCAAGGCGCACGAGGGGGGAGTGAAGTTTGTCGTCGACGTGGAGTCGGGGCACAAGACCGGTTTCTATCTGGATCAGAGGGACAATCGCCGGGCGGTGGCGCGATACGCTACAGGCAGGAGCGTGCTCGACCTCTTCTCCTACTCCGGCGGTTTCGGGCTCTACGCGTTGGCCGCGGGCGCCCGCTCCGCCACCATGGTGGACTCTTCCGCGGGCGCGCTGGCGCTGGCCCGACAGAACGCCGAGTTGAACGGCCTCGCGACCGGCGACATAGAATTCGTAGAGGGCAACGCGTTCGATCTCGTGCGGTCGTATCGCGACGCCGCCAAACACTACGATCTGATTATTGTCGACCCGCCGAGATTCGCCCAGACCCGGGCGCAGGCATCCAAAGCCGAACGGGCGTACAAGGACATCAACCTGGTGGCGATGAAGCTGCTCTCGCCGGGAGGTATCCTGGCGACATTTTCGTGTTCGGGCGCCGTGGGCGCAGAGAACTTCTCGCGGGTCATCGCCTGGTCAAGTCTGGACGCGGGGCGCGATCTCCAGATTATCGAGCGGTTGTCGCAGGGCTGCGACCATCCGGTCAACCCGCTTTTTCCCGAATCACAGTATCTCACCGGCCTGATCTGCAGAGTGTCGTGACAGTCGCCTACCGGTAGCGTGTCGTGACGGCCGGACGGTCGGCCACCGTAGCGTGTCGTGACGGACAGCCGGCCGGCCGCCTTGACCATGTAGCGCGCTGCCTGAGGTAGCGACGGCGAGAAACCGCTTGACCTCCCGGGCGGTGTTACCTAGAATGCGCCCCAAGTAAGTGCCTCTTAACCCGTTGTGTTTTTTGTTTTGACGGAATCGCACGGAGGCCCGTGCACGGGGGGGTTCAAAGTCGATTGCGAACCCTGAGAACTCTTCAGAGCCCCCTCGATTCTCCCCGGTGCGCAACATCTATGGCTGCTCGTTTTCGTCTCACGGCTACCACGACCGCGCTTCTCTTCTCGTTAGTTGTTCTTCTCTCGTGTGGCAAATCTTCCGAGGAACAGGCGGCTGCCGGCGGCAGTCTGGTCGTCGGCATCTTGAGCGAGCCGAACACGCTCAATCCGCTCGCGGCCAGGTCGACGCAGGCCCACGATATCATTAACCTGCTGTTTCTCAAACTGCTCGACGAGCAGAGCGATTTCCTCAACTTCGCGCCGCGGCTGGCGACGCGCTGGACGTATAGCGAGGACAGCCTGTCCATCACCTTTGACCTGCGGCGCGACGTGCGCTGGCATGACGGCGAGCCGGTGACCGCCGCGGACGTGCGCCATACCTGGATGTTGCAGACGGATGAGGATGTTGCCTGGGCGAGCCGCAGCATCAAGCAGGGGATTCGCGACGTCGAGGTGACCGGCGACCATACGGTCGTGTTTCATTTCAACAACCGGTACCCGTATCAGCTCATGGACGCCAACGACGGGGTCATACTGCCGCGGCATTTGACCCGGGATATTCCGAGAGAACAATTTCAAGCGGCGAAGTTCGGACGGATGCCGGTCGGCAACGGGCCGTACCGCCTCGCGCGGTGGGTACCGGTCCAGCTCATCGAGCTGGAAAAGAACCCGGACTATTATGACAAGGATGCGCCGCGGCTCGCGCGCGTGGTCTTTCGCATCGTCAGCGAGATGACCACACTGGTGTCGATGCTGAAGACTGGTGAGATCGACTGTCTCGAATCGTTGCCGCCCGATGTGGCCAAAGACCTCGAAGCGAAGCAGCCCGACATTAAGATCTACCGCTTTCCGTCACGCACCATGGACTTCATCGCGTGGAACCTCGAGCATGACCTGTTCCGGGACCGTGAGGTTCGCCGGGCGTTGGCCATGGCCATCAATATTCCCGAAATGATCCAGACGCTGTGGGGAGGCAT
>JAZGDW010000176.1:0-2921 GCA_036478295.1 Candidatus Krumholzibacteriia bacterium
GTTGCCTTTCTTGCCATCGCCGTTTCTCGTGCGCACGGCCTCGATGATCGAGCGAGCTTCGATCCGTTCGTGGACATGCAGCGAGACAGCCGGAACCTCGAAGCTGGTATGCTCGGCTTTGCCCGCCCACACAAGCTGCGGGTCGAGGTGGGGGTCGTACTCGTAGGTTTTTTTCTTTCCGGCATCCGGGTCGGTATCCGGCGTCACCAGCCCTACGGGCGGGTTGTTTGCCCGCTTCTTGTCCTTGTGGTCGTAGGACTCGATGGGCTTCTTCTTGGTTGTCTTTTTCGTGGTGCGTTTGGCCACAGCCTGGACACTCCCATCTCATCCGCGCCTGCTTGGGTGCGACACGCCGATCTGGACGCTTGCCTATTCAACCGGGACCGTCCGCCCCAGACGCCCGGACAGCTCCGTGAACACATCGCGCTGAAAAGACGAATCGAATCCCTTGACCCAGATCGGCGCATACGGTCCGCCGTAGGCCCACCACTCTGCACTTGTCTTCACCTCGACTTTTTCGGGCATCTTGATCTCAGGGTACTTCACGGTGATGCGTCCTCGATACTTGATCTGAGGGCCGTCGCTGATGCCGTAAACCCAAGCCGTGCGAAGGTAGCCACTGTCTTTGTCGAGTATTTCGATGTCCCAGTTTCGTGCGATCGAATCGACGGTTTTCTGCCATGCCTCGTCGTAGTTGTTTACTAGCCCTGGTCGGAATTCAATCGTCTTCCACCCGGGCGCCGAGCGCACGAATGTTCTGGGGGCACAGCCTGTCGTGAGCAGAACCAAGAAGGAAGCAAGTACCAACGGTGTTTTGACTCTTAGGGACGAAGTCATTTGACGGCTCCTTGTCGTATTCGATGAACGCCTCGTTACACCACGGTCCGACCCTGGTCCGAGCATCCCGGACTCATGCCGGGTCGCCTGATAGTGGCCATCATGCGGCAAAAGTTGCAGTTCGACAACCATCGCGGCGGGTTCTCGACATGGGAATGTTCCAAGAGTCCGGTGAATTGGGGTCGTTTAGCCCAGAAGCGCCCTATCATGAGGCGATGATGGCGTTTGAGCGGCAGATGCGCGCGGCCATGGCGAGACCTGCTGGAGGCCCCGGATTGGGCAAGGGGGTTTTGCCGGAGACGTTTCCTCCGGTTTCGCGCCAGGTGAGGCACCCGGGTACTCGATCAGCCAATCACCCGGCAGACATTCGGGCCGTTGCCCAACGCCGTCGATCAGGTCGCTTAGCTGGCCGAGGCCGGCACGGAGGTCGGCCCTACTGAGGCAGGCTCTTAAGGGCCGCCCGGATTTCGTTGAGCAGTTGGTCGACTTTGAAGGGCTTGAACAGCACCGCGGCCAGACCCTCGCGCCGGGCGCGAATGATCGCGTGGTTCGGATCGTACCCAAAGCCGGTGGTGAGAATCACCGGCGTCGCGGGATTCGCTTCCTTCGCGGCGGCGAACACCTCGTACCCGCTGTTATGGGGCATCTTGATGTCGCTCAACACCAGGTCGAAGGTGTGCTGCGAGATCAGCTCGATGGCGGTTGCTCCGTCGCAGGCCGTGCTGACCAGGCAGCCGTATCCGGTGAGGACGTCGTGGACCGTCTGGCGAAGCATATCTTCATCGTCGGCGACCAGGACCCGCTTCCCCTCCAGATGGGGGTCTCTTCGGCGCGTACCGGTGGATCCAGCGCCGATGACGCCCGGTTTGGCCGACGTAAGTCCCTTAATGGTTTCGCGGATTCTTACCGTGTTGTCGGAGACCGCCCGCAGCCGATGCCGCAAATCGTCGTGGCCTATGTAGTCCTCGACCAGGTTCTCTATGTCCGTCAGGATATCGTTGAGCGGGCCTGTGACCTCTGCCATAACGTTCGAGCCAAGCCGCCCGGTGGTCGTCCAGCGCTCGCTTGCGAGGAGCTCCAGGAGGTGCAACGCGAGCGTGATGTACCGGCCGAAGATTTCGGCGAACTGACGATCATCTTCGGTAAAGGCGGCCAACTTCGTGCTTTCAAAGTTCGCAACACCGACCACCTTCTGGTGCAGCCGTAAGGGCACGGTCAGGGAGGACCGCGCGTTTTCGATGCCTGGCAGGTAGCGCGGGTCTCGTGTCGCATCCGGGCAGATGTAGCTTCGCCCGTAAGACGCCACATAACCGCAAATGCCGTTCCCCTCGCGGGCGGCGTAAAGCTCGGCGTTGGCGGCGTCGGCGGGCACCCCGGAGAACAGCACCAGCTCCAGTTTGTTGGTCTCTTTGTCGAGCACTCGAATTGCGAAGTTGTCAAAGTTGAGGAGCTCCCGCGTACAGCGCAGGATCTTCTGCTCGAGCACCGTCAGACGTTCGTGTGCGTCGAGGCGCGAAAACTGGGCCGCGTCGAGGCTCAAGAGCTCCCGACCGGCCTGGTCGATCGCCTCAATCTTGTCTTGAAGCCGCCCAACACCGGCGGTGTCCCAGGCGCCCGCGGCGCGCTTGATGGAGTGGACGCCCTGAAACGGGATGAAGTCGGCGGCCCGGGCGATGATGACGTCAAACGTCTCGGTGCGAAGCGCCTCCAGCGCCTCTTCAAACGTCGCAACCTGTTCGACACGTGCGTGTTCGTGGGCCCAGGCGATAAAGTCGGCCCCATCGTCCGGACTGCCCAGGACCAACACGTGCAACTGCGTGACACTGCTTTCAGCCATTGCTCGGCTTCACTCGATCAGCGTTGCGTTCGCCATCCTCTTGATGGTAGGCACTGGGCCGACGGATTTCTCGTGCATCGCCCGTCCAGCCGCTTTGCGGCCGAATATATAGTATAGCCTATCACGCGGCCTTGATGCAATAGCATACAGCCGGGTGCCCCATCCTTCGCAGCGCAGGCGAAGGGTGGGGGAAGGACAAGGTAGGGTGCGTCCCGGACGCACCTTATTGGTTATCAAGCAAATGTGG
>JAZGDW010000177.1:0-38036 GCA_036478295.1 Candidatus Krumholzibacteriia bacterium
CAGGTAGCCGATGTTCAGCTGGGCCTCGATTTGCGGGGAGGGGTTATCGAATTCCTTGGTCAGTTTCAGGCACTCGAGGAGATCGTCCCTGGCCTGGTCCATCTCGCCGATGGCCAGATACGTCAACCCCCGGGCGCGGTACAGTACCGCGGTCACCGATGCATCGGGGTTGTCATCGAGCAGTTTCTTCGCGGCATCGAACTGCTCGAGCGCCTCGTTGTACCGTCCCACCAGCCGAAGATTGGTGCCGAGGTGGATGCAGGACACCGCTTGCTTGCCCGGTTGTTCGGTGGCCGCCGCGATCTCGATCGCCTTGCGATACGATTGGTTGGCGCTGGCTGGCTGCCCCATGTGGGAATACAGATTGGCCACGGCGGTCAGGTTGTCGACCATGAGATCCGCCCGGCCGGAAGCCTCCAGGATGGGCACGGCTTCCTCGAGATGGGTACGGGCTTTCAGCACTCGTCCCATCTGAGAGTACGTGTTACCGAGATAGGTCAGGGACGTCCCCAAGCCGCCCAGGTCTTGCGTCTCGCGCCGCAGGGCGACTGCCTGCTGATAAAAATCAATGGCCGTCTTGTTGTCGCCTTTTTCCAGGTGAGCACTGCCGAGGCCGTTGAGCGTCCGTCCTTCGAGGATGCGATCCTCTACCTCGCGCCGCGCCTGCAGTGCGTTCTTGTAGTGGCCGATGACCCCGTCCAAATCGCCGGCGTACCAGTAGACCACGCCGAGGCTCCCGAAAATGACGGCGCCCGAGTGCTTGTCTCCGATCTCCTCGTAGATGGTCTTGGCCTGAAGAAGCAACTGCTCGGATTTGGGAAGATCGTCGGCGTTGCGGGCTTCTGTCGCCTGCGCCTCGAGCTTTTTTGCTTCACCGCGCCGGGCACGCTCGGCATCACCCCAGCCCTGGTACGCTTTCACCAGATCCAGCGGCGCGGTCGAGCCGGTCTTCTCCTTGTGGAGACGCGCCACCAACTCGGCGAACTCGACATTCTCCGTTTCGTCTTTCTTGTTGCCCGCGTCGCCGACTTCGATCGCTACATCAAGGAGTTTCCACACGACGGCACCCACCAGCACCGGGTGTTCACCGAGGTAGGTGGACAGCGGTTCGTCGCCGCCATCCGTCCAGATCGACGCGGCTTCGCTAATGAAATTGGCAACGGGATCGTCCTGCGAAAGCGCAAGTGCAGGCACGAGAAGAATAGTCAGCAGTAACCCAGTGACGCGGCGGGCCATTGGGAATAACGGCATATACAGGAACCCTCCCCCGAAGGTTGAATGAACCTGGCTGACCTGTGCTGGTCTCTACAAATCTATAGAAGTAAAAATCGTGCTCGCCGGCGGGAAAGCGGGTGGTGCTGCAGAAGGACGACGAAACGATACCCGGCTTCCCAAGCGGTTAGTATATCGTAAGATGGAGTAAGTGTAAAGTTTTTATTACACCTGTGCCTGACCTGCGCTGGGCCGGGTCGACCGCGGCCGCCGATGCTCCCTCGGGGAGGTGGCACCGGGCCGGGCGGCCCGGCAATCGACCTAGTTAGCCCAAAGCGCATAACCTGGTTATGTGATTTGTGTTACCCTCAGGGGGTCGCCAGGCCGACGGCGGCACCTTGTCTCGCCGGCGCCGATACCCTATGCTGAGAACCTACCCCGAGGCTCCCCCGGAGCCCGCGTGACCTCGAAAAACCAAGGAGAAATGGATGATTTCTTTTATTCCCGAGGAGATCCTGGCCTATACGGAGGACCACACCTCGCCCCCATCACAGCTCCTGGAAGACCTGGCCGCCAGGACCCGCGAGAAGACGCCCCAGCCGGAGATGCTAGTGGGCGGGGTCGAGGGTACCTTTCTCAAACTTCTCGTACGGTTACTCGACGCTCGCCGCGTCCTCGAGATCGGTACGTTTACCGGATACAGCGCGCTCATGCTGGCGGAAGGCATGCGAGAAGGCGGTGAAGTCATCACGTGCGAAATCGATCGCAAGACGGCGGAGATCGCGCAGGAATATTGGGCTCAGAGTGAGCATGGCGGCAAGATCCGGCTCGAAATGGGCAACGCTGTCGAGACACTGACACGGCTCAAAGGTCCCTTCGACCTGGTTTTTATCGACGCGGACAAAGGGAATTATATAGAGTATTGGGAGGGATGCGTGCCGCTGGTGCGGCGGGGTGGGTTACTCCTCGCGGATAACGTTCTGTGGAGCGGGCGCGTGCTGGACCCCAGAGAAGCGGACGACCATGCCCTGGTCGCATTCAACCGGCATGTGCGAGACGACGCGCGGGTAGAAACGGTGATGCTGACCATCCGCGACGGCATTACCATGGCGTGCAAACGCTAGCGTTCACTTCGGCCGGCGATCGACCGGACGAAGGCTTGTTCAATCGCGACACCAACCAAAAATGCAAGGAGTTCCCATGAAATCGATGGCGTTCGCCGTAGGCCTGGCGATGATCGTTGCCACCGCCCATCACGCGGTTGCGCAGAGCTGGAAAGTGTCCTCGGATGTCCACCTTACGCTCACTCAGAATGCGTACAGTGATAACTGGGTGGGGGGTGAGTCGGGTTCAATGAGTTGGACCCTCACGTCGCTCACCGTGGCGGAGAAACAGGTACTGGCAACGGTGTTCAACCAGAATACACTCAAACTCTCCTACGGCCTGACCTACAATCAGAACCCGCAGACGGACAAGTGGGGTTCCGGCGATAAGTCGACCGACCTGATCGACCTCGAATCCACGTACCGTATTACCCTGGGCACGTTCGTCGAGCCGATCGTCGCGTTCCGCGTCATCACCCAGTTCCTCGATCAGAGTGATCCCACGAAGGACCGCTGGATCAACCCGCTGGACCTGACCGAGAGCGTGGGGGGAGCAAAGGTGTTCATCAAGGATGAGGAGCGGCAGTGGCAGACACGGCTCGGCATCGCGGCCCGGCAGATTATCGACCGCGACTTGCTCGATCCCTTGAGCGGCACCCGGAGCACCGAGACGGAAATCTCTGTCGGGGTCGAGCTGGTCAACGATCTGACGACCCCCATCTCGGAAGACCGCATTCTGCTCACCAGCAAGCTCACCGTTTTTCAGGGGTTCTTCTCTACGGCCAGGGACGATTTCAGGGGCACGCCCCAGGAAGACGATTGGAAGTACCCGGATATCAATTTCGAAAATATTTTCTCCGCGTCCATCACCCGGCATATCGAGGTCAATCTCTATGTCCAACTGCTCTTCGACCGCCAGATCGATCGGGGGGTTCGATTCAAGCAAACTCTTTCGCTCGCCCTGGCGTATAACTTATTGTAGGCGAATGGAGCGGGCGGCCCCGAGGACTACCCGCCCGATCGCCCACGACCGCGGCCCGATCGCTCACTGGGTACCGCGGCCAGATCACCCACGACCGCGGCCCGATCGCTCACTGGGTACCGCGGGCAGATCACCCACGACCATCGCCCGATCGCCCACTCGCCGGGGTACACTGCCGGTCCTCGACGGGACACTTGACAACCGCGCCCCCGTTACGTAACTTATTTAACAACAAGAGAAAGGAACGTTTTGACAGCCGCACCTCGCAGAAAGTCGTTGGCCCTGCTCGTCACCCTTGTTCTCGGCGCCGTCGCGGGACCGACCCCGGCGCTGGAGCTCGATCTCATCGGCGAGCCGGTGTCGCTCGAGACCTACCGCTCGCTCAGTAGTGTGCCGCGGGGTGGGACGGTCGATGTTGCGGTGGCGCTGAAGCTCAAGGGCCACTGGCATGTCAACGCCCACCGTGTGAACGATGAGTTCCTGATCCCGACGAGTGTCGTGATCGAAGCTCCAAAGGGTGTATCGGTCGACGGCATCGTCTACCCGGCCGCAGTCGAGAAGAAACTCTCGTTCTCTGAGAAACCACTGGCCCTCTACGAAGGAGAGGCCTTGATCGGGGTGAGATTAACCGTCTCTCCAGAGGTCGACACCGACGAGGTCACCGTGAACCTGACGGTGACCTACCAGGCGTGCGACAACGAGAAGTGCCTGGCGCCGGAGAACAAGACCCTCGCCGTGACGCTGCCCGTCTCGCCGCCGACCGAAGCGATCGATGCCACCCACACCGACGTTTTCGCCAGGATCGATTTTTCATCGCTGGCCGCTTCCGCCGGAACGGGCGAGGGCAGCCGGCTCGGCTCGATCATCGGCAGCCAGGGTTTGCTGGTCGCGTTTCTGCTCGTGTTCGTCTGGGGCCTGGCGCTCAACCTGACTCCCTGCGTTTACCCGATTATCCCCATTACCATCGGTTATTTCGGCAGCCAGAGCGGTGGCAGGACATCGCGTACCCTCCTGCTCGCCGTGTTGTACGTGCTGGGCATGGCCACGACGTACTCTACACTTGGGCTCATCGCCGCCTTGACGGGGAGCATTCTCGGCTCGGCGCTGCAGAATCCTTTTGTGGTGTCGTTCGTCGCGCTGGTCATGGTTGGCCTGGCGATGTCGATGTTCGGCGCCTACGATATCAAGGTGCCGGCGCGGCTGAGCAACCTGGCCGGTTCGTCATCGTCGAAACAGGGGGTGCTCGGCGCGTTTCTCATGGGTTTGACGGTGGGAATCGTAGCCGCTCCGTGCATCGGACCGTTTGTCCTGGCCCTTCTCACGTTCGTGGGCGAGAGCGCGAATCCCCTCCTGGGATTCTGGCTCTTCTTCACTCTGGCCCTCGGGCTCGGCCTTCCGTTCATATTTCTGGCCGTCTTGTCGAGTAGCATCACACGGCTGCCCAAATCCGGTGAGTGGATGGAGTGGGTCAAGAAGCTGTTCGGCATGGTCCTCGTGGGTATGGCCATCTTCTTTCTCCAGCCCCTGATCGGTGACCCGGTCTACTGGGCGCTGACCGGGGTTCTTTTCGTGACGGGTGGTATCATGCTCGGATTCCTCAAAAAAACGCAGACTACCGCGCTGTTCTTCGTGGTCTTCAAGCGCTTCGTGGGAATCGCCGCCCCGCTTTTCGGGCTATACTTGATTCTCACGCCAGGGCACATCATCGCAAGGGGGGGCGTGGGCGGCATCGACTGGAACGCATACGACAACCGCCTGCTCACGGAAGCGAGCCGGAATGATCAATACGTGCTCATCGATTTCGCGGCCGAGTGGTGCCTTCCCTGCAAGGAACTGGACCACAAGACCTTCTCGCAGCCCGAAGTGGTCGATGCTACCTCGGAATTCGTCCTCCTCAAGGCGGACTTGACCCAGAGTGCATCGAAAGAGGTCGCAGACCTGCGAAAGAAGTTCTCGATAAGGGGCGTTCCTACCATCGTTTTCATGGACCCGGACGGCAAAGAGCGCCTCGATCTAAGGGTCCTCGGCTTTGTCGACAAGACGGAATTCCTGCGGCGCATCGATGAGCTGAAGAACGGGTCCTCCTGAGCACCGATTTTGCCCGTGACACCTCCACCGGCCAACGACTATATTTGAAGCATGAAGATCGTGAGTTTTGGACCCAAGGGGCACGAAAAACCCGGTGTCATCACCGGCGACCGCGTGATCGATCTCGTCGCGGCCAACCCGGCAATTCCTTCGACGGTAAGAAAAATTCTCGAGGTGGGAGCACTGCCGCGATTGGAGACGGTGCTCAAGAAAAAATCGGCGTTGCCCGCAAAGTGTTTTAAGCGGTTGAAGGACGTCCGCCTTGGTCCACCGGTTACCGATCCCAGCAAGATCATCTGCGTGGGTCTCAACTACAAGGGCCACGCCGAGGAACAGGAAAAAGAAGTGCCCGACTGGCCGCTGACGTTTGGAAAGGCGCCCAGCGCATTGATCGGACACGGTGACCCGATCCCCCTGCCGACCGGGGTCATGCAGCTCGATCACGAGGTCGAGCTCGCCATCATCATCGGCAAACGTGCGAAGGATGTGTCGCTGGACGCGGCGCCGAGGCACATCGCCGGTTACGCAGTGTTCATGGATATCAGCGCTCGCGACGTCCAGTTTCGCGAGAAACAGTGGTTCCGGGCCAAGAGCTTCGACGGCTTCGGACCCATCGGCCCCAGTCTCACAACCGTCGACGAGGTTCCCGACCCGCAGGCTCTTGCGATTTCACTCGAGGTCAATGGCAAGACACGCCAGTCAAGCAGTACCGGCGACATGACGTTCAGGGTGTTCTACCTGGTGCATTACATGTCGCACAGCATGACGCTGGAACCCGGGGATATCATTGCGACGGGGACTCCCGCCGGTGTTGGAGTGTTTGCGACGCCGCAGCGTTTCTTGCAAGAGGGTGACGTGCTGACGGCCACGATTGCCAAACTGGGAACGCTAACCAACCCGGTCGTGTAGTCGGCCCGGTAGCCCATCGGTTTGTTCGTGAACGACACCGCTCCAGGAAATCGCCGCAGGATCCTTGTCCTCTCGCCCTGGAAGCGCCAGAGATCGCTTGGAAAGGGAGCCGGCGTCGCAGACGACTACCGGTTTTGCAAGCGGCTCACCGAGAACGGTTTCGAGCTGCATTTCCTCTCGCCGCGGAGCAGAGTTGCACCGGAATTCTCTTTCGAGAACCATGTCAGTCATACCTTCCCGAATTTCTTCGACGCGACGAGAACGTGGCCGACCTTCCTGCGAAGGATCCTGTGGCCATTGCTGTTCAACGTTATCGTAATCCCGCGTGCTCTCTCAATCGCCAGGCGCATCCGCCCCCATTTCGTCCTCGGCCATTCCCACTACGGATCGCTGGCGAGCTACCTGGTCAGGGAGTTCTTCCAGGTGCCCTCGGCGGTAAAGCTCTTCGGCGTTATGGACCTGGTCCACACCGAATGGCCCCGCAGACGGTATTTGCTGAAAAACCTCGAACAGATCATGGCGCTGAAGATCCCGCAGGATGCCTGGATTATCCTGGACGACGGGACGCGGGGAGACGAGGCCGCCATCCGCCACGGGGTGGCCAGGGAGAGAATCCACTTCCTTCCCAACGGTATCAACGTGGAGTGGGCGAACGGATCCTACGACGGCGAAAAGGTCCGGCAAGAGTTCGGTATTCCCGCGGAGGCGCAAGTGGTGCTGTTTCTGGGAAGGTTGGTCGACTGGAAGCGTCCGGAAACGATCCTGCGGGCAGCCCCGTCAATATTACACCGCGCGCGCGGTCGGGTGATTTTCCTCATCGTCGGGGACGGGCCCGAACGCAAGCGCTGCGAGTTGCTGGCGGGGGAACTCGGCGTGGCCGGGGACGTCGTGTTCGCCGGCGCCCAGCTGCACGAGCGCGTTCCGGAAATAATGGCGGCAACCGACGTCCTGGTAGCCACGGGCGGCGTGTCCAATATGGCGATCCCGACCTGCGAGGCACTCGTCTGCGGTGTAGCCGTAGCCGCCTTCGACACCGGCAACACGGGTAGCGTCATCAAGGACGGTAAAACCGGGCGATTGGTTCCCGACGGTGACGTGGACGCCCTCGCGGAGGCTGTTGCCGATCTCCTCAATAACGACGAAACGCGCCGGGCAATAAGCCGGCGCGCACGTGAATTCGCCTGCAACAACTTCACCGGGTGGGACGAGCGGGTCGATATGGAAATCGAGTTGATCTTGAGCTTGATCGAACGCCGCGGCACCCACCGCCTCGGAGCTAAGCCCGTTCCTTGAGCAGCTCGGCGACCGCTTTCTCGAGATCCCTGCCGCGCAACGAGCGGTAACGAACCTTGCCTTGGCGGTCGATCAGATACGTCGTCGGAATCGAACGCACCTTGTACTTTGCCGCAACACTATTGTTCCATCCAGCGCCGTCGAAGTACTGCGGCCATTCCATGCCGCTGCTCTTGATATATCTCTGCATGGCGGAGCGGTCGCTGTCGAGCGAGATCCCAATAATCTCGAAGCCTTTGTCCCGGTACTTCTTGTGGACGCTGACCACGTTCGGCATCTCCACGCGGCACGGCCCGCACCACGTGGCCCAGAAATCGAGGAGCACGACCTTGCCCCGGTACTTCTCCAGCGAAAGCTCCCGGCCGTCGATCCCCTTGACGTCGAAGGGAATCGGGTCGCCTCCGATCGCGAGCTTTTTCAGCGTGTCCAGGTCGCTGAGACTCATGGTAACCGACGCGAGGAGTTGCCGGTTCAGGCTGCTGTACTGGTCGACGAAAATCTCGAAGTGTTTCTTGGCCTTTTTGAACCGATCCGCTTTTTTGTAGGACTCGCCCAGGTAGTAATGGGCATAACCGACTTTGTCGCTTTTCTCGCCTCCGCTCGCATCAACAAACGCGTTCATGTACTCGATTGAACGCTTTGACCTCTGAAGCGCGTAGTAGAGCGTCCCCAGTTGAAATCTGGCGTCGTTGCCCTCGGTCGTGTTCGGGTACTCGCCCACGAAACCTACGAGCAGGGTTTCCATCTCTCCGATCGATTTCATCGCCGCCTGCTGCGAGGTCGCACTGGAGGCTGCCTTCTCCAACTCCCTGACCTTCGCTAGCACGGCGTCGTACGCGCTGATGCTGGCACTGTTGCCGGCGGACGCCTCGGACGTCTGCGCCGTCTCGACCGGAGTCTCCACGGACGTTGCCGTCGCTTTGGTCTCGTCGGCCGTCGTCGCCACCTCGGTCTTGTCGGCCGTCGTCGCCGCTTCGGTCTCATTGGACCGCTGGCCGCACGCCGTCGCAAAAAGCGTGGCTGCGAGAGCCATACCGATGATCAATCTGAGCGTGATGTTCATGCTGAAACCCTCTTGGCTGTGATAATCCCTAAGGCAGTCGCCGCTAGATCTTACGGGCCCGCAACTGGACCCTCAACGACGGTTCCTGAGGATCATCGGTGCTGATAATCATTTCATCGAGAAACGCTCGTGCAGTAACCCCCGGCTGGAAGTTGACGGTAACCCGATATTTCTTTCCCTCTTCGATCGGCTCCACGCTCGCGTGGAACATGTCGTTCGAAAACTTGATATCCCTTATCGTAAACTCGCCCTTTACCTTGAAAATAGTCAAGGACTTCTCGACACCGGCAAGACTGCTCTCCCCCGACACGGACCCAAAGTTCAGGGTGGAAGGCTGCACGACAATGGACCCCCTGGTGGTCACGTTGACCTGGATTTTCTTCTCAGGCGCGTTTTCACTGTTGGTCAAAACGGTCAACGATCCCCACGTGTTCAACGTCGGTAGTTTGGGGTTCTTGATCAGCCGGATCTTGTACGTGCCTTGCTCGGGTTGTGGCACCACCTTGTAGGTGATCTTGTCGTCGATATTCGACGACAGTCCCACGATTTTGAAATCCTTCTTCTTTTCGCTCGAGGTTATCGTCAGTTCCTTGACGACTTTTTCCCCGTACATGCCGCGCAGGAAAACACGGGTCGACGGCGTGACTTCCACGTAGTGGAGAATCTTGCCCGCCAACGATACCGTCATGCGTGGGTGTTTCGGGTCGTTGGTAAAAATCGTCGCGCTCTTGTTGAACCTTCCTGACACTTTCGCTCCGAGGATCTCGAGATGAACTTTGCCCTCCTGACCAGGAGGAATGACCGCATCGAACTGGGCCACTGTGCAGCCTCAGCCAGGCTGGACTTTTTCGATCTTCAAATCGGCTGTCCCGACGTTCTTTATGACGAAAGAGTGCTTGTACACTTTCTGCTCGAAAATTTCGCCAAAATCGTGACGAGTCTCCTCGATGAGGACTACCGGTTCTTCTCCCTCAGCAAAGGCGACGCCGGCCGATGCCACCATCACGGCGAGCATCGCCGCGAGACATACACCAGCACTTATTCTCCTGCGCATTGAACTACTCCTCGTTGGGACCGCCGCTGGCGACGGTCTCGCCCGATAAGTCGGGCCCTGGGGTCAAAACTTGCAATAAGAATACCCATTCCATGGGAAGCCATGGAAAATGTGGGCGCAAATGCCTGATATTCTAATATACCCCAGTGAAAGCATGAGTTCCATTGTTTTTGCGGCTACCTGTCGGGTTCGGGTGGTGAGGGACTCTGCAGCCGTTGCGAAAGGCGTGTACACCGCCAGTTTGACAGTGGTCTCGCCCTCGGAGCGTGCGGCTTCTTGAACCGAATCATGGGTTGCGGGTTGGCGTACCGGTTCTTATATTAATGACAACAACGGCCCCGGAGTATATCCACATAAGCCGCAGTTACTAAATCAGCTACACAGTTCATGGTTCGACGGTGCGGGCACGGGAGCACTGGCGTGGTACGCGCTCACCTCCGCGGCCGCCACAAAACCCGAATGATGTCGAATATTCCGTACAAATCGGACCCGGGTACCGGTTCCAACGGAGATCCTCTTGGCTTGAGGATCGGGCACACGCCGCTCTTGAAGCTCGAGTCTGTAAGCCGCCTGTTCACAGGAGTTTCGATCCACGCGAAGGCCGAGTGGTATAACCGGGGAGGCTCCGTGAAGGACCGGGCCGCCCACCGCATGCTACTCGAGGCCGAGCTGACGGGAGCCCTCCGGGACGGGAAGACGATCCTCGATGCGACCTCGGGCAACACGGGCATCTCTTATGCTTGGATCGGCGCTGTCAAAGGCTATCCGGTACGCCTGGTGGTACCTGAGAACGTCGGAACCGACCGCAAACGCATTTTGCAAGCCTATGGTGCTGAAGTTATCTACACGGATCCTTTGCTGGGAGTTGACGGCGCGATCGAAAAAGCGCGTTCCCTTTATGCGGGTGAGCCGGCCAAGTATTTCTACGCAGACCAGTACCGGAACCCAGCCAACTGGAAAGCCCACTATGACCATACGGCGGTGGAGATCTGGGAGCAGACTGGCGGCGCCCTGACCCATTTCGTCGCCGGGCTGGGCACGAGCGGAACCTTCGTGGGGACCGCGCGTCGTTTGAAATCCCTCAGTCCCGGTATCCGCTGTATATCGGTCGAGCCCGATGGACCCTTTCACGGTCTCGAGGGACTCAAGCACATGGGGAGTGCCGTCGTTCCGGCCATTTACGACGAGAGTCTTGCGGACGAAAAGCGGCAGGTGCGCACAGAGGACGCGTACGCAATGGCCCGCACCCTTGCGCGGGAGGAAGGCTTGCTAGTCGGTCCTTCGGGGGCGGCCGCGGTAACCGCGTGCGTCGAGATCGCCGATGAGTTACCGAAGCACCGGCAGGCACTCATCGTCACCGTCCTTCCAGACAGCGGCGACAGGTACCTGAGTGAGCAGCTCTGGAACGAGGACAGCACGACGTGATTTCTATCCATGAAAAACTCCTGAAAGAACTGCGTTGTCACGCCCGCCAGGAATATCCACGGGAGTGCTGTGGTGCTCTCATCGGCAAACGCGGGGTTTCCACGAGGGAAGTGCTCGCTGTCGTTCCGCTGGACAATCAGCGACGCGGTACCGCTGCCCTTCGGAGATTCCTGGTTTCCGCAGGTGATTACCGCCGCCTGGAAAAACATGCCGCAGAGCGCAAACTGGACGTTCTCGGGTTCTATCACTCTCATCCCGACCATCGGGCGTCTCCGTCTGCTTTCGATCGCGAGCATGCGCTTCCGTGGTACGCTTATGTAATCGTAGGAGTTGACAATGGCAACGCCGGAGAAATCACCTGCTGGACGCTTTCTGAGGATCGATCGCGCTTTGTACCGGAACCCATAACCGTGGGACATTGACTTTCGTCAAGGAGAAGTGAGTGGACATGCCCATCACCGTTATGATACCGACGCCCTTGCGGCAGTTTGTAGGCAAGAGAGATTCCGTCGAGCTGGAGGCGCGTACCGTAGGAAAACTACTGGCTGCCCTGGTTGAGAAACACCCTGACCTCGGGCGACACTTGTACACGGATGATGGCAGTCTGCGAAGCTTTGTGAATGTCTATGTAAATGATAAAGACATCCGATACCTGGAAAGAACCGCCACAACAGTTAATGACGGAGACGTTGTGAGCATCGTACCTTCGATCGCGGGGGGGTCCGAGAAGGCCGGTGTCTCAGGCGGCCCGGCGCTTTCTCCAGACGAAATCCTCCGCTACAGCCGCCACCTCATCATGCCCGAAGTCGCAATGAAGGGGCAGCTCAAGCTGAAATCCGCGAGCGTCTTGATGATCGGCGCCGGTGGGCTCGGGGCTCCGCTGGGTCTATACCTCGCCGCCGCGGGCGTCGGCGAACTGGGGCTTGTGGATTTCGATGTCGTGGAGTTAACGAACTTGCAGCGACAGGTAACTTTTGGCACGAAAGACGTCGGGCGACCCAAGCTTGAGGCGGCCATAGAGCGCCTCACTGATCTGAACCCGAACATCAACATGAATGCCCATGAAACGAGACTCACCAGCAAGAACGCCGTGGATATACTCGGACACTACGACCTGGTCGTCGACGGCACCGATAACTTTGCGACTCGTTACCTCGTCAACGACGCGTGTGTTCTTCTTGGAAAGCCCAACGTCTATGGCAGCATTTTCCGGTTCGAGGGACAGGCGACCGTATTCGCCCACAGAGACGGGCCCTGTTATCGCTGTCTCTACCCCGAGCCCCCACCGCCCGGGCTGGTCCCCAGTTGCGCCGAGGGTGGCGTGCTCGGAGTTCTACCCGGGATCGTTGGTGCCATCCAGGCGAGCGAAGCTATCAAACTGATTCTGGGTTTTGGAGAGACATTGGCGGGACGACTGCTGCTTTTCGACGCGCAGATGATGAAGTTCCGTGAACTTGAGATCCACAAGAACCCGGATTGCCCCGTTTGCGGCGACGACCCGACGATCACGGAACTGATCGACTACGACGAGTTCTGCGGGATTCGAGCTGAAGAGATGGCGCCCCAAGTGGAGGTTCCTGAAATGACGGCGCGTGAGTTGAAGTCACGTATGGACGCCGGAAACCAGCCGTTCATCCTCGACGTGCGTGAGCCACATGAATACGAGATTTGTAATCTGGATGGTCACTTGATTCCACTGGCCGAGATTCCGGCGCGGGTGCACGAGCTTGACTCGGCGCACGACATAGTGGTGTACTGCCGCTCAGGGGTCCGTTCCGCCTCGGCTGTGGATTTCTTGAGACAGGCCGGATTTCGCAAGGTGTGGAACCTTCGTGGCGGGATCCTCGCCTGGGCGGACGACATCGATCCCTCGATTCCGAAGTACTGACGGAAACTGCGGGCTGGTGAGCCAAACCGCCGGGCTTTACCCGTCGACGAAACTACTGGCCTTCTGCTGCTCCGCCACCTCGTCGTAGAGCGTTTTTACAACGGAGCGGCGGTATCGCTTGCCATCATCTGTTTTCTCCGTGAGGTCGATGGTCACGCGGGCATCTCCGTTGTCACCGCCGCCAAGTAACGACACAAAAGGCCGGTGCAAGAACCGGCCCTTCCTTCGCTGCCGTACGACCACGGCTCTTTCGCCGCTGTCCAACTCGACCACGGTCCCCACGGGATACATGCCCATCGCCTGGATAAACACTTTGGTAATGAACGGATCGAAAATCTGCCCGCTCTTCGTCAGAATATAGCCCAACGCCTTGTCGGGTGTCAGGGGATCGCCGGCGTAGACGCGCGGGGTCGTCATGGCGTCGTAATAATCCGCCACGGTCACGATGCGCGTGAACAGTTGCAGATCCCACCCGTCGGGCCGCTGGGGATACCCGTTCCTGTCGTAGTGGACATGATGCTGCAACGCCACGAACAACCCGTCCTCGATCTCGCGCAGGTGCTTCACCCGCGATAGCTCCTTGACGCCGAAAAACGTGTGGTACTTCATCAGCTCCCAATCCTTCTCGTCCAGCTTTCCCGGTTTGTTGAGAATCGTCTCCGGTATGTAGGTCTTGCCGATGTCGTGAAGCAGCGCGGCGACGCCGAGCCGGGCGATGTCACTCTTGTAGAATCGCAGACGATCGGCGATCACCATGGACAGGATGCACACGTTGACGGAATGGGCGAACGTGTATTCATCGAAATTCCTGATGCTGGTCAGACCGACTAGAATGGATTCGTCGGCCTGGATGATGTCGACCATCTGCTGGGTCAACCGCTCCGCTTTTTGAAACTGGATGACGCGGCGCTGCTCGATACCTTTCAACACTTCGCCCATCAGCATGACGGTTCTGAAAAACACCTGGTTGCTCTCCTCGCGGATTTCCCTCTTCTCGCCCGTTTCGTCGGCCAGGTGCTTCACGCGCTCCACCCATTGCACCAGCTTCACATGCTTGATACCAACCTCTCGGAACTCGGTGCACAGATGATCGAAGACGCCTTCCTGCGGTGACTCGTGGAAGAAAATCTTCAAGAACTTCCCCATCTCCTCCTGGTTGACACCGGGCAGGAATTCCACCGCTTCAACGTCCCGCTTCTTCATCTCCTCGATGATGAAATGGAAGGTGCCAAAGTGCTGCGGTTCGACCATGATTCGTACGTCATTTATGAGAAGAAAATCGGTCGAGATGCAGAGCTCGAGTTGTCCGGTTTCTTGCAGAAGTTCCTGCAGCGACACCATGAGTTCGGTCAGCACGCGTTGCGTCGCGCGGTTGCTCAAGTCGTGCACCTGGACCGTCTTGCTGGCGCTGAAGAGAAGGTGGACCAGCTGCGGCCCCAAGCGGTTCATCGTGGCCGTCTCGGCAGAGGGGCCGTCCGGCCGCGTGGGCTTCTGCGGGCGGGTGGCTTCGTCCACGACACCCTCTTTATTTTTTGCTCGTGGGGTCAAACGTTTCCTCTTTCCGTTTCTCTTTTGCGGCACCCTGGGCCGCTCGCCCGGCGGCCGTTTTCTCGGCGGCCGCCTGTTCTCCCACGGCCTGTTTCTCAACGGCTTGTTCCTCGGCCGCCTGGCTGTGCAGCTGTTGCTCGTTGGCGCGAAGCGCGCGCTGCGCTTTGGCTTTGACCAGCGTGTCCTTGTCTTGCGCCAGGTCCTCGAGAATACCCGCCGCCTCCGGGCCCCCAATCTGCTCGAGGGCGCGCACGGCCAGGAGCCTGCCCTGCTTGCCATGACCCTTTCCCAATCCGAAGAGTGACTTCTTGTCCAGCATCTCCCTGACGCGAGGCAGCATGTCGTCACCGGCCAGCTTGCCGGCAACCTTGAAAACCTGTTCTTGCTCGTCGAAACCCTTCTGCCCCAGTTCCTTCTCAAAAGCCAACGCGGCGACCTTGTTGGCGATAATCGGGTGCTGAAATTCTTCGACCGCGGAGAGTGTCTTCATCCGGATGTGCTTGTCTTCGTCGTCCATCAGCTGCACGAGCAGGATGGCCCTATCCTCGCCGGGCTTCTCGGCGAGATACTTGATAACATCCGCGCGAACGTTGCGATCCGGATAGTACATGAGCTGCCTTATCAGGTCGGGGATCTGCTCCGGATTCATCGCCCTGGTCAGGTAGATGACGTCCTGGGCGATTTTGGGATTGTCAATGTTCAGCTTCTCCACGATCTGCGCTATCTCTTCGCGGTCGATGGCGATCAGTGTTTCACACGCCTCCACATGGAGCCTCGATCCCTGGAGATCCTCGAGAAGCGAACAGATCGTCGGCACGGCCCTCTTGCCTACAACTCGATAGAACGCAAAAAGATCCTCCGCGTTCTTGTCGAACCGTTCCACTGTCTGGCCGAGCGACATGAGCAGGGGGGTCTCGGCGAACCGTGCCTCCAGCTTTTTCAGAAAAGGTTCCAGAGAAACGGGGACTGAGTGCTCGGTGGGAAAGCGGCGGATGGTCTGCAGCGCCTCATTCAGCCCTGCCAGCTTTCCTTCCGTGATGACGAAATCCACGATGCATTCGACGACGTTCGAAACATCTCGCACGGCGGGCGGATTCCCTTTCAACAACGTGAAGTCGAGGATGACGTCGAGAAACCATACCAGCCGGTCGCGCCGCTTTTCCGCCTGAATTTCTTGCTGGCAGAGCTTGAGTTCTTCGCTGCTGATGGAGAAGAATGACTCGAGCATGTTCTGGAACTGCTCTTCCTGGTCCGATGTGTCCGTTCCGCTCGCGGCGAGCAGCTTCAGGAGGTACTCGCTGATCGAGTCAATAGGGTCCGTCGCCGTGACAATAACCCGCCCCTTGTCGGCGAAGCTCGGCAGATCCGGATGATCCGGCCCCTGGAGAATCCGCTGGGCGGAATGGTCTTCGCCGAGGCGTCCCTCTCCGAACTCGCCTACCAGGTACTCATCCAGCACGCGGTAGGAAATGTCCGCGAAGTCCGACTTCCAGAACTTGGTGACCACGTCCTCGTCGGGCGAGAAGTTGTGGAGTTCATCCTTGAGCAGGTCCACGAAAATGTCCAACTGCTCGGGCGTCACCGATTGCTGGAACGTGATCTCTCCGATGCCGTCCTTGTACATCAGGAACGCCAGGCTCTCGTCGATCTTGTCATTCTGATAGACGACAGTATCCCGCCACTTGATCTCCCATTGCTCCACGGTCAGAACCAATTCGTCCTCATCGGCGAAAAACGCCTGGAATGCTGCGTCGAAATCTTTGGAAAACTTGATCAGCGTTGGATTGTTTTTTGCGTAGGTCCTCTTGCCGGCCATGAGTTTGGACAGCGCCTGGAGGACAACGCGCACTTTGTCCAGGCCACGGAGGTCATCCGCGGCTGTTCCCGGGTCCAAGAGTTCTCGATCAGCGCTTTTGTCCATATCTGTTTCCTATAGGGATTTAACGGCCATCAAGCAATTGATATGCCAGGGGCCTTGCGGAAACAGAGCGCCGGAAGAAGATTTTGCTTTTCTCCGGAATCCCCGGGTTGCATTATGCCTACGGCCCACATTCCGGCACTAATTGCCGCCAATAGAGGGTTAGAGAGTGAATAGACTGTTGGTTATAGCAGCCACCTCCCTTTTGGTGGCTTTCCCCACCTACGACGCGCAGTCCGCGGAAGAATCCACTGAACCGCCGCCGCCGCATCTCCAGCGTGCCGAATCGATTGACCCCGTCCAAATCATGGACCTGATCTGCGACGGCCGATCCGACTCCGCGATGACCACCCTCGACCAGAGCCGGTGGGTGAACTCCAACGATCCGCTGGTACTTCTGCTGAGGGGCCGTGTAATGCGCGACCGGCTGCACGACGAAGACAACAACAAGGAGCTTCTGAAAAGCGACGTGAATCTCATCCACGCCGTCTACGACCGTGTCATCGAACTGTGCGATGAAGCGATGGACGGCGGCTCCTGGGAACCCAGCTTTCTGGCGTACCGTGCCAGAGCGCATCTCGGAAAGGCGCAGCTGCACACGTTGACCAAGAGCTACTGGAGTGCCGGCCGCGCCGGCGGACGGGCCAAGCGCGACCTGGAGGACTACCTGCGGCTGGTGCCGGACGACCCCGACGCCCAGGGCGACCTGGGGGTGTTTCTCTACTTTGCGGATACGATTCCGGGTACGGTCAAGTTCATCTCGAAGCTCCTGTTCTTTCCGAGCGGGGATCGCGAGAGGGGTCTGCGTATGCTGAAGTACGCGGCCGCGAACAAGGGACCGTTTCACAGTGACTACGAAATCGCGCTGGCTGCGATCGACCTGCTGTTCGACGGGCACCTGGAAAAAGGTGTCTCCGGCATGTCCGCCTTGATCGATCGCTACCCGAACTACACGCGGTTGGCGGAACCGCTCGGGCTGGTGGCCCCACTCTACCCGCTGAGAATGCGGGAGTTCCAGCGCACGGAGGACAGCAGCCTCGCCCGGCATCTCAGTCGAAGGGCCGAAGATCCCGACTGGAACCTCGTGAAGCGCATTCACGTCAACCGGGCCTATGCAGACATGTTTTTTTCTTCGCCCGCCACGGCGCTCTTTGCGTTCACCTCTCTGATCGATAATTCGTTGTCGCGCCCGGACTGGGCGATGCCGCTAGTGATTCTCAACCGTGGCATCCTGTACGCGAAGTCGGGCAGAAAAACTGACGCCAGGCGGGATTTCGAACGCGTGAAAGACGGTGATTTGAAGTATTTCCACGAGACGGCGAGAAAGCTGCTCGAAGGTCTGGACGAACCGTACGAGACCCTCGAACTCGAGGAGCTGGAATTCGTTGGCGCGATTTACGACGGCCGCCTACAGGAAGCTTCAGAAGGCCTCGAAAGCTACAAGCAGAACCACGGTGAGGACGTTATCTATCACCTCTACGCCGGTGATCTCAGCCTGGCCCGGCAGGAGTTCGAGGCCGCCGCCCGCTCGTATATCGCGGCGCTGGACATGGACGCGCCTCACCTCGACCAGGGTTACCAGATGTTCTCGGCGCTGCGGCTGGCAGAGATACACGGTCACGAGCAGCGCTTCCGGCAGGCGATGCGGTATATCGACCACGCCCTCAAGTACACGCACGCCGCGTACCTTTTCAACTACATGATGCACGCGAGAAAACGCTACTACAAGTTACTGGACGGCGGCACCCTTACCGAACTTCCCACCATGCTTTTTCTGCGCGTCCCGACGGCCGCAACGCCCGCCTACGTGGGCCCCTGAGCCCCGTTGGCCCGCGGGCGTTCCCCGCCGGCATTCGCCGCGACGATTCGCGCGTTCCTCCGCAGGCCCCGCGCCTTGCAACGGCCTATGGCGCTGTCGCGCGTCAGCTCGCGGAAGTTCTCGTCGGAGAGCACGGCAAGCTCGCGCGTGGACATTGCGAGCAGCAGGTTCACCGGTTCACCCGCGAAGATTTCAGAATCATGCGCGTAGTTGTTGAACGGACAGACCGCCTGGCAGTCATCACATCCAAACAGGTTGTCACCAATGGCGTGGTGGAATTCGACGGGTATATCACCGCGCTTCTCGATGGTAAGGTAGGAGATGCACTTCGTAGCATCGAGGACGTAGGCCTCATCCAGAGCGCCGGTCGGGCACGCATCCATGCACCGGGTGCACGAGCCACACAGGCTACGCAGGGGCACATCACTTGTCAGTTCCAGGTTCGTGATCAACTCGCCGAGAAATATCCACGAACCGCACTCCGGCGAAATCGCCATCGTATTCTTGCCCAGCCAAGCGATGCCCGCCCTCACCGCCAGGTCTCGCTCGGAAATGGGCTGCGTATCGACGCATATCGCCGACTGCAACCGTGGAAAGAAATCCTTCAAGCGGCGCTCGAGCTCACCGAGCATTTCGGTGAGCACCGAGTGGTAGTCGCGACAGTGGGCGTAGAGAGAAAACCGGCCTTCGCCGGTCTCCAATCGCCTGCGGTTCTTTCTTGCCAACGAGTCGGAATAGTAGTTCACGGCCACGCATACCACCGACTGGGCTCCGGGGAGCAACAGTCCGGGGTCATGACGCTTGTCCTTTCCCCCCGAGAGGTAGCGCATCTCACCGTGCTTCCCCTCGTCGATCCAGCGATCGAACACACGGCTGGATTCGGGTGACGGTTTGACGCCCGCTATCCCCACTCCGGAAAAACCAATGTCGTACGCGGTGTTCTTGATCAGGGATTCGGTAGAGTAGGCGACGTGCGAAGTGGCGCTATTCTCTTTCGTCTCCGGACTCATAGTAGTCTCTTATCTGCTCCGCGAACTTCTCCAGTTTTTTGTCCACCCGATCGTTGACGCTGTCTTTCTCGAAGCTGCCATCGCCGGCCTGCGCGCCCCCCCGGACACCCGTGAGCAGCTCTATCCCCTCGTCAATGGTCTCGACCGAATAGACGTGAAACTTCCCGTCCTTGATGGTCTCTACGACATCCGTGCGAAGCATGAGATCGACCTCATTCAGCTTCGGAATAATCACGCCCTGGGTACCCGTGAAGCCCTTTGCCTTGCAGATGTCATAGAAGCCGTGGATCTTCTCGTTGACACCCCCAATCGGCTGGATCTCCCCTTTCTGGTTCACCGAGCCGGTCACGGTCAGGTCCTGGCGCAACGGCAGATCGCCGAGGCTCGACAGCAGCCCGTAGATCTCCGTCGACGACGCGCTGTCGCCGTCCACGCCGCCGTACGATTGCTCGAAACAGATGCTGGCGCTCATCGCGAGCGGCCGGCTCTGCGCAAACCGGCTCCGCAGGTAGCCCTCGAGAATCAGGCTGCCCTTGTTGTACGTCTTTCCGCTCATCTCGGCCTCTCGCTCGATGTTGATAATCCCCGCCCTGCCCATGGAGGTCTCGACCGTAATGCGGACGGGCTTGCCGAAAGCATAGTCGCCGAGATCAAAGACCGAGAGGCCGTTGACCTGGCCGATTTTCTCACCGTCGATATCCAGCAGAATGGTTCCGTCCACGAGCATCTCACTCATCTTCTCTTCCGACAAGTTCACCCGGTGAATCCGCTCTTCGACCGCTTTTCCGACGTGCTCCGCTCGTACCATTGCCTCCCCGGCCTTGTGGGTCCAGTAGCTGGCCTCTCTGGCGATATCGGCGACGTCGCTGAACCTCGTTGTCAGCTTGTCCTGCCTGCCCGCGATCTCCGCACCCTGCTCGGCGCACGCTGCCACCGCGGACTTGTGAAACGGAAGCAGGTCTTCCTCCGTGATGAGGTTCTTGATGAACTGACCGTACTTGTTCAGATTTTCCTGGTTGTTAGGCATCTCGGTGTCGAAGTCCGCCTTGACCTTGAAAATTTTGCGGAAATCCTCGTCGTACTGGTACATAACCTGGTACGACTCGGCGTCTCCAATCAACACCACCTTGACATCGATGTCGATCGGCTGCGGCTTGAGCGCCGACGTCGGCCCGAAGAACGTCGTTTCCAGCGCCTGAATGGAGATTTTTTTGTTCTTCAATGTTCTCTTCAAAGCAGGCCACACCGCCGGCTCTTCGAAGATCTCGGTCAGGCTCATCACCAGGAATCCCCCGTTTGCCCGCAGCAACGACCCCGCACGTATCATCGTCAGGTCGGTCCTCTCTCCGATACGGTCTGCCGTGATGCGTTCGATGGTGCCGAAAACGTTGCGATAGGTGGGAGCGGTCTCGATGATAATCGGCGCTTCCTTGGAGCGAGCGTTCTCGACGATGACGTTCACTTCAAATTCCACAAAGGCCCTGGTGCGTTTTTGAACATCCGGCTCTTCGGACTCGAGAAACAGATCCAGGTTGTCGACGCTATACTCGCGCAGCTCCGCCAGGTACTCGTGCACGTCTCCACTGGGAAAACGCTCCTCGACTTCCTTGACACAAGTGTCGACGATCGGACTGACGAACTGCTTTTGAAGCGAGCGTATCTTTTCTGTGAGATCACGATCCTCGTCGCGAGTCGCCTTGAGGAACGCCTCCATCTTGCCGGTCAAGTCTTCGTGGTCTTTCCCCAGGCGATCGAACTCCGCCTGCTCCAGCTGCCCCGCGGTGACTCGCCCCTGGAGTTCCTCCATTTCCACCGGCTTGCCGTCGATTACCGGCACGATCGCCGGCCGTGTAAAGGGTCCGTATTGCACTTCGTGCAGCTGAAATCCTTTTTTCTCGATCAGTTTTTCGAACTCGCCGCCCTGTTCGCCCCGGCGGCTCTTCGCCTGCGAGACAATTCGCTTGTGCCGTTCCGTATAGCTGTCGCTTTCGAGCACCTTGGGTACATGCTCGCGCAACGTTTTGACCACCTCCACCATGCTCTTCTTGAAAATCGCCCCCTGGCCGGCCGGCAGGTAGACGCACACCGGCTCCTCGGGTGCTCTGAAGTTGTGGACGTAACAGATATCCTGGAGTTGTTTTTCCTCCTTGGGCAGGCCGCGAAGCAGCCTCTGGATCGTGGTCGATTTGCCGGTGCCGGTGAGGCCGGACACGTAGATATTGTAGCCGGGGCTGGAAATCTCGAGGCCCAGCCGGATTGCGTCGAGAGCCCGGTCCTGCCCGATGATTTCGCGGCAGCACTCCACGTCGTCAGTGCTCTCGAACCCGAAACGGTCCGGGTCGCACCGCCACCTCAGGTTTTCGACGCCCACCCTGTGGTCGGATACATCGCCCATCGCAACCTCCTCATATGGTTTTCTTATTGCAACTTACACATTGAATGTTAGTCAACTGGAGAGGCTTCGTCAAGACGCCCGCGCCCGGGAGGGCCGGTTGTGGCCAGTGCCGTTCAGAAAAGGCGTCTAGTCGAGTTCGAAGAGGTTCCGCCAGTCGACGTCGTCCTCGAGCGGCTTCTGATCTTTTTTCTCCAAATAGAACCGGTCTATCACCAGCACATCCATATTGGTGCGCATAAAGCACATGTAGGCATCGTGCGGCGTGCACACAATCGGTTCGCCGCGTACGTTGAACGACGTGTTAATGATAACCGGACATCCCGTTTTCTCGTCGAAGCGTTTTATCAAGTCGTAGTAGAGCTGGTTTTCCTCCCGGTTGACCGTCTGGATCCTGGCCGACCCGTCGACGTGCGTCACCGATGGGATCTCGCGCTTGTCTTCCCTCACCTGCGCGACGAGGAGCATGTAAGGACTGGGAACGTCGAGCTCGAAATAGTCACTGACTCTCTCCTCGAGGACCGTCGGAGCGAAAGGCCTGAAGCTCTCCCTGAACTTGATCTTCATGTTGACGACGTCTTTGTTCTCCGGATTACGGGCATCAGCGAGGATCGATCGGTTGCCGAGGGCCCTGGGGCCAAACTCCATACGCCCCTGAAACCATCCGATCACCCTCTGGTCCACAATGGCGTTTGCGGTTCGCTCCAGAATCTCCTCTTCCGAAAGCTCCGTATACTTGACTTCCCCGGCATCGAGATAACCGCGGACCTCATCCGTCGAGAACTCCGGCCCGAAATACGCGTGCCGCCATTCGAAATCACGGTCGTGATCCAGAATCGAATTGTAGATGTAACTCGCCACGCCGACGGACCCTCCGGCGTCACCGGCGGCCGGCTGGATGAAGATGTTTTCAAAAGGGGTCTCCCGCAACACCCTGCCGTTGGCGACACAATTCAGCGCGACGCCCCCGGCCATGCAGAGGTTCTTGCTACCCGTTTTCTTGTGGGCGTGTCTCGCCATGTTCAAGACCACGTCTTCGGTTACTCGTTGCACGCTGGCCGCCATGTCCATATGGAACTGATCGAGTTTGCTCTCCGCCGAGCGAACCGGCCGGCCGAACAGCTTATCGAACCGGCCGTTGGTCATGGTTAGCCCGTAGTCGTACGCGAAGTACTTCATGTTCATCTTGAACCCGCCCTCGTCGTCAAAACGGATGAGCTCGAGCACCTTGTCGTAGTATTTCGGCTCACCGTAGGGCGCAAGTCCCATCACCTTGTATTCCGCGCTGTTCACCTTGAAACCGAGATAGTAGGTGAACGCGCTGTAGAGCAATCCCAACGAGTGCGGGAATCGGATCTCTTTGAAAAGCTCGATGTTCTTGCCCTCACCCTTACCCAACGTCGCCGTCGCCCACTCTCCAACGCCGTCCACGGTTATGATCGCCGCCTCCTCGAACGGTGAAACCAGAAACGAGCTTGCCGCATGGGACACGTGGTGTTCGATCATCAGGATCTCGCCGTCGTACTCGAGCTCCTTCTTGATCATCTGCGGGATCCACAGCTTCTGGCGCAGCCATACCGGCATGGCCTTGAGAAAGGACCTCAGGGACTTGGGAAAGGTCGCCAGGTACGTGTAGAGGATTCGCTCGAACTTGATGAACGGCTTGTCGTAGAAGCCCACGTAATCCAGGTCGTTGGCCGTTATGCCGGCTTGGCTGAGGCAGTACTTGATGGCGTTCAGGGGGAACTCCTGGTCGTGCCGCTTGCGGGTAAAGCGTTCCTCCTGCGCGGCGGCGACGACCCGGCCGTCTTGCAACAGGCACGCCGCGGCGTCGTGGTAGTAACATGAAATTCCGAGGATATACATTTCTAGAACTGCCTTCTGGCTTCTTCGAGGCTGGATCCCGAGGGGCTCTTCGGCTTCCACAGCGCGTCCGCACTGTCGAACCTGCGATCGAGCAGGTCCCCGCTGAAGATCCGGCCGAACACGGCGGAGATTCCGATCACGAGAAAATAGAGGATCGTCAGGATGACTTTCGTGTTGAAGACACCCAGCGCGTGGGCAAACTTTTTCCAACCGGACCATATACTTCTCAATACACGTTTCATGCACAACCCTTGTGGGAATCCGAACCCGGAGAGGCATTAGAGGTATCAACGAGTCTCTGAGAGAGTTTGATTATATAACATAACCCGCATCGGGTCAACAGCTTGCAAAAACAATCGACAGCATGGTCCGGGGTCTTTCCACCGGGCTTACATTATAATTCATTTGTTTAGTTATAGTTATTCAACGGCGGCGCGATTCGGCCGACGAAGGCAAAGAATCGCTTTTCAAGGGCTCGCCAGGCATGCAATACTGTGCCGGAATTTTTCGCATCCACAGGGGCAGACGGGAGAATCGAGCGAGAATGGCGTATATCAAGACCATCAAGGAAGACAAGGCACAGGGACAGCTGAAGACGTACTACAAGAAGTACCGTGACCCGTCTTCCGGCGTCGATAACATCCTGAGAATCCACAGCCTCAATCCGGTATCCCTGAGGTTACACTACGAGTACTACAAGCACCTGATGACCGGCCCGTCCGAGCTCAGCCGCTTGCAGCGCGAGATGGTCGCTATCGTCGTATCGCGGATCAACGCCTGCCATTACTGAGTGCGCCATCACGGAAGAGGTCTCTTCCAGATAACCAAGGACAAGAGCCTGGTCGCGGCGATCAAAGGCGACTACACCAAGGCCGACATACCGGCGAAAGACATGGCGATGCTGGAATACGCCGTGAAACTCACTTCGGACCCCTGCCACATGCAACGGGCCGACGTCGAGCGTCTCAAGAAGGCCGGTTTCATCGACGCCGCTATCTTCGACATCGCCCAGGTAACGGCCTACTACAACTTTGTCAACCGGCTGGCCTGCGGGCTGGGCGTCGAACTCGAAGAATACTGGGACAAAGACTGATCCCGCTCAGGGCAAGAAGTGTTCAGGGTGCTTCAACTTCCTTGGGAGGTAGGTGTCGATGACGTAGTTGAGGCCGTGTTTGGCCAGCGCCTGCTGCTCCGCTCTCACGCCCATCTTGATCAACTGTTCCAGGGCGCGCTGCCACGATTTGTGGTGTAACACGAAGGGATCGTTCGCGAGGGCGTCCTTGGCGCGCTTGATATCCACGTCCTTCAGCGGGTGGGTGGGCAACTCGTAGGTCACGATATCCTGCGGCGTAATACCCAAAAATCGCGCCTGAGGTACGCAGAAGAACTCGTTCACATGCGCCGCGTTCCCGCTGCCGACCTTGAGCGTCCGGTAAATGTTGCTGAACCCGTATGGGTCGCCATCCACAAAGACATACACCGCCATCTTTCGCGTGTCGGCAAGTCTACGGATGAACCGTCTGCACGCCCGTGTCGGCACACCGCCCATCGACACCAGGATACAGTTGGCCTTCTTCCAGTAGTTGTGCTTCACCAGCCGCTGGAACATCCCCGCAGTCTCGATCACCAGGATGAAATCCGCTTTGGTCTCGAACTCCAGGTGTTCCACCGCTATGGGAATCGAGTAGGCGCCGCTACCGAACTTCGTGCAGTCGATTCGTATTTCCTTGCCCGTGTCGTGATCGACGTCGATCACGACCAGCTTTCCCGCGATATCCCCGCCTTTTTCTTCGGGAATAAAACCGAGCTGTTCGCGGTTCAGGCTGAAAAACGCCTCGACGTCGTCGATTACCGCATCGGATTCCGGCTGCTCGTTGAACCGGGCCGCGTCCCAGTTCTTCGACACGTAATATGCCTCTCGTTTGGTGGCAACGTCATCGGTCTCGATGAGCTCCTTGGAGAGAGCCATTATGCGCAGCGTCTGCGCAAAGGTCTTCACCGTGTTCACGGTGAGGGTTCTTTCCTTTTTCCTTCCCCGCATTTCAAAATAGCCGCTCTTGGGGTGGTAACGGACGTTCGAGAGCGCCCGCAGCGGGAATTTCATCACGGGCTTCTTACCGTCGAGGATGGCGCTCTTGATGCGCGTCGCTTCGGACTTTATTCGTTTGGTCACGCTATTCTTCTTGGCCACTGTCATCTCCCTGGTGCTGTCGTCAATGTTTTCTGCTCCGCTCCAGCGTCGTCTTCAAACGATCGACCAGCTTCGTTTCTTCGCGTTCGGAGAAATCGAGTATTTCCTGCAGGGCTATACCAATATGAGGAATGTATTTCTCGATGTACGAACGTTTCTTCTCTTCCTCGCGCGCGCGCATGCCCTTGCGGATAAAGCGGGCCAGTCGTCGCCCGCATTCCTGCAGCGCGAGCTTGATCTCCTTGATGATCTCGGGGTAATGGGCGATGGCCTCCTTGCCCTCCGAAGTGAACGGTACCCACGCCGAAGCGATATGCACCAGGACCAGCAGCGGGCCCGACGGCAGCGCGCCGCGTGATTGCGGCACGCCGTAGCTCTTCCAGGCGGTGGCAATCATCGACTGGGTGATGGCGCAGGCGGACTGCTGGTAGATGAGCGGCGCCCTGTTCGCGAAACGGTATAGTTTGACCGTATCCTCTTCGGTAAAAGAAGGGCCGCCGTACGCGAAGGCCACTTCGATCTGAAAGGGGTTTCCACGGTAGACGGCGGGGGGACGGGTCACCGCCGTTGTGAACGTCGCGTCGACCTCCCGACCGACGCTCCTTAGAAGCAGTTCCTCCCCGATGGGGGAGAGGCAGTTGGTCGGCGGCTTCATGATCTTGGCGCGAGCGAACGACTTGATTATCGCTTCGGCTTCGTCCCGGGTCACGCGGCTCGGCCGCGTGGATGTCTTGACGCCCGCGATTTCCAGGACCTCCAGGCATACCCTCGAGCTCATGCGGGAAAACTCTGTCTCGAGAAAGCTGCGCACGTTCCGCGCCTTGGTGAGTTTGAGCATATCGAGCAACACACCGAGCTCCACACCGTGCGGGTGCGGCTGGATCGCCCTCGCCTCGACGGGCAACTCGTTCGCCAGCCGCTCGTAGACGACCTTTTCACCACGCGGCGGGTGGTACACGATCTCCGCGTGGGGATTCGCCATGGCCACCTGGTGCAGGTACGCGTCCACCGAACGCTGGCCTTTCTTGTAGGCGGCAAGAATCTCCATCTCCACACGGATTCCGTGTGGCCGCTCCCAATCGGTCGTGTTGTCGCTCAGAATTACGGGGTTGTTGGTCTTGGTGTCGATCTGCAGCTCGTAGACGTGTCCCTTATGCCGCGACCCGGTGCGCGTAATGACCCTGACCGGTATGCCCGTAGTCAGCTGTGCGTACATTCCTGCGGCGGAAATGCCGATTCCCTGCTGTCCCCGGGCCTGTTTGAGAATATGAAACTTGGAGCCGTAGAGAAGTTTGCCGAAAATCTTCGGTACCTGTGATTTGACAATCCCCGGGCCCGAATCCTCGACGACCAGACGGAAGCGGTTCTCGGAAACCTCGTGTATCTCGACCAGAATGTCTGGGAGTATCCCGGCTTCTTCGCACGCGTCGAGCGCGTTGTCGACGGCCTCCTTGACCGCCGTCAGCAGCGCCTTCGGCAGACTGTCGAACCCCAGCAAGTGCCTATTCTTGGCGAAGAACTCACTGATCGAGATCTCGCGCTGGCGGACCGCGATCGTTTGCGCCGTCTGATACTGTTTTTGCTTCGGTTGCTTGTCGCGGGCCACTGGTGCGCCTGCGGTCGCCGTGTTCGTCTTGCCGCCGGCGGTGCCCTCCCCATCGCCCGCAGCCGTGTCCTCCTCCCTGGCCTCAAAGAGCGGCAGGGCTTCGGTGATTTCGTCTGGCGTCTTCCGTCGCCCCCGCGCCGCTTTCGACGGCGCCTTCTTGCCCTTGCCGCGCGGTTTGGCCGCGGGCGCCTTCTTGCCCTTGCCGCGCGATTTCGTCGTTTTTTTCTTCGAGGCCACCCGTGGCACTGCCGACTCCCTTCGCCGTTTACCGGACGAATTCCGTTCCCCACCGGATTTGCTCAAAACCCGTTCGCATACTAATGATACCCCCCAGATCCTGTCAACGCTTGCTTCGGGCCGACGGGTTTCGGGTGTGTGGTTCGTCCCGCGTCCGGTACCCTGACCGGTCCCGCTAGAAAACTCCGTGCTGGAGGGGGCGAAGGGAATGATTATTGCTTTCCCAGCACGGCGCGGGAAGCAGTCCCGGCGGGTTCGAACCACCCGAGGGCGGTCACCGCCGCACGCAGCGGGCGATCGCACGCATTCAATATGACTCCGAACAAGAACTCAGCAACAACCATCGCGGTCCTCATCCTCGTGACCCTGGTCATCATCGTCGGCCGGTTGACCATGGTCGGGCGCGACGGTTCCGACCGGTCCGTACCCCAGATTGCCAGCCAGGCGGACAATCAAGCGTTCTACATCGCCCAGACTGCACTGGATCGCTCGGTCAAGGCCCTGATGGCCAATCCACGGTGGCGTGAAGGGTTCACCGATATCTCCTTCGCAAGCGGAAGCTACAGCGTGGATGTTTACGACGCCGCGTCCGGAGAAGGCCGTAACGCCACGTCCACCCTGCCGCCGAACTACGTGCGCATTGTCGCCTCCAGTGAAATCGACGGCGTAACGAAGGCGGTTGAGGCCGTGTGGGTGAACGCAATGGCGGCGTTCTACTACAACTACGCAGCGGGAGACGAACTAGAAATCGGCCATGAGGACGGTGCGAACCTTGTCGTGTTGGGCAACCTTCACAACAACGCCTGGGCGGGAGGACGCACCACGGTCCGCGCCGGGGCCACTATCTACGGAAATGTGACCAGTACAGGCGACATCGCCCTCGGCGGGGACCGCCACGCAAGACCAACCATCGTTTACGGCAGCGTGTGGGGCTCGCGGGTGCAGTTGTCCGATTCGTCAGAGATTCGCCGCTACGAGAACCTCACCGAAGAAACCGAGGGTATCGACCTCAACGGCGACGGTGACACGACGGACATCGGTCTCAGCAAGGGACCGATCCACGCGTCCGGGGCCCGGAGTATCGAAGTCGCCGGGCGGGCACTCGCCAGCGGTGCCCGGGATCGCCGAATCGGCGGCGGCATGCTGCCGGTCGTCGTGGGAGCGGCCGGCATCGGCCCCACCGTCGACCCCCGGCCGGACTTCACCGCCTACTACGAACTGGTAACCGGAACGTCGACCTATCCGCCGGCGCTCGGCCACGTTGCTTCCCCGATTCTCGGGGACGGGGATGGTCACTATTTCGCATCGGCGAACCTGTTTATCGACTGGCTAAAATTTCGCAATGACAGCGCGGTGCTCTGTTGGCGGTGCGCCGGTGACGGCTGGATCGATCCCGAGGGCGCTTCCGCTTGTCCCACGTGCAGCGGCAGTGGGGCCGACCGCGCGGTGGAAATTACCGGGGTCTTTTACATCGACGACGAGACACTCGACCTCGGCGAATGTGGTAAAAACCTCATCGTACATGGAACCATCGTCGTCGCGGCGGGCAACCCCTACCGCTGGCCGAAGAAGACCGTCAACATTCCTGGCAACCGGGCGACGATCGATCATTTTCCCGAAAAAGGCGCGTTCGTCCTCAAGGGTGCCAGGCGCATGCATTTCACACAGACCTACCGATCGGATGAAGACGGCGGCTCCTACGTCTGGAACAAGCGCCAGCTCTACGGTGGAGCGGATGTCCAGGTTCTTGCGCTGCCCGAGCCCCGTCCGGAGCGGGCGATGCACGATTTCCCCGCCATCCTGGCACCGGCCCTGGTCGAAATCGGGCCGCGCAAAGCAGGATTCGCCTACCACGCAGGGGACATCGGCGACGAGGCGCTCACCATTCTGCAGGGTGTGCTGTTTTGCGAGGAACGGATCCTCATCCACGGCCGCGGAGGCTGGAGGGGCGAATCACTCGAGTTCGACGAGGAGACAAGCCGGAGCGACGAGGACGCGCTCGACGAGTCCGTTCTCAACATCGACTTGAACGGTGACGGTGATATCTTCGACCGCGTCGAACTGTCCGCGGTCACTACGGTGCCCGTAATCCCAGTGTCAAACCGGCGATACAATGTGGACATCAATAGCGATGGTGTCCTGAACAAGGTGACTATCGGCGTCGACTATCGCGGGTTCTTCGAGCGGCACGGCTACCGCCATCCCGTCCTCGTCTACCACCAGGGACTTCTCCTCGGGCAGCGCATTCACTCGTGTGAAGCGGTTTTCGTCGACTTCGACCCGGAGATCGCCGCCGCAGGGATTCCTTTCGGCTTCGAAGTGAGCTTTGGCGCCGCCCCCTACCAGGGACTTGTCTCCTGGCGCGAACGGCCGGCGCGCTGATACCCGTTTACTGGCGGTGACGGCGGCGCTCCTGCGCCGGGCGCCGCACATAAACCCGCATCGGTCACGAATCGTCCGTACCGTGCTCGAGCACGTGCTGATAAACGCCTAACAATTTCTTTCGCTCGCGCTCCCACCGATACGCGGCACGCTGCTCGTTCATTTTGTCGACGCGGTGGCCGGCGTCTTCGGGATGGGCAAAAACGTAATAGAGTCGATCCGCCAGGTCTTCGGGATCACCCGCTTCGAAATACACCACACCCTCATCAGGAAAATAGGATTCCACAGCCGGCAGCCGGGACGCGATCAGCGGTATTGCCAGCGCCGTAAACTCGAAAAGGCTCTCGCCGTGAACCAGGGAGGAATACGAATTCATACGTGTGGGCATGAGCGTCATGTCGGCCGCCAGCAATTCCAGTGCGACCTCGTCCGTCCGCAGCGAACCGACCGTGTGAAGGTGATCGTCGACCCCGAGCTCTTTCGCCAGCGCGAGCGCTTGCCCTGGGGGGGTGCCCAGTATCCGGAGCTGTACGCCGGGCACTCGATCGCGCACCAGGTGTATCGACCGCACGGCGTCCTCGAGACCGCCGCTGTCCCGCGGCTCACCACGGGCGATCACCCGGAAGATCCCCTTGCGCCTCTCCTCTTTCTTGAGCTGCGCGAGGCGATTGAGGTCCTGGCCGGCAGCGCTCGTACCATGCGCGCCCCCCTCCGGCACGCCCAGCACGACGGTAATCTTATGAACGTCGCCGCCCCTCAGACCCATGTGGTCACGCAGCTCACGGGTATGCACAACGACCCGCGTCGCGAGTTTTTGCGCCAGCTTGTCGGCGAGCGTCACGAGTGCAAGCGCCAGTCCGCCGAGCGGTCCACTCCTCCCCGTTGCGAACTTCTCCGGCAGCGGCCCCACCATGTGAACAATTACCCTGACGCCGAGCATCCGTGCCATGAGCACGACGGCCAAATGCCAGGCCGAGGTCATGTCCACCTGTACAACCCTGAAGGAATGCTGAACATCCAACACGAGGAGTTTCCCTGCGGCGAGTAGCGAGAAGAGGACGTCGCGGCGCCTGCGACCCTCTTGCCGGGCCGTGCCCATGCCCAGCCGGTGAATACACACGCCTCCCGATGACTCCCGGCCGGGTTCATCCTCGGCACGCAGGCAGATGACGTGTGTTTCGATACCCGCCCCGGCCAGCGCCCGCGCGTCCCGCAGGAGCCCCGGGTCGGTGGTGACGAAACCGCATCCCACGATACACACGCGGGTGGGTTGTGCAATGGGATTACTCGCGCTCAATTTCTGACATCCTTCGCCGGCCGTGCGGGAGGCACCGTGGCCACCCTACCGCGGCGTCACGAGGATCGGCAGAGCAAATCTCCAAGAACCCTTTCTTGTTTCCTGCACATTCCTTCCACTGTGAAACGAGTTTCCACGGCACGCCTGCCCGCCGTCCCGTAGCGGGCCGCGCCATTCCGGTCGGCGACAAACGACCGCATCGCATTATAAAGCGCATCGACGTCCATGGCGGGCACGACCCATCCCGTCTCCCCGTCTGTCACGAGTTCTCCGACACTTCCGACATCCGTCGCGATCACGGGCAGCGCTGTAGCCATCGCTTCGAGGATGGCCACCGGAAACGCTTCCGTTCTCGAGGCCAGTACAAACACGTCGCTCAAACGCAGGATCTCGTCGACGTTTTCCACCACGCCTGTGAATATCACCTTGTCCCGGAGGCCTAGAGCTCCCGCCAGTTTCAAAAGGTTCGACCGCTCGGGTCCGTCGCCGACGATCAGCAAGCGGACCCTGTCCCGCTCCGCGACGATGCGAGCCGCGGCGCGCAGCAACGCGTCGATACACTTGTAGGCATGCAGAGACGCAACCGTGGTGATGACGAGGTCGTCGGATTGTATGCCGAGCTTCATGCGCAGCGTGTCGTCGGGGCTTCCCGGTTTGAATCTATTGACGTCCACGCCGTTGTGGATAACCTCGATCTTGTCCGCGTCCAGACCCTCCGATTCGACCAGGTGCCGCTTGTGTTCATGAGCGACGGCGATGAATCGGTCCACCGTTCTGAGAAACGGTTTTTGATAATTCTTGATCAAACGCCCGCCTCTTGGCCCACCGCTGCCGTGTATGGCAACGACAACTTTCTTTACGCGACCGGTTCTCCTGGCGAGCCATGAGAACAGAATGGTGTTCGGGTGGGCGAGCGTGTAAATGAGATCGATCTTCTCTGCAGATAGAATCTTGTCCAGTCTCCGGTAGGCGGCAAGGTCGTACTTGTACTTCATAATGTGATCATAAAACGGCATTCCGAGGTCGACCCAGGCATCTTTGAAGAACCCTCCGGCTTTCAGACAGCAGACCCTGACGCCAAAATGCGCCGGGTCGACTCGGGAGAATATCTCGTAGAGAATCCTTTCGAGCCCCCCCATTTCGAGCTCGTTCTCGAGAACGAGGATGTTGTGCTGACGGCCGCACGGTACCCCACCTGGAGAATCACCGGTCCGGATGTTCTTACTGTTCGGGTTCATGAGGTGTTTTCCGCGCGTGATGTTCGTTGAGCAACTCCTCAAAAAAATTCCTGTACTTCCCAGCGATGATGCTCGCCGAGAACCGCTCGGCGATCACCGATCTGGCCCTGTCGCCGGTCTCCCTGGACCGCTGCGGATCGGCCGCCAGGGAGCTTACCAGAGCTCGCATTCCTTCGACATCCCTGCAGATCCCCCCTAGCTGCTCGCGCTCGATCAGACCGTCAACATCGTTGGTCGACACGACGGGCACCCCGTAACTCCACGCCTCGAGAAACGCGTTGGGAAACCCCTCGAACCGCGAAGTATTCACGAGCACAACGGTGCGCTGGAGGTATTGCAACAGTTTGTCGTGTGAGGTGTGACCCGGTAGCTCGAGGTTGGGCAGCGATTCGGCCGCCCGCATGATCTCCTGTGCGAAGTTCTTCTCGTTGCCCGACGGGCCGCCGACGAGCACGAAGCGCATATCGGGCAGACGCCTGGCCAACTCCAGAAAAAGCTCCGGCTGCTTGACGCGCCGGATCGCGCCTACCCACAGAATCAAATCCTTGCGCTGTGAGTCGTCTCCGTCGGGGAGATTGACACCGTTCGGGATGATTCTCACCGGTTTCTTGACGCGCCGCAGGCAGCGCTCTTCTTGCGATCGATTCTGCACGACGATGCCGTGCGCCAGCTTTAATCCGAGATGATACAGTGCCTTGTCACGCAAACCCGGAATGAGCACGTCACGGAACGAAAAGTCTGTGTCGCTGCCCCCTCCGTAAACGAACACTTTGCCTTTTCGCCGGCAGAACATCGCCGTCAAACCGGTCACCATGCCTGCGTTGCGCTGGTAATAGACATCCGCTGCGGCGCGCTGCAGGGCCTTGAGTATTCCGGTGAGCCGCGGGTGCCAGAAACGCAGGCCCGGCACGCCGTCCGATGCGCTGAATGCATTCTCGGCCGCATGCGGCAGTGAAGCTTCCGGCGTGAGGCTCGATACCACCAGGGTAACCTGCAGCCCACTCGATGCCAGGGCATCCGCCACGAAAGCGGCCTGGGTTTCGGCGCCTCCGTAGAGCGTTTCCTGGTCGTGGCGGTAGTAGGGAACAATGCCCAGCGAGACGATGCAGATCTTCATGGTCTTCCCGGAGGTGTCGGGCGCTGTTCGCCCGGGACGATTTGGCCGAACCGCCGTCTGATTCAGCTGGAATCGCCGGCCGCCGTGCCGCGAGTTCGAGCGGCGACTTTTTAAAGATGTTACCACATGGCGATGTATGGTATAAAGACAAAACAATTGCCTTTATTAAAGTTATGCGCATTTCCGCAGCCATTGACCATCGCTTTGCCGGGGTATCCTGATGTCCACCGGCCGTAAAAAACGGCTCGCGGCGGCGATCGCTGTCACCCTTCTGACCACAGCCTATTTCGCCGTGCCGTGGCGCGACGCCGGACCGGCCGCCCAGTTTGCCGGTGTGCCGCTACTTCTCCTTTTCATTGTTATGCTGCCCGGATACGCGCTGCGTGGTTTTCTCGCGCCGCGCGTCAGCGACACTCTCGAAACGGTAGCCGGCTCCTTCCTGGCCGGCCTGTCATTCTTCTTGATAGTGGCCTTCGTGGCCGCAGTGGCCGGGATGCCACTCGCCGTTTTCGAAAAGATCCTGCCGCTGCCTGTTCTCGGTCTGGCCGTCCTCGGGTTGTGGCGCGCCGGCCGGGCCCAAAGTGTGGAGAGCGGTCCGCACCATGAAACGGGGCGCCGTTGGTCGGTGATCTTCTCGCTCGCCCTTGTTACCGTCTTCATCCTCGTGCTCCGCGCCGGTGCGCCCGCGGATGACACGAAGGATACACTGGACCACGTCGGCTACATCAACGAGATCGCCGAGACCGGCCAGGCGTTCCCGAAGACCGCATTCTATTACGAGGACGATGCCAACGGCCGCGATATCCGCAAGGGTCTGCTGCACTTCTTCTACGGCTACGTGAGCCATTTCCTTGGCATCGCACCGCTTCGCGTTCTCGATATCATGGGGGCGGTATTCGCCGTCATACTCATGCTCGCCGTCTATTCGCTGGCACTCGGCTTCTTTGGCGACTCGCGGGTCGCGGTGATCTCGGCGCTGCTCTTCGTCCTGACCCCGAAGGGCGGGCTCGCCGATCCGGCGATCCGATTGGCCTTCTATCCGAACCGCTTCGGGCTCGCCTTCCTGTTCTATTTCCTGATCCACGCGATGGATTTTATCGACCGCAAGAACACGCGCGATCTGCGCGGCGCCGCGTTCTTCGCCTTCGGCGCCGGGGCCGTGCACATTTTCTTTACGGTCGCGATTGTGTGCGCCGGTGTGGTGATCAAGGTGTGGAAAATCTGTTTTCCGCAGCACTCGTGGCGAGAGCACCTGCGGCGCGTCGCCACTCTCGGCATCGTGGTTGTGGCGAGTCTCATCCCGTACGCCGTCTACCGTTATATTACCGCCTCTCCCCAGGCGAACGATCTGCACACCGACGTGCAGGGGGTTCTATTCATCACCGACCGGTTATTCATCGGGGACCCAATCCGGCTCGCAAGATGGTTTGGCCCGGTCGGTCTGCTGACATTTCTGGCAGTGGTTCCCCTGTGGCGCCAACGCGGCGAGTTTGTGGGGTTGGGTTACCTCGCCGCATCCTTGCTGACGGTGCCGCTGGTTCTACTAAACCCGTTACTGTTTCCCATACTGCACGGGATCATGACGTATCTGGCATCCCGCTTGATGGTGCTGAGTCCGTTCTACGTGCTCACGGCGTTTTTTCTCGTTCGCGTCTTCGACCGCCGGTCCAGCACGGCCCCGGTGGGTGTATCGCGGTACATACTGGCGGGTCTTCTCCTGGGCGCAATCGCCGTGCAACTCGGTCCTCTTTTCGGCACGAACGCGTTCAGCCGCGCGCGGGTCGAGAGCGAGCGTGCCCGCAGCTACCTGCGGTGGCAGGACGGCCTCGATTTTCTGGCCGGAATGCCTGGGCGCGCGGTCATCGCCGCCGATCCCCTCACCTCGTACTCGATACCCGCGTTCACCCCGCATTACGTCGCGTGCACGCTCGATCAGCATGCGCCCCCGAACGACCTCCGGCTCGAGGAACGAATCCGCGCGGTAAGAGATGTTTTGAGTCCTTTCGTACCGATGCGGCGGACGCTGGAACTAGCCGACAAGCACGGCATCACGCACGTGATTCTCAACGAAGGGGCGTCGCGGCGAATGCTGGTGCACTATTGGTCGATGGACCCGGCGGTGCTCGCAGCCGCCCGTGACAAATTCGAACGTTACCCGCAGTTGTTCGATGTCGTTTACGATACGAATGGATTCGTGGTTTTTCGCCGCACGGATGAAGTCGCCGCCACGGAGGAGGTTCCCGACAACCCGTACCGGCTGGCCAGTGTCCCGGAGGGCTTTCGGCAAATCCGACGCCAGGCGGGGGAGGCGACGCTCGAGGCTTTTCGCATGGATCGTTCGGAGTTCGCGTCGGGCGAAAGCATCGATATCCATTTCGTGTGGTCGACCGGGCGCCGTCACCAGCTCGACAACTACGTCGTCGCCGTCCGCTTCGACCACCTGAACACCGGGCTGCCGTTCGGGGGGCGCCCGTTACCCAAGATTGCACGCAAGCTCAAGGAACGTATCACAGGGCGGCTATACCGGTTTCGCGTCGAGCATAAGATGGTTGGGGGATTGCTGGGACCCGACACATGGTCGCCGGGCGAGCTCATTCTCGATGAGAGTGTTGCCGTGATTCCAACGGACGTGGCCCCGGGGCAGTACGCCATCTCCGTCAAGTTGCTTGCCGTTGCCAACCATCCCAATTACCGGCTGCGTGATCTGTTCTTCGACGACGACGTCTACCAGGGTATCCCGGTCGGCCGCATTTCCATCCGTTAGGGAGCCTGTGCCGCTTGCTTTTCACGTTAGAATCGGCTAATCTAGCCGCGTATGCCAACCGATCCCACGAAAGACATCGAGACTTTCGCCAACCCGACGCCGGACCGCCCGTACACGATCACGATGGAATGTCCGGAGTTTACCTGTCTTTGCCCGCGAACCGGGCAGCCGGATTTCGCGACCATCCATGTCCGTTACGTTCCGAACGAGCTCTGCATAGAGCTGAAGTCGCTCAAGCTGTACCTGTGGTCTTTTCGCAATGAGGGCGCGGTCCACGAGGCGGTCGTGAACTCGATTCTCGATGACCTTGCCGCTGCCTGCCAGCCGCGGTTCATGGAGGTCACCGGGGACTTCTACGTTCGCGGCGGCATTCACACCAAGGTAAGGGCGACGGTGGGAACGGATCCGGACGCGTGATACTCCCCTGTGGTTATTTTTTGGGATCGCTGACCATTGGGACAAAGCGGACGTTCGCGATTTTCATCTGCACGATCTTGCCGTTTTTTTTCTCCAACACGTAGAGCTCCTGATGGGTCGTTCCAACGGGGATCACCACCCGCCCGCCTTCGGCCAGCTGGTCGAGGAGTGGTTGGGGCACGGTGTCGGGAGCGGCCGTTACCATGATCGCGTCGAACGGAGCCGCGTCCGGCCAACCCTTGTAGCCGTCGCCGATGCGCACGGTTACGTTGTCGTATCCCAGCTCGTGCAAGCGCGCTTTCGCCTGCAAGCCCAGGGGCTCGATGATCTCGATCGTAAACACCGAGCCCGCGAGCTCGGACAGCACCGCCGCCTGGTAACCGGAGCCCGTGCCGATTTCGAGGACCACGTCGGTGGGCTCGAGCTGCAGCGCCTCGGTCATGTAGGCCACAATGTAGGGTTGGGAGATAGTCTGTTCGTGGCCAATGCTCAGGGGGCTGTCGCGGTAGGCCCAGCGCCGGTCCCCTGGCCGGACAAACAGGTGGCGCGGCACCTTCTCCATGACGGCCAGGACACGAGGATCTTCGACCCCTCTCTTGCGGATCTGGGTGTCGACCATCCGCAAGCGCTCCGCTTTGAAACTGTCGTTGTCCGGGGTTTGAGCCATGACAATTTCGTGTCCGCTGCGAGTCGGCACTGCGCACGGCAAACAAGTCAGCGCGGCAATGATCCAGATCGCCCTTTTCATGTTTCCGTCGGCGCGTTCGCCACGATAGCGCCCCTGTTCCGGTTCGTGTTTTATCGAGCGATTCATTATACCACCGAACCCTTGCCCTCCAAGCCAGAAGTGGGTGGGGGGCTTGTGCCGCGGCGTGGATTGGGTCATAATTGATATTACGCCGGCGCGGCGCTGGCCCGGCGGCTCTACCGCAACAATGGAGTCCGACGTGAAGAAACGCTCACCCGCATTCTGGGCCCTGGTGGCCTCGGCATCAGTCCTGGCTTTCTGGGTGGCCACGGTCATTCCACGCGTCGTCATGCTAAAGAACCAGAGTGCCCGCCTTATTGGCAAGCCTCTGTCGGCGTGGACCCCCCCGCTGCACGACTCGCCCCCTGCCACCGAGTTGCCGGATACCGGTGACGTTGACTGGCAATCGTTGTCAACCTGGGTCGATGACCAGGGCATTCGCGTGGTCGATTACGACGCGGCCGGACAG
>JAZGDW010000178.1:0-3602 GCA_036478295.1 Candidatus Krumholzibacteriia bacterium
CGTGTTTCTTCCGCTGCTGGTAGTTGCGCTGTGGCGCGCGGGCCCGGCTTCCGCGTCGGACCCGGTGCAGGCCCGGCCCTGGCCGCTCCCCATTGCCATCAACCTGACCTCGAGCTTTGCCGAATACCGTGCGGGACATTTGCACGCGGGGTTGGACATCAAGACCTACGGGCGGGAGGGAGTGCCGTGCATCGCCGTCGGTGACGGCTACGTCTCGCGGTTGCGTGCGTCACCCCACGGATACGGCAAGGCGGTTTATCTTACGCTCGAGGGGGGCGAGGTCGCCGTCTACGCACACCTCAGCGAGTTCTCCCCCTCACTAGAGCTGGCCTTGTTCGAAGAACAAAAAAAGGAGAACCGCTACCGGGTCGACGTCTATTTCGATCGTGACCGCTTCCCGGTCACCGAGGGTGAGATCCTCGCATACACGGGACGGACGGGGGCCAGTGCGCCGCATTTGCATTTCGAGTTTCGCGACAAGAACCAGAATCCGGTCAATCCGCTTTCCCACGGGTGGACGCTGGAGGACAACCAGGCGCCCGGGATCCGCGGGGTGGTGTGGATCCCGCTGGACGCGCACTCGCGCATCGACGGTCTCTGCAGGGCCAGGGACGTAAAGGTCAAACGAACCGGCCCCGGCACCTTCGTCGCGGTCGATACCGTTCATGTGCGAGGGCGGGTCGGCATCGGCGCCGACATCGTGGACCGCCTCAACAAAACCTCGGGGAGGCTCGCTCCGTACACCGTCGAACTCAGCGTCGACGGTGTCCTGTTCACTTCAATCAAAATGGAGAGCTTCTCGTACGGGCACACGGGCGAAGTCGAGCTGGCGTATGATATGGAACGCGTCCGCCGGAGAAATCGCCATTACCTGCTTCTGTTCCGGCGTGCAGGAGAATCCCTGTGGAACCGCATTTTTCAAAACGGGGGCGTGATAGCGCCCGATCAGTTGGAGAAATCACGAGAAAACGGGCGCCGGGTACACACGGCAGTTGTTCGCACGTTCGACCGGAACGGGAACGTCGGTATAACCTCCATTCCGTTTGTGAGCGGCGGTGAGGATCCACCCCCGGCGGTGGCCGACGCCGGAGGATTGGCGGGATGTTATTTCTTCGGAGACCTGATGAGCGTGCAGAAGGCCGCGTTCATGGAGGACGATTGGGCCGGTCTCTCCGCCCTCGCCGCTGACGGTGCAGGCGATGGGTTCCAACTGGCACTCGACGTCGGCCGTCTCCAGGGGCCGCGCGCTTTGAGACCGTCCGCGAACGGAGAAGGCCCAGTCGTGCACCTGTTCCCCGTGCGGCAGGGCAAGAAGATGTTCGAGGCGGTCGAGAGTCTCGGGGCGGGTATCTCGCTGGACGAGCGGTCGCTCTTCGCCGACGCGTTCATGTTCATGTCCGCGTGGCCGCACCGGCAGAAGGGCTCACCGGAGCTCAGCCCCGGTGGGTCGCCGGTCGTCGTTGGACCGGCGTCGCTGGCGTTCAAACGCTCCGCCGATCTCTGGTTTGTGCTTACAGGCCCTGTGGAAGGCCGGGAAGCAGTCTACCGTTTGGACGAGCGCAAGAACGAGTGGCGGTACAACGGCTCAGAGGCACGGGGCGATACGGTGTACACGGGCATCCGCTCGCCGGGTGTCTATCAAGTGTTCGTGGACACGCAGCCCCCGCGCATCTCGACACCAGTAGCGAGTTGGCGCAAGAGCTACGCGACGGGCGATGCGATCCCCGAGATCGCCATTGGCCTGGCGGATGAAGGTAGTGGAGTCGATCCTGCGTCCACTGAGGTTCGCATAAACGGCGAGAAGCAGATCGCCCGCTGGGACGCCTTTGTCAAGACGATGTTCGTGCTGTTGCGCGACCCACCACCCGGCGCATACGAGCTGTCCGTTGTCGCCGTGGATAACGTGGGCAACCGGTCGACGCTCGAAAGACGCGTCGCGCTGTCGGAGGGTAAAGGCGGGGAGGAGTCCGAAGACGATGCCCAGTAATTTCGTTCATCTACACGTTCATTCGGAGTACAGCCTGCTGGACGGCTCCATCCAGGTGGAAAAACTCGTGCGGCGCGCCAAGGATCTCGACATGAGAGCGCTCGCTCTCACCGACCACGGCAACATGTTCGGCGCAGTCAAGTTCTACAAGACAGCGCGCAGGTACGGGATCAAGCCCATCCTCGGCATGGAGGCCTACGTCACCCGGGGCAATCGCCGGGACAAATCAAAGAAGAAAGGCGAGTTGGCCCGGATCAACCACCTGGTTCTGTTGGCCCGTGACCGCGAAGGGTACGCCAATCTCATGCGGTTGTCGTCCATTGGTTATCTCGAAGGTTTTTATTATAAGCCCCGCATCGACCTGGAAGTCTTGCGCGAGTACTGTGGCGGCCTGATCGCACTGAGCGCGTGCCTCAGAGGAGATATCGCCCAGACGGTTCTTCACGATGGCCTGGAAGAGGCCAAAAACAAGGTCGACGTGTACCGCGAAATTTTCGGTGAAGACAACTTTTATCTCGAGCTGCAGGATCACGGCATCGAGGACGAGCTGAGAGTGCGCGATGGGGTCAGACAGCTGGCGCGGGAGACAGGGGTTCCACTGGTGGCGACCAACGACGCCCACTACCTGGCCGCGAACGACGCCCAGGCGCACGAAGTCCTGCTGTGCCTGCAGACGGGAAGCGATTTCGAAGACCCGAAGCGCTTCCGTTTCACGACCAACGAACTTTACTTCAAGAACGCCGAAGAGATGGGCGAGTTGTTCGCTGATACCCCCGAGGCGATTGAGAATTCTCTGGCCGTTGCGGACCGGTGTAACTTCGAGCTGGAGGACGGTCGTTTCCACCTGCCCAGCTTCCCATTACCCGAGACATACCAGTCAAACTCGGAATATTTGAAACACCTAGCGTACGAGGGGGCCAAGGAGCGCTACGCGAAGCCCGGTGATGATGTGAAGGAGCGGCTCGAGTACGAGTTGTCCGTCATCGACAAGATGGGTTACAACGGCTATTTCCTCGTCGTCCGCGATATCGTGAACTTCGCGAGGAGCACCGGTGTCGCTGTGGGACCGGGCCGTGGCAGCGCCGCCGGCAGCCTCTTGTGTTACGTCCTCGGCATCACGGACGTGGATCCGCTGGAACACGGATTGCTTTTCGAGCGCATGCTCAATCCGGAACGAGTGAGCATGCCAGATATCGACATCGACTTCTGTTTCGAGCGCCGTGATGAGGTTATCAAGTACGTCATCGAACGTTACGGCAAAGAAAACGTCTGCCAGATCATCACGTTCGGAACCATGGCGGCGCGGGGCGTGGTTCGCGATGTGGGGAGCGTGCTCAAGATCCCCTACGGCGACGTCGACAGGGTGGCCAAGCTTATCCCGTCGACGCCCGGGACGACGCTGGAAGAGGCGCTGCGCTCGGTGCCCGAACTCAAGAAACTCGCTGCGCAAGATCCAACTTACGAGAAGTTGATGGACCTGTCTCTGGTCCTGGAGGGGATTACACGCCACGCGTCGATCCACGCGGCCGGCATGATCATCACACCCACGACGCTGATGAATCATCAGCCGCAATACAGCACCAACACTGTAGAACTGACCAGCCAGTACGACATG
>JAZGDW010000179.1:0-6060 GCA_036478295.1 Candidatus Krumholzibacteriia bacterium
CACCACCCCCCGAGCCCGTGAAGTGATGGACCCACACGTCGTTGGAAACGTCGAGATCCAGGCTGTCGCGTAGCTCGTCGAGCGGCTTCGGCGCTGCGGGCACGGACAATGTGTTGAACCACTTGGAGCCCTGGGAGTCGGCAATGAACGCCAGGTTCTTGGACCGGTTGGTGAGATTGGTATCACCGGAGGCGTTATTGTAGTTCAGCCACGTACCGGACGGGTGAAGCTTGCCCACGCCAAACTTGAGGCTCCCGACCCACAGCGAGCCGTCGAGGTCGAAGGACATCCGATCGATATGGTTCATCGGCGGTCCGTTGAATACAAAATTTCTCAGATTGACACCGTCGAGCCGTAACAAGTGGACCCCGCGCCGCTCGTCCACCGCTTCGGCCACGCCCGCATACACGGTGCCGCCCGGCATCGGCTGCAGGCCACGGATCGCGGCACGGGTATTGTTGATCGTGTACTTGAGGTACATGGCAAAAATGCTCTGGCCTACCCACCCCGTGCCGTCGTTGCGATAGACCCGTTGACGGGTACCCGCCCACAGCTTCTGGCCGTCGAATCGCATGGAGAAGACTCCCTCGCCGGCCAGGCCCTCGGGAACCCACGTACTGTCGGCGGGATTGAAGCGGGCGACACCGTCCGCGGTGCCGACCCACATTGCCGTGTCGGTCTTTACGAGAGAATGCGCGGCAAGCGCGGGTAGACCGGTGGAAAACTGCCGAATGAAACCGAAGTTGTCGAGAAAGGCCACACCGTTGTTCGTCGCCATCCACACGCGGTCACCGTCGGCCAGTACCGCGTTCACCTCGTCACTCGGCAGTCCATTGCTGGTGAAAAACCGTTGCCCGGGGAATCCCTGCACGATCAGGCCGGCTCCGTTCTGCGAGCCGTAGACGATGGTATCACCCCAAGCGGTGAGACTGGTAATGCGGTCGTCGGAGAGACCGTTGAACAGTTTGCTCAGGGGCCTGACGTTGAGGCCGGCGGCGACAAAATCGAGCTCTGCGACACCCGATTTTTCCGTTCCCACCCAGAGACTGCCCGAGTTGTCGAACTCGAGGGCGGTCAGGAAGTTCGACGGCAGTCCCGACACGCTCGTGAATTGCTCGAACGACGAGTCCGCGAGCGTGAAAATCAACAGGCCGCCGTTACTGGCGATATAGAGCTCGCCGCTACGCAGCTCTATTTCAGAGATGAGGCTTGGGTCGAGGTGACTCTGCCAGCCGCCCCGTTGCGCGACAGCCGCACCGTCGAATGCCGAGAACAGCCACAGCACCAACACGGCGACCGTTGCCTTTCTGCCATTTTCCTTGATCATGACGAGAGCTTTCCCCTGTTATCGGCGGGCTCGTGTCTGATATTCAGAAATCTCTTCCGACCCATCACGATATTGCCGGCCGTCATCACCAGAATCTTCAGGTCCTCAACGAACGACCAGTTTCTCGTGTAGTTCGCATCCTGGGCGAGCAGGCTCTCCAACGAGATGTCGGTGGTCTTGCCGACCCGCCAGTAACCGGTAATGCCCGGGCGGACACCGAAACGGAATCCGGCCGCCGTATCCAACAGTTCCGCATCGTGGGCCGGCAGAGGATATGGGCCCACCATGCTCATTTTTCCGACTAAAACTAACCAAAAGAGGGGCAGGTTGACGATATCAGAGGGGCCGTTAGGACTCCTGGCTGCAGCAAAGGGTAATGTGAAGGACTTACCACCCAGACCCAGCCTTTCTTCTCGAGAGAAAGGCGACCGCCCACGCACAACTGTGTAGATCAAGTATACCACAAAGAAAACCACGGACACCACGAGAAAAACCACCGCGAGGACCCCGTCCAGCAGCCGCTTGGCCCCTCTGTCCAGTACGTAGCGGGTATCCCTGCGGTAGGCAATGACCGGTCTGCCGCCGAGGTCCGCCACACGGGCCTGGTGGATGACCAGGCCCGAGTAGTCGGTGAGTAGGGTGACATCCACCACCCGTCTCCGCCCCAGCATCACGAACTCGGCGATCCGCTCGCTCGGCAGCGCGTCCGGGAGGAATATCAACTCCTGTACCCGGTAGGTATCGATAATCTGATCGAGTTCGTCGAGGCCACCGAGGCTGCGCCCCTGTTCGCTCTCCCCGTCTGCCTCCGTGCCGACGATGCCGACGATGTCCAATCCGAGCGCGGAATCGTTGGACAACGCCACCTCGAGTTCCCTTGCGCCGGCAGCGGGACCCACGATGCACACCCGTTTCAGGTCTATCTTCTGTGCGGTCAGTCCGCGGTGCGCCGCCCGGATGAGGGCACGGAAACCCCAATCGTAGAGGATCGAAAACGGAACCAGAAAGGCGACCACCAATCTGGAATAAGTGCGGATCTGACCGAGATAGGTGCTCGCCATCAACAACACCGATGCCAGCACGATGGCCCGGCCGATCCCAAACAACTCATCCACAGCAGAGGTGTCCCGCCGGATCCTGTAGAGCCCGCTGGCGAAATACGTGAATACAAAAAGCAGGTTCTCGAAAACCACGAAGCCCCGGTAGGCACCGATGGAAAAAATCGGATTGGGAAATATATCACCCATCATAACCCTCAGGTAATAGGCGGACAGGAAGGCCAGGTTGAAAGCGGCGATATCCACCGCCAGAAAAAGGAGAGTTTTGATCACCTCCCGGTACTTCTTGAAGAGATACAGCACGGAGCTCCACTTCTCGTAGTAACGGATCAGGCTCGCCAGGTGCGCGACAAACGACCGGTTGATCACCGTCTGCGCGCTTTCCCTTGCGTAATCGTGTACGACTACCGCACCGGGATTGTAGTAAACCTTCCAACCCTTCTGCTGCATGCGGTAGCACCAGTCGACGTCCTCGAAGTACAGGAAAAAACGCTCATCCATGAGGCCCACCGACCGCACTGCCTCCCGGCGCACGAGCAAGCAGGCACCGAGCATCCAGTCCACTTGTCGTACACTCTCATGGTCGAAATCGAGCATGAGATGTTCGGCGACCGCTCTCGATTTCCGGAAGACCTTGCCCAGAAACGTGCGTCGCAGCAGCAGCACTTTCCAGTTGTAGAACCGACGGCACGAGTACTGGAGATTACCGTCGTTGAAAACCAGCTTCGGACCGACGATCCCCGCGTCCGGTGTGCGCTCCATGAAACTCACCAGCTGCTCGATGGCCTCCTCCCGTAGCACCGTGTCGGGGTTCAGAATCAAGAAGTTCTTTCCGTGAGATTCCCGAATGCCCCGGTTCACCCCCCTGGACAGCCCCAGGTTGTCGTCACAAGGGATCAATCTCACCCACGGATTCCGGTCTCGCACCATGTCCGGAGTGCCGTCCGAACTGGCGTTATCGACGACGATGACCTCCATGTTCGCCAAAACGCTCTGGCGCTTCAGAGACTCGAGGCACGGCTCCAGCACCGAGCGGCTGTTGTAACTAACGATGATAACGGAGACGTCCACGGGAAATCAGCTCTTGCGGAAAACCTGCATCAGTGAGCTGAGACGGAGCTTCCACACGAGGAACACAGCTTCCCAGATGATGCGACGCGACATCTTGGAGGATCCAGCCGTGCGGTCGACGAAGACGATGGGGATTTCCCGGATCCTGAACCCCCGCCTCCACACGAGGTAGTTCACCTCTATCTGGAACGAGTATCCGTCGCTCTTGATTTCGTCGAGGGGGAGATACTCGAGAACCTCACGGCGGAAACACTTGAAACCGCCGGTCGCGTCCTTGATCGGCATGCCCGTGACGATCCGGGTATAAATGTTCGCTCCGACACTGAGAAAAAGGCGTGACAGCGGCCAGTTCATCACCGCGACGCCGTGCAGGTACCTGGAACCCAGCACCAGATCGTTGTCCTTGATCGCCTCGAGAAAACCGGGCAGTGCGCCGGGGTCGTGCGAAAAGTCGGCATCCATTTCGAAAATGTACTTGGCGTCCGTGTTTTTCAGCGCCCATTTGAAACCGGCGATATAGGCGCTGCCCAGACCCATCTTGGCCGGGCGACGAAGTGCGCGAACGGAGGGATCATTCTTGTGCAAACCGTCGACGAATTCCCCCGTGCCATCCGGCGAATTGTCGTCCACAACCAGAACGCTGATGCCAAGATCCAGCTGCTGAATCTTCTGGATAACACCCCCTATATTCTCTCGTTCGTTGTAGGTGGGAATCACGATGAGCGCTTCCACGTCTCACCACCTCGAATTCTAACGACCACGGAAAACAGCACTAGTGTCAATGCAATGATAAACGTTGTCACCGACACGGCCAACGATCTTTTCAGCAGGGACGAGTCATACCGAAACACGACTTCGTGGTCGCCCTCCGGCAGCGCAACGGCCCGCAGTATGTGGTTTGCCCGTATGATCTCGCCCTCGTCGCCATCGACAAAAACCTTCCACGCGGGATAGAATATTTCACTGAGCACCAATATAGCAGGTGAAGCGAGGCTGGCGTCTAGGCGAATCTCGTTGAACTCATACTCGCGGATGATGGCGCTCGCACCGTCCCGTGACCGGGGCTCGATCGAGGGTGCCTTCTCCAAAAGTACCATGCGGGACGTGTCCACACCGTCGGCGGACGCAAGCATCGCCAGAGCTTCTTTGCCCGGCGCCACCCGGTACTCGTCGACGAAGAACGCCCTGGGCAGCACCCCGGGATTTTGATAGACAATCCGCCGCTCACCGCGGTAGTTCGTCCCTTCCCACACTTGTTCGTAGAGCGAGTCCTCCGGCAGCGGATTCGCCAGCACCAGATACTTGACGTTCAGCATATTAATGATGCTGAAATCACCCCTGCTCAGCACGCCATCCATCATCTCTACGAACTCCTGATATATGGACAGCTTTGCCGCATGGTAGCCGCCGATTGACGCGATGCCGAAAATCATATAACGGTTGCTGTGAAAACTGCGATTATCACTCTCGAGGGGGATCGACGGATGGGTCCTCGGAAAAACACGATACAGGCTCTCGTCCTGCTTGAGAAAGTTTATTACGGCATCCGGCTGCCGAAAGCGATCGCGCTCGCTCTTGGCCTTGATGATCGGTCTTGCCCCCGGGAACAACGCATCGGGGTGAAGAATGTACCTGTCGACCATGAACAGATCGACGGCCGCGATTACGATGACCAGCACGACCAGCGGCGCCGCCTTCAGAGCGCCTCTAAAAAACGCGAAGAAGAGGACACACAGGGCGACGAGTATGACCCCCATCTTGACCAGGTCCTTGTGCAGGTGATCCCCGGCCAGCCTCGCGTACGCCGTCTGCCCGGCGATCGATCGCACGAACTTCAACCTGGATGCTATCGAGTCCGCGTACTGGTCGATCCAGTAATCACGCGTCACCAGTGCGACGAAGAGTAACACGGCTGCAACGACGGCTCCGCGGAGCGCAAGCCGTCTTCCCCTGCTCGGGTGCTGACGCATCATTGCCGCCAGACCGATGGCGAAAAGCAGGACCAGTGCGAATTGCTGCACGATCAAGACCATTACCGGAACGCGGAATTTATTGAAAAAAGGCAGCCAGTGGAAAAGCGGGTTGTAAAGAACAGGCAGGTACTTGCCGAATGCGACGAGCGTTGCCGTCACAACCACGAAGCACAGGAAACGCACGTAGCGTGTCTTGACAAGTAAAAAAGCCGCAAGAGCGAAGAGCATAACGACGAGTCCGACGTAGTTGGGGTAATCCGTGAACGGCATGTGACCGTGGTAGGCCGGCACCCCAAAACCGAAAGAGAAGGGCACGATGAAGGTAAGCATCTCGGCCGGATGCAGGCTCCATGAGGTCGCGTACTCGTAATCCAGGCCGCCACTCTCCGATGCTCCCCGGATCGAGTACTGAGCGTAGTCGTGAACGGGTGCGAAGAGTACGGCGCTGAGGAGCAGCGCTCCCAGGACGATGATACCGAGCACCAGCGCCGAAACAGGAACGTTCACCAGGGCCGCCTTCTTGCCGCTCCACTGCGCTGTGTTTTTGAAGAACGTGACGTGCGGGCGGGACGCAGATCCCTTTTTTCCGCCAAAGCCGTCACGGATCTGCAGTACACCGAAGAACAGAACA
>JAZGDW010000018.1:0-10578 GCA_036478295.1 Candidatus Krumholzibacteriia bacterium
TTCGCACCCAGGTCGTCGCGGCCGGATAGCCGGCGCATCTTCTCCACCGCGAGGTAGCAGAGATTGTCCCGGCCGGTGGGAACGCCGGGGTCCGAGCAGGTGAGGAGGATGCGGCCGCTGTCGTTGAACTCTAACTCCAACTCATCATAGAGGTTAACGCTTTGGAAGATGGTTTCCAGCTCGTGGTAGCCGTCACTTCGCTTGCGGATGATTTCGAGTGCCAGGTTGACTTTTGCGCGGGCACGAGCGCGAACGCTCGGGTTGTCACCGGAACTGGTCATGTCGTCTTGACTTGCCCGTCTCCACCCGCGTAGAGGGACACGGGCGGTTTGCTGCCGTCGCGGTAGTCATCGAACAGTCGGCCCCACGGGGTTCTCGAAAAGGCCTGGATCCGCCGCCGGCCGATCGTGGGGTACCACAGATAGTCGTGGTAGACGTTCGAGGCGAACGGAGCCCAGACCACCATTGGGGAATGGAGCAAGAGCTTCTCCAGGAATCGCAGGGGACCCAGCCGCAGCATCTGGTCGCCCCAGATGACCAGGCTCTTCCGGCTGGAGAATCCGAAGTTCATCTTCGAAATGTCCTCACCGGCGATCTCTATCTTCTCGATTCTGCCTTCACCCAATCCTCTTTCCGTCGCCATGCGGATGTAAGGGATATCCATCGGCTCGAACCCCATCAGCTTCGCCGCCACCGCGTCGATCGCCACCGAGTCTGCACTGGCCAGTATCACGTTCTGGATCTTGGGAAACATGGTTCTCGGGCCGGCGCCATCTCCCGCAACGGTTCCGTCCATGACGGCAAAAACGTTGGGGTGCAGTTCCCGCTGCATGTAGAGCAGGTCGACTAGCACCTCGTGGATGTACTTGTGAGCGTAGTGACGGACTTCTTTCAGCAGGCCGCCGAAAGCATTCTTTATCGCACCGGTGGTCACCGAATGGCCGTGCGTTTTGACCGTCGGCAGGTGAAGTATGTCTCTGCCCACGTACATCGCGGGGATCTCTATGCCTTCGGGAAAGATGTGGTTGAGTTTGAGCAACTCGGAATCGAACCGGTACACCTTCCATTCGACGTCCGTGAGCGGCCGGAACCGGCAGCGGTGCTTCTCCAGCACGGGGAGCCAGCGGTTGTTGCGCGCGCCCTTCAGGGGATTGGTTACAACCGTCTTGTTCTCCACCGGCAGCACCTTTTCGGGTTTGTAACGCTTTTCGAGCAGCGTCTCGAGAACGCCGTCGAGCTGCCACGGCTGACTGGAACAGGCTGGAAAATACTTGGTCCAGGATAAGTTGAGCTTCAGCAACAGATCCCGCTCGCCGGTCAGGTGGTCCTGCCAGTGGGCAAGCTCCATCACGCGCTTGTAGTCGGGCAGAATCGTCTCGGGCCGTGTCCTGACGACCGAAACAACGGAGGCCATAATCTTATCTCCTGTTGGATGCGTGTGCGGTTTGCCACCGTACCGGCATTCTCCTGCGGCGCCGTCGACCACCGAACCGGCGTTCTTCCGCGGCGCCGTCGACCATCGAACCCGCGTTCTCCCGCGGCGCCCTTCTCCGCCGGTGTTCGCCACCCACGGACTTCGCGGCGCTGTCAGGAGCAGCTTGCAACCTTAATAAGTATATTAGAAAAGGTGAAATATCGCAACCACGAGCAGTATCCACACAAAGACGTCGATGAGGATAAACCGGTCGCTGAGAAGCATCTCCGATGGACTGCCGCCCTCTTCCCTGCTGTAGACCAGGTAGAGGTAGCGCATGACCCCGATCAGAACCAGGGGTATGGTATAAATGAGCCCCGTGGTGCCGAAGTGCGCGACCGTATCCGGCCAGATGGTGTAGATCGAATACGACAAGACGGCCCCCCCCGCCGAGATGCCGACCAGTTGATCGATCAGCATCGGCGAATACTCCGCCAGTGATTCGCGATGACTGCTGGCATCGTCGAGCGTGCGCAGCTCGTAGCGCCGTTTGCAGAAGGCCAAAAACAGGGACAGGAAGAGCGTACAGATCAGAAGCCACGGAGAGAGCTCGATCGTCGAGTCGGCACCCACTAACGCTTCGACTCCGGCGATGGCGCGCACGACAAAGCTCAGTGAAATACTCACAACATCGAGCAGCACGATCTTCTTGAGAAGAAAGGAATAGAGAAAATTCAGAGCGAAGAACACGACGGCCACGGTGAAGAAACTCGAACCCACCCGGTAGGCAAGGAACAGGGCGACGGCGCCGACAACGATCGCAAAGACAAGTGCTTCCGCCACCCGCAGTTCGCCCGCCGCAAGCGGCCGTTTCTTCTTGCCGGCGTGAATCTTGTCCTTCTCGATGTCGGCGATGTCGTTGACGAGATAGATGACACCGGAGAGTGCACAGAAAATCATAAACGCATACACGCTCTTCAGCAGCAACGCCCCGTTGGTGATGTTCTGAGAAAAAATCAGACCGGCAAAAAGGACGAGGTTTTTCGTCCATTGGCGTGGCCGCATCGCCACGAGAAAATAGTAAGGTTTTTTCATTCGTGTCACCGGATTGGCCGCGGCCTAGTCCATGGACGCGCGTATTTCACGCGCCGGTTTCTCGCACAGAAGCGTGTGAAGGTTGCCGAGCAGTTGGGCGCGGTCGGCATCTCCTGGCGCGTGCAGGCACCGCTCGACAGCCGTCAGCATTTCGCTGCCGGCCGGGTACAACGGGCTCACCACGACGCTTGCACCCGGGATGGACGATCCTTTGAGCAGCTCCGAAGGAAAAAGCATGCGCCTCTCATCGGGCGCCTCAGTGGCTGCGTATCCGCTGGTTTTTCGATCACGGAAAAACCTCTGCAGATCGCGCGCCCCGATGGGCACCTCGTCTCGAGGGATGATAAGCGCTCTTCCTCTCGCGCTCGCCCCCGCATCCACACACAGCGCCACCGCTTCGGGCTCAAAAACGGAGAAACGCTCCTCGGCGTGACCGGTCCGCCCAGCCACGGGCGGCACGCCATCCAGTATTTCCAGGAGCCTTTTCTCCGTCAGAACCGTGGCCACACGGACGACCCTCGGTGAAGCGGCGTGAAGTTGCCGACAATTGAGGACGCGCGCTTCACTCACGGACAGGAGTTTGGCCGCTTCGTCCGCCGCCGAGAGATTTTCCCAGAACGAAATCAGCGTCAAGGATTCAACCGGGAGTGCCGAGACGACCTTGACCAGGGCATCGGTCGAGTACACCACGCTCCGCCACAGGAAATCCCGCTCGTTGACCACAGGGCCCGCGTAAGTCGAGATACAGTGAAAAATCACCTGAGGCTCACAGCCGGAAACAATTCGGGCCGCTTCGTCCTGATCATCGAGTCGGCCGATATAAAACCGGCAACCCGCGCCCTGCCAACCACCGAAGCGCTCGACGTCCCACTGTGAGTCGATCTGAACGGTCACCCGTGCTCCCATTCCCACCAATCGTTTCACCAGTGCGCTGCCGATGATGTGACCGCCGTTCGTCACCAGCACGCGTTTTCCGGTGTAGAACTCGCTCGATCTCTTCTGGCCGTGCAGCGGCAATCCTCTCTTCATGGACCGGCTTATCTGGTCGAACAGCACGACGCCTGACTCCTGCTGTTTGCGATAACGCCCGTCCCGGGTCTCCAGCGGCAAGCCCGCCGCACGCGCGAGATCGACAAAGGCATCGAGTTGCTTCTGCGGCAACGACGCGATACCCAGCACGAGCGAGTCAACTTCGAGCTCTTTGCATATCGCGTCCAGGTTGTCCGCCGGGCCGCGAATGGGGATTCCTTGCAGGGTAAGGCCCTGTTTGTCCTCGTCGTCGTCGATGTAGCAGACCAGGGACACACTTTTGTCGTGCGTGCCGCGGATCGCACGGCCGATTCGCTCGCCGCGGTCACCGGCTCCAATTACAGCGACACGTTTGACCCGGCCGCCGAGCGCCTCCTTTCCAAACTCGTGGAAGAGACGCGAGGCGAAGCGTGTGCCCCCCAGCGCCACGATAAGGAGAAAATACTCGATAATAAAAAGAGAGCGTGGAAACGCAACAAATCTGTAAAACAAGACAAGCAGCACGACGATGATCACGGAGCCGCTGGTGACCGCCTTGACGATTCGGACGACATCGGGTGTGCTGGTGTATTTCCACACGCCGCGATAGAGACCGTAGTAATAGAAACAGGCGCTCCTGACCACAAGCACCAGCGGGAACGCCTTGAGGATGGCCATCCCCTCCGCCTCGGTGAAACGAAAGTTCATGCGCAGAAAATACGCTCCGAAATAGGCCAATGCGGTCACCAGCAGGTCACCGGCCACGACCATGAGCGTTCTCCGTTCCCAGAAGAGACGATCTCCCCTTTCCAGACTGCGAATCTTGAGAATCGTTGCGGTAAAGATCACCACCCAGCACAGGGTCAGAAAGATCGGAAAGAAGCCGCCCGCCTTGAAGAAGATCAAGGCGCTGACGCCCAGAAGGATGGTCAATGCGTATTCCAGCACTGTCACCTGCTTGTGGTTGAGCCCGAGTGACAGGAGTCTCTGGTAATAATGGGTGTGGTGGGGCTGGAAGATCTTTTCACCCTTCAACGCCCTCTTTACCAGCGTGAGCCCGGCGTCGAGAAACAAGGAGGAGAGCATCAACACCGGTATGAAGAACGGAATCTCCGGGCTCAGGCCGTTTCCCATTATCGCGACGCCGGCGAAAACAAACCCCAGAAACGTGCTGCCGCTGTCCCCCATGAAGAGTCTTGATGGGGGAAAGTTGAACTGCAGGAATCCCACGGCGCTGCCCGCCAGAACCACGCACACCAGCGCCAGCGGAATGTGGCCCAGCATGTAAGCAATGAGGGCGAGAAACGTGGCGACGATGAAGGCGCTGCCCGCGGCGAGGCCGTCGACACCATCCACAAAATTGTAAAAGTTTATGCTCGCAAGGACAAAAAGCGCCGTGAACGGTATCGCCAGCGGGCCCAATTCGAGGGTCCCGACAAGCGGCAGGAAGATGTGGTCGACATAGTGGCCCGCCACAATCAGGAGCGTTACGGCCAGTCCCTGCGCCAGGAACCGTACGTAAACCGGCAGCGAGCGGCGGTCGTCCATCACTCCGGCTCCGAAAACCAGCAACCCACCGAGCACAAGCGGAAGATAGGCCGTCATTCCCGGCCGCACGGTCAGCAAAACCAGGTACACGACCGTGAACGCCCCCACGATGGCGATGCCACCGAGGCGGGGCTTCGGTGTTTCGTGCGAACTCCGTTCGTTGGGCACGTCGACGAACGCGTTCCGCAGGCGAATCCTCAGAAGCAGCACGGTACCGACATAAGAGACTATGAATGCGGAAATGAATGCACCAAGACCGGTCATGGAGGCCAATCCTTTCGGAATCGATTATCCTCCGGATTTTAGTGACAATAAGGGCTTGCGCGCCGGTAAGACAAGGGCTTTTCTACCGGCGTCACCGAGTGCCGGCGCGTAGGGATGCCACGATATCCGGCATCTCGTCCTTGAGACTTCGCGTGGAGTGGTACCCGAGCGTTTTCCGGATGAGCGCCGAATCGTAACAGGCCGACCCCAGCAGTTTTTGGAAGGCCGCCGAATCAAACGGAAACGGGCGGCCCAGCACGCGGGCGCAGCCGTCTCCGAGTCTGGCCAGGACACGCAGAGACCTCACCGGCACCGTCCACGGAGGCACACGGCGATGCATCGCCTCGCAGATCCATTCGTAGAGCTCACGAGTACTATAGTCGCGGCCGTCACTCACGATGAAGACGCGACCATTGGCCTCGGGTTTCTCCGCTGCGAGAAGCAACGCGTCTACCAGGTCGTCGACGTGGACCATCGATCGCCGGTTGTGGGCATGCGGAATCGGGGGGAACAACCCTCGCTCCATCGCCCGGATCATTCGGGCGAGATTTCCCTTCGCCCCCGATCCATAAACCAGCGTCGAGCGCAACACCGACCGATGTGGTATCCCGCTGTCTTCCAACACCTGTATCTCCGCCCGGCGTTTCGACCGGCCGTAGGGCGATTGCGGTTCCGCGGCGGCGTCCTCGCTCAGGCAGGAGTTTCCCCCCTCACCCATCGCCTTGACCGAGCTGAGAAAAACGAAACGCGCGACGCGGGCGTGCCCGGCCGCACGCAGCAGGCGGGCCGTGCCTTCCACGTTGAGCCTGTCATAGCCCCCGGCATCGCCGGCACGGCGACCGAGATCGTGGGCTTTGCCGGCCAAGTGAAAAACCGTATCCACGCCGGCGACGGCCTCGTCCAGCGGTGAGTTCATTTCCAGGTCCGCGAATACCGCCTCGTGCCACGGCCCCTCGCCCGGGCGGCGGAGCAGCGCACGCACGCGACCTGCGCCGTACAAACGCCGGCACAGGGAGCGGCCGACGAAGCCCGACGCGCCGGTGACCAGGTATGCCGGTCCCTTGCTCATCGTTCGATTTCCACCAGTGATCGGTAGACGTCCATCGTCTGCCGCACGACGGTATCTTCCGAGAAATGTCCGATGACCAGCTCGCGCCCCTTTGCACCCATGTCGGCCCGCATCGCCGGGTCGCGCGACAGGCGCCGGATCGCGTCGACGAGCGCGCCGGGGTCACCGGTGGGTACCAGCAAACCGTTCTCGCCATCGCGGACGATTTCGCGGCACCCGGCGGTATCGGTCGCAATAATCGGTCTCCCACAGGCCGCCGCCTCCAGCAGGCACTTGGGGACCCCTTCACCGTAAGTCGTCGGCAGAACGGCGATGGCCGATCTTGCCCAGATATCGGCGACGTCGGTGCGATGCCCGAGCCATTCGACATGGCCGGCTTCCTGCCACGCGGTCAATTGGGATTCGGGGATCGATGCCGGGTTTTCCGGATCCGGAGAGCCAACTAGCAAAAAGCGCACGGGCTCGCCGGCGCCGCGCAGGCGCTTCGCCGCTTCGACCAGGTCTCCGACGCCCTTGTTCCACAACATGCGGGACACCATCGTGACCACGACATCGTCGGGCTGCGGGCGGGGCACAAAGTGTTCGACGTCCACACCCGAACCCCGGATCAACACCATCTGTTCCGGGCGCGGTTTGCACAGCGCCGCGAACAAATCCCGGTCGTCGGGGTTCTGCAGGATGATACGAACGTTCGGCCTCTTGAGCAGCGAGCGGAACGCCGCCTTGAGGATCCCGCCGAGTATCCTCGCCTTCCACTGGCGCGACGTAAACACGTAGCCGAGCCCCGCAACGGTGTTGACGGCCGCCGGCACGCGGGCCAGGCGCGCCGCCACCGAGCCGTAGACCGCCGGTTTGAGTGCAACATGGTGTACCAGGTCTGGTTTTTCGTGGCGGTAAACACCGGCGACTTCGGCCACCACCCGCAGCTCACGCCACGGGTGAAGCGAGCGCCGCTGCCAGCGCAGCGGAACGAGCCGAAAGCCTTCGTCAGTAATCTGCGTTCCGTGATCTTGTACCCGCGTGGCCACGACGACCTCGAAACCGGCATCGCGTGCGGCCCGTGCCACGGGCAGACGATGGGAACAAAAATACCAGTCTTCCGTCACGAGATAAAGGATTCGGGGTCGCGGCCTTTCGCCGGCCATGGCGCGCGTCGACGCGCTCGACGTTCTGCCTGTGCTCGTCATCATCATTCTCACACAGCCATGTACCGCTGCCACCACGATTGAAAAACAATCAGGCTCCACACCTGGCGCTCGATGTCGCCGGGGCGCCGGCCAAACAGACGGCGTTTTACATCGCGGACAGCGCCGACATCGAAAATGCCCTGCGCTTCCACGAAATCGTCATCGAGCAGGTCGTCGCAGATCATCGAACGAAGCTCGGTGCGGAACCATTTCATGAGTGGTACATCGAACCCGTGTTTGCTCCTCCGATACAACGCCGGCGGCAGCTGCGACCGGAATGCGTCCCTCAGGATTCGCTTGGTCATGCCCCCGCTGATCTTGTACTCGGGCGGCAGCGTAAAGGCCATCCCCACGACGTGATGGTCCAGAAACGGCACCCTGACCTCGAGTCCATGGGCCATCGACATTCCATCCACCTTACGGAGCATGTTGTTGTGCAGCACCAACTGCGTGTCTGCGTAGAGCACGTCGTTCAGGTCCCCATCTTCGCCGATGCCGGCGAGCACGGCCTCTCGTCTCTCATCGAACGCTTCCTCCTCTTGCAAGCGCCCGAAGCGCTTGCGCGAGGGTGCGAGAAGCGCCAGCACTTCATCCGCCTCGGTGAACGAGCACCAGCTCCAGTAGCGCTCCCTGGCAGAAAGCCGCGCGCCGCGTGCAAAGCGGTGCAGTTGCCGCAGCTTGTTGCCCCACACTGAATCACGGGACCATGGCACCATGGCGAGCAAGGGCGCCGAGCGCTTCACCATGAATGCGGCCGGTCCTCCCCTGCGGACTCTGAATTCCCCGAGGTGCTTGTTGTACCCGCCGAACAGCTCGTCGGCGCCATCGCCCGACAGCGCCACCTTGACGTGCTCGCGCGTGCAGCGGCTGAGTATGTAAACGGCGAGTGCCGAAGGATCGGCGAACGGTTCGTCCGTGTATTCCAGCACTCCCGAGAGGCACTCGTAGAGCTCTCCGCTGGTCAGGGGAAAGGTCGTGTGGCGGGTGCCGCAGTGATCGGCGACCAGCTGCGCGTATTTCGACTCGTCGTAGAGCGGATTGTCACGGAACCCTATGCAGAACGTATCCAAACGGTCAACATGACGCGCGGCCAGCGCTACAATAATAGAAGAATCAATTCCCCCGCTGAGAAACGCTCCCAGCGGGACATCGGAAACAAGGCGGCTGCATACGGACGCCTCTAATGTCTCGACCAGCTTCGCCTGAACCTCACGGTAGGACCCGTTTGTGGAAACACCTTTCTCGAAGGGGATTTCGTAGTATGAGGTCTCGCTCACCCGTCCGTCCTTGACGCGGAGATATTTGCCGGGTTCCAGTTTGCGGACGTTTTCAAAGATCGAATACGGCGCCGGAATGTAGTTCAACTGCAGGTACTGGTACAACGAAACGTTGTCTAGTTCGCGGGGAAAAGGAAACTCGGCCAGGGACTTCATCTCGGACGCGAAAATGAAATGGTGCCCGTCCTGATAAAAATAGAGCGGCTTTATTCCCAGCCGGTCTCTCGCCACGAACAACGAGCCATCGACCCGGTCATAAATAGCGAACGCAAAGAAACCATTGAGCCTGCGAAGAAACGACGGACCCTCCGCGGCAAAGAACTTCAACACCACCTCGGTGTCTGACTCTGTGTCGAATGTTACGCCACGCGCCTCGAGTTCCCTCTTGAGCGAGCGAAAATTGTAGATCTCGCCGTTATAAACGATGGTGTACCGGCCTGATTCACAGCTCATCGGCTGGTTGGCCCCCGGCGATGGGTCTATGATGACCAACCGGCGGTGACCCAGCCCCACCCCTTCATGGTAAAACGTGTCCCGATGGTCGGGTCCTCTGGACCGGAGTCTGTCGGTCGCCGCTTCCAAACGGTCGAGCGAGGCCTTTCCCCGCTCGTCGAATGCCACGACACCTGCTATGCCACACATCGCTGCACGCTTTCGTCAGGTGGACACGTTGCTCAAGGTGGCGAGAAAAGCCTGCGCGTTACCTGCCACCGAGTAACGCGACTCCACTTTGCGCCGTCCCGCGGATCTGAATGTCTGCCGCAGATCGCTGTCGCTGAGAAGACGGGCAAGGTTCGATTTCCATTCCTTCACATCAGTGCACAACAATCCATCCACGCCGTGGTCGATGATGTCGGTGTTTACACCGACCGCAGACGCCACGGTCGGTATTCCCAAAGCCATGTACTGCAAAATCTTGAAACCACACTTGCCGCGCGCCCATTCGGTGTCCGGCAGCGGCATCAAGCCGATATCCAGCGCCAGGAGATCATCGATCTCGGACTCCTTGTTCCAGCGAACGAACTCGATGATATCCGTATCAAAACGCGGTGGGTGGTCGGCGATAACCCGGATGGTAAAACCGAACTCGGACCGCAGGTGGCGCAGAACCGGCATCAACGGTTGCAGGTGCCCGATGGTGGAGTGCGTTCCCGTCCACCCCACCACCCGGACACTGCCCGCTTCACGCATGGTAGCGTGGTAGTTCTCAGCGTCCACCACCGTCGGGTTTACGACTACGTCGCTGTTATGGCGGCGCGCGAAACCTGCCAGAAACTCGTTGCCGCAGGAAACACGGCTGCTCCACCGGCAGATGCGGCCGACCTTCGAATGCCATCGAAGTCTGCCCGCGAATGGGTTGGCGCCCGATGCGTGGCACATCCAGATGGCATCGTCGAAGTCGTAGACGGTTCGTTTCTTGAACAGACGCGTGACGATCCACTCGAAAACGGGAGGACCCACAGGCGCCATCTCCCTGTGGATGAAAACCAGTTCGTAGCGCCGCAGCCGCGCCAGGAGCCGCAGCCGTCCAATGAATCCCCGCACAAGACCAATCAGCTTGGAGAACCGTTTGCCCTTTCGGTACAGGATATTCCACGATCTGTGGTCCCAGAACGGCAGCGAGTCGAACTCCATCCTCTCCAGCGCTAGAAGGGGAAAGTACTGTTCGAATCTAAAACGCTGGCTCGCCGCCTGACCCAAAGGATAGGGAGTGAC
>JAZGDW010000180.1:0-2269 GCA_036478295.1 Candidatus Krumholzibacteriia bacterium
TTTCATAGTAGGCCCGGACGAAGTTCGAGGTGGCCTTGCGGTGCTTGTCGCGAAGCTCCGCAATGACACCGGGAAAGGTCCCGCCGTGCCGCCAGATGCCCCCCGACCAGCGCCATTCAAACGTGACGTGCGCGTAACAGAGTGCGTAAAGGTGGGCTTGCTTCGGCGTGGCGGGCAGATTATACCAGGGCGTTTTCAGATCGACGTCTAGGTGGCTCGCGACTCCCCGGTAGATATGCCGCCGCCATCGGCCGATCAGCGTCCGCATCGGCGCGATCGCAAGATTGAGAAACGATTTCCGAGGGTCCGGCACCATCAGATCGGGATCGAAGTCGAACGTCGTGCCCATTCCATCGCACGTCAGGCACATCCCCGTCGGCGAGTTGAAGCTGAAGAGCTGCGGTGACGGCGGCTCGAAGCTCAGGTCGCATGTCGGGCAGGCGTAGTGCGATGACAGGAGGATGTCACCGTTGTCGGGCCTGCTCGATTGTGGGCGTCGCGAGGCACGCGGGGAGTCCGGGAGTCGATTCGAGTTTGGGCGTTGGCGCTGGCTCAAGCCCGCGGCTCGCTCGAAGGAGAACACTTGCACGATGAGTGTGCCGTCACCAAGCTTCAAGGCGTTTTCCACGGCTTCAGCCAGTCGCGACCGAATCGTCGGGGAGATGACCAGCCGATCGACCACGATCTCGATATCATGGCGGACGTTCCGGGCCAGCCTGGGCGCCTCAGCGAGGGCGACGACCTCACCGTCTACGCGGGCCCGGGCGTACCCCTGCCGGATCATGTCCTGGAACAGGTCACGATACTCACCCTTCTGGCCGCGAACCACGGGCCCGAGGATCAAGACCTTCGTACGCGCCGGCAACTGCAGAATTCGTGCGAGGATCTGCTCCCGTGTCTGGGCGCTGATGCGTCGGCTGCAACCGGTGCAGTGCTGTCGACCGACACGCGCGAACAGCACGCGCAGGTAGTCATGAATCTGGGTAATCGTCCCGACCGTGCTTCGCGGGTTCCAGCCGCTCGACTTCTGCTGGATCGCGATGGCCGGGCTTAAGCCGCTGATCTGGTCCACGTCCGGCTTGGGGAGCTGTCCGAGGAACTGCCGGGCGTAGGAGCTGAGTGATTCGATGTACCGCCGCTGCCCCTCGGCAAAAAGCGTGTCGAACGCGAAGCTGCTCTTGCCGCTGCCGGAGACGCCGGTGAAGCAAACCAGCTTTCCGCGAGGGAGCGTGAGCGAAACATTGCGGAGGTTGTGTTCGCGGGCACCCTTAACCGTGATCGCCGCAGGTTCCATGGGCGTGCCGTGAATAGCGAAGAAACGTCAAAACGTCGAAACGTCAAAACGTCGAAACGTCGAAACAAAACGGAAAACCGCAGCGGAAGAGAGGGACAAAGGGACAACCTCGGCGTCTTCTTACGTCCCTTTTCTATTTCGACTTTTTGACTTTTCGACGTTTTGACTTTTTTTCTTAATTCCCAATCGAGCGCCTGGTCGGGTCAAACCCAAGGTGCAGCACCCGCCACAATCCGCTGTCCTGTGCCAGGTACACGACCATAACCACACGGGCGCTTGGATCACCACTGGGGTCCTCGACCTCCATCAACACCTCACACTCCGTCACACCCGAGTCGGATCCCTTCCCAGACCTGGGGCCGCGAAGAACGAACCGTTCTCGCGCTTTTTCCCACTCCGTCTCAAAGTCGTGGACGTAGTGCGAGACGGTCGGCGTCCAATGATACACCACTGTATAGACGAATTCGTCCCGGCTAAGCGCCGTTCGGTTCCTGTCCTGAATCACATTGGCGGCGCAGATATCGAATTGTTTGTCGAGGGCGGCCTCGCGCTCTGCCTTGCTTTCGGCCAGGAAGTCATCCACGATGGCGCGCAGCAAGACATAGGCCACCTGCCCAGGTGAGGCTTGTTCGTTCAGTGTCATTGCGTAGTGGGTCGTCGGCCCGACCGTAACGCTGCGAAGCTTGCGCCCCGTAAGGCGGACATCCCGGTTGCACCCGCCCATGCCCGCGAGCACGAGCCCGGTAAGCAGCGCTAGTCGAATCCACGATCGCGGTCCCAGCATCATGCTGCGGAGTCTACCCGTTCCGCCGGCCGATGCAAAGTGGGTCGTCCTTGTTCGATCGGTCCTGGGACGATAGACTTCGCGTGCCCGGTGGACGCGAGCTGAGATGGCCGATTTCAACAAAAATCTTTGGGCGCCCTGGCGGATGGAATACATCCGCTCACTCGATCAGGAGTCGGCTGACGAGGCCT
>JAZGDW010000181.1:0-15672 GCA_036478295.1 Candidatus Krumholzibacteriia bacterium
ACACGGAGATGAGTCCCAGCGCGGCCAGGGTAACCACGATGCCGGCAATGCATATGCCGAGAAAGATCGCGGGTAGAGCGACACGTTTCTTGACCCCGAAGAGAAAAGCGCCGAGCGATCCCGTCCATGCTCCGGTCACCGGTAGGGGGACCGCAACGAAAAGCACCAGGCCAATGACCTCGAAGCGTTTGATCAGGCGGCCCTTGCGCCGCGTACGCGCAAAAAGCCAGTCGAAGAAGCGGTCGAACGTCTCGAAGCGCCGCAGGTATTCGGACACGGGACCGATGAGGTAGAGGATAGGAATGACGGGAATGAAGTTCGCGATGACAGCGATGACGTAGGCTTCCTGCCATGGTATCTTGCCCACCGCGATGGCGTACGGAATGGCCCCGCGCAGCTCGGAAATGGGAAGCATGGCCAGGACCACGGTTGTCACTTCATGCGGTGAGCTGGACAACAGATCGATGAGTTTCTCTTTCATCGGTCAGGAATAGTTGGGTGTCAGCGGAGGATTTTGGTCGCGTCCGGTCGTGTCGCGAACCAGGGGAACGAACGAGCAGTCTTTGAGTTTTTCGAGATGAAACGAGCTGCCCCGGCGTGAGAGCTTGACAATGTGTTGTTCTCCCCCGCTCCCCATGACCGGTCCCAGCAAAAAACCGCCGTCACGCAGCTGGGCGAGTAGCCGCTCGGGCACCTCGCTGGCCGCCGCCGTCAGCAGGATGCGATCGAAGGGTGCGTGCTGCGGCCACCCCAACGCCCCGTCCCCGATCTTGATGTGCACGGACATGATACGCAGCTTGTGCATGATACTCTTTGCCTTTTGCGACAGGTCCGCGATGCGTTCGATAGAAAAGACGCCTCGCGTGAGCCTTGCCAGCACCGCCGCCTGGTACCCGGAACCGGTCCCGATCTCGAGCACCCGCTCGCTTCCCGCCAACTCCAGGTGCTCGGCGAGGTAGGCGACCATGTACGGCTGCGACATCGTCTGCGAGTGGCCGATCGGAAACGCGTGATTGCTGTACGCTTCGGAGCCGGCGTCATGATCCAGAAAGAGGTGTCGTGGAACAGCCAGCATCGCGTCGAGTACCTTCGGGTCGCTGATACCGCCCCCGACAAGCTGCTCGCGGACCATGCGTTCCCGCGCGACCCGGTAGTCCTTGAAACTCATAGGTCGAAACGCCACCTCTCCATTTCCAGAATCGACTTGTAGTGGGTAAGGTCCAGGTGCAGCGGGGTGATCGACACATAGCCCTTACGCACGGCGGCGATGTCGGTACCCTCTTCGTCCTTCCACACAGGTTCGTCTTCCCCGCCGATGATGTACCCCGGGTTGCCCTCTTCGTCCCGTTCCTCCTGCAGCAGGTTGTCGTACGCCCGTGACCCGAGTTTGGTGACCTGCACGCCCTTGATTGGGGAGATCTCGGGGTTTGGAATGTTGACATTCAAAAAGCATCGTCCGGGAATCCCCAGGTTGATAGCCGTCTCCACGATGGTGCGCGCGATGGGCCCGATCACCTGGACGCTCTCCACCGTACGCTGCAGCGACGACAGGGCGATCGATCGTATCCCCAGTATCGTCCCCTCGATAGCAGCGGCCACCGTCCCGCTGTACGTGACATCCTCCCCCATGTTGGGGCCGTGGTTGATACCCGAGATCACCAGATCCGGCCGCTTCTCCAACAACGCATCGACCGCGACCAGCACGCAGTCCGTCGGCGTTCCGTCCACCGTGTACCGCTTGTCCCCGATACGCCGAGTGCCGATTCGCTTGCGCAGGGTCAGCGAGTGGCTGCTGGCGCTCTGCTGGTTCAACGGTGCCACGACGTAGATGTCACCGAGCCCCTCCAGGGCGTCGATGAGCACCTGCAGGCCGGGGGCGTCGTAGCCATCGTCGTTCGTAAGCAAGAGTGTAAGCGGCATGGTATATTCGAGCATGCGGAGCCCAATAAAGTCCCGGCGAGACTACCAGAAGAAACTCTTTATCACCAAGCGCAAAAATCGCAGGGTATCGACCAGCGGATTCACCCCGCTCTCTTCCGAGCCATAAATCGTCTGGACCGGAATGGACTCTATGCTCGCACCGGCCCTGCCCGCCTTGATCAAGATCTCGGATTCGGTATCATAACGCGTCGTCTCGAGGCGAAACCTCTGCACGAGAGACGTACGAAGCATGCGGTATCCGTTTTGCGAATCGGGGATGTAGGTACCCGCGCGCAGTGAAACAAAAGCGGACGTTACCCGATTCGCGAACACGCGCATAAAAGGCATGTCCCGCCGGTCCGCCATGCGGTTGCCGACGATGACGTCAGCACCGGTTCGCATCTGGCATTCAATAAAACGCGGTATCTCGTCGGTGTTGTGCTGGCCGTCCGCGTCGAGGGTGATCGCGAACTCCATTCCCAGGTCATGCGCCATGGCGATACCGGAGGCGAGCGCCGCGCCCTTGCCCCGATTCTCCGGATGCATGACCAGGTGTACGCCGTGCGCCCGCGCGACGTCCGCGGTTCCGTCGGTCGAACCGTCGTCGACGACGATAACGGGGAGCGTTGCATCGACGGCCGCGATGCGCTCTAGCACTGCCGCCAGATGCCTGGCGGCGTTGAACGCCGGCACCACTGTGGCAGTCGGGGGCGGTTCTGCCTTACGCTTGCGGACGTCAGATGCGCTCAAAGTTGAACCACTGGTCGGGGTGCCTTGAAATGAAGTCTTCCATGTCACGCAGGCATCGCTCCTGCAGCCGAGCCATTGCGGCTTCGTAGCCCAACTTTCTTTCCGGGTAATGCGGTCCGTTGTACTCGAAGCGGAATCTACCGCCGCCGTCGAAGACACACACCGTTGTGACCACCGGCACCCGGCAACGCACGGAGAGAGCGGCGTGGCCAATCGGCAGCTCTATCCGACGGTCGAAAAGAGTGAAACACCGTTTCCTTCCGCCGTAGGGTCTGTCCGCAAGCAGTGCGATACTGCCGCCGTTGCGAAGCAGCCGCTGCAGTGACCCCGTCGAGCCGTCGCCCGCGTCCACGCATCCAACGCCGAGCAGCGCCCGGCGTTCCTTGAAGAAGCGCGTGACAAAGCGTGATCGATGTGGCGAGGCGACCGTGGTCAACTCAATCCCCAGAGCGGCCAGGCATGCGCCCCCGACCTCCCACGCGCCGACGTGCGGCCCGGCGAGAATGAAGCCGCCCCGGCGGCGCAGCTCGCCGGTCACCTTGTCGAGCCCGTTGTAGTCGCACCGCGCCCTGAGTTCTTCCGTGCCGATAAAGGGCAGCCGCAGAAAGTAAAAGATGCTGCGGGCGAAGTTGGAAAAGACCCGGCGGGCGACCCGCCGCCGCTCGTCGTCGCTCGCCGACGGCAGCACGAAGCCGAGGTTGTGTAGGACGTTTCGCCGTGAACCGAGTCGGAACACGTACTGCGTTTTTAGAATTGCTTCGGTGATCGCTTCTGAAAGTTCGGGAGACAGCCGACGGGCGAAGAAGGCGCCCAGTTTATAACAAGCGACAGTTATCATTCAAGCGCCAGGCTGCCCTGACGGTGGCGCAGCGATTGGCGAGAGGTGGCCGTCGCCTTGTGTGGTTCAGTCTCGATCACCGGGACACTGCCAGAGGTCGGGTGCGGGTGAGAATGGTCGGGGCGACTGGATTTGAACCAGCGACCACTTGTCCCCCAGACAAGTGCGCTAACCGGGCTGCGCTACGCCCCGACCCTCGTATGTTACTATAACATTGGATGTTGAGAGGATCAAGGACAATCGCCGCCCCCCTCTTTCCTGATGCCGGTTTCGACCATGTTGCGCAGTTCTTCCAGGTCATCTTTGATCGATGACAGGACGGCCCGCGCGTGCGGATCCGCAAAACGAATCTGAAGCTGGTCGATAAGCGGATCCGGGTTGCCGTAATGTTCCTGCAGTTTCTTTCTGGCGCCGCTGATGGTGAATTTTTCGCGATAGAGCAGGCCCTTGATGACCAGCACCGCCTTGATTTCCTTTGGGCGGTAGTTGCGATTCCCCGCCCGGTTTTTTTTTGGCCGTAGGCTGGGGAACTCCGTCTCCCAATAGCGCAGGACGTGCGCTTTGATACCGGTCATTTTGGCGACTTCACTGATGGAGTAGTACATCTTGGCCGAACCGGTCCTATATCTCATACCTACCCCTTTCTGAATCACCTGACACTATCCAACTCATTTCCTCCTGCGGCGGCCGGTTCATCAAGTCGTTGATGGCCTGCCGGGGATCCATACTCGAAAATAGTACTTCGTGAACACTGGTGATGATGGGAAGATCAATCCCCATTTTTTTGCCCAGCTCGACAGCGGCCCGCGTGGTTCGAACTCCCTCGGCGACCATGACCATGTCACCAAGAACCTTGTCCAGCGGCTCGCCGCGTCCGATCTTCTCACCAACATGCCGGTTGCGGCTGTGCCGGCTCAAACAGGTCGCGATCATGTCGCCAATGCCCGCGAGTCCGAAGAAGGTCTCGCGCCGCGCGCCCAACGCCGTGCCCAACCGCGTTATCTCGACCAGCCCCCGTGTGAGCAACGCCGCCTTGGTGTTGTCCCCGTATCCGAGTCCGTCGCATACACCGGCGGCGATGGCAATGATGTTCTTGAGCGCCACCCCGATCTCGACACCCGGTAAGTCGCTGTTCGTATAGACGCGGAAATACGAACCAAAGAAAACCTCCTGCACGGACTGTATGATTTCCCTGTCGACGCCGGCGACCACGACCGACGTTGGCATCCTCTTGCTCACTTCCTCGGCGTGACTGGGACCGCTTATCGTGCACACACGCTCCCGCTCGACCGGCAGTTCGTCGAGCAGCACTTCACTCATGCGCTTCAGGGTTTTTTCCTCTAGGCCCTTGGCAGCGTTGACGATGATGACGTTCGACTCGATCACGCCGCTCCGCGCGGCATCCGCCGCCACCGCGCGAACCACGTGACTGGGCACCACGAACAGAACCAGTCCGGCGCCCTCGAGCGCCGCGGCAAGGTCCGTCTCGATGCCGATGGCCTTCGGCACCGGGACACCGGGCAAAAACTTCTTGTTCTCCCGGTCCGTCTTCAAAGCGGCGGCCTGATCACCGTCGAATTCCCACAGGCGGACCTCATGTCCGTTTTCGTGCAGGAGAATCGCCAGCGTCGTGCCCCAGCTTCCTGCTCCTAGAACTGCGACGCTCATTCGTTCCGCCATCGGCTCACTCCTTGTGTCGGCCCAGCGCCGGCTCCTGCCCCGCCATCAAGCGCTGGATATTGCTGCGGTGTTTGACAATCACGGCCACGGCGATCGCAACCGACAGAGCGAGCAGCGACCAGTGATACGACGCGTACCCCAGGAGGTCGAGGACGAACACGACAACCGGCAGCGCACCCGCGGCGCTGATGCTGGCCACCGAAACGATGCGCGTGGGCAGCAGCACCAACGCCCACACAGCGAAGGCCCACAGCAACGCCAGCGGCGCGAGCGCCAGGAAAGCGCCTGCCGTCGTCGCGATGCCCTTGCCGCCCCGGAAACCCACGAAGACGGAGAACATGTGCCCGATTACGGCGAAGAAACCGGCGGCCAGCATTAACCAGTGCCCGGGCAGTTCGCTCGTCGCCGCGAGGTCGGGAGCGAAATACGCCGGCACGAATCCCTTGGCCACGTCGCCCGCAAGCACCAGCATCGCAATCCACGGGCCCAGGTAACGAAACGTGTTCGACGCACCAAGATTGCCGCTCCCTTGCTCTCTCAAATCGATGCCGGCGCACACCTTTCCCGCGATGTAACTGAACGGGATGGCGCCGGCAAAATACCCGACGAGTATTACGATAACCAGACCGACCACTAGCGTGCCCCTTTACGTTCTTTCTCGGATAGCTTGATGCGGATGACCGTACCTTCGAATGCGTACCGGTCGCGCAGCCGGTTGTTGAGAAACCTCAGGTACGACCTGTCGAAGTAGGCCCGCTTGTTGACAAAACAGGCAAACGTCGGTGGCGATACGCTCACCTGCGTGATGTAGTAAATCTTGCCGTTGCCGCCTCCGTGCGACGGCGGCGGGTTCTTGGCGAGGACTCCCTCTATGAAACGGTTGGCGTCACTCGTCGATACACGCACCTCACGCGACTCCTTGATGCGCCACGCCATTTCCAGGATACGGCTGACACGCTGGCCGCTGAGCGCGGAAGTAAAGAGAACGGGCGCATAAGGGGCGAACCTGAATGCACCGCGAATCCTCTTCTCGAACTGCGATACCGTGGTGTTGTCCTTGTCCTCAATCAGGTCCCACTTGTTGACGCAAAACATGAGACCCTTCCCCGCTTTGTGTGCATAGCTCGCTACTTTGACGTCCTGGTTCGCCATCTCCCGCGGTGCGTCAAGGACCATCACCACGACGTCCGCCCGCGAGATGGCATCGATACTCTTGATCGCCGTTAGTGATGTCAGTCCGTCCCTGCTCTTCGATTTCTTGCGCAGCCCGGCCGTATCGACCAGGGTGACGGCTCTTCCGTGCCACTGCATCGTGATGTCGATGCTGTCACGCGTGGTGCCGGGCCGTGAATCGACGATGGTTGTATCCTCGCCGATCATGGCGTTGGCGAGGCTCGATTTGCCGACATTGGGCCGGCCGACGAGCGCCAGCTTCAAGTGTTCCTCCGCGGCGCTCGGCTCACGTTGCGGCAACTGGGCAACGACGTCGTCGAGCAGGTCACCGATCCCCTGTCCGTGCAGCGCGCTGACCGCGTAAATACGCTCAAAGCCGAGTTCGAAGAACTCGGCTTCTGCATGCTGGCCCTTTTCAGATTTGTTCACGGCGAGAAAAACGGCCCCGTCGACCTGCCGCAGGCGGTTCGCCACATCGATATCCGTTCCGGTAACTCCCGCTTCTGCGTCGGTAACAAAAATCATGACGTCGGCCCCAAGCGCCTCTTTCCACGCTCTTTGTTCCACTTCCTGGATGAGCTCGTCATCGATTCCCGAAAACAGCCCACCGGTATCGATCAAATCGAATGCAACACCCGCCCACTCGGTTTCGATCCGCTGTACGTCCCGCGTCACCCCCGGCATCGGATGGACCAGCGCCCGCCGCTGCCGCGTAATGCGATTGAACAGGGTCGACTTGCCTACATTGGGTCTCCCCACGATTGCCACCCGTGACGGCCTTTTCATTCCTGCCCCCAGGCTCCACTCAGTTCCGCGAGGGGTCGGAAGCCGTGGCGATGGCCTGCAGGATACGGACCGCCTCGTTCCCCGCAATGAACTCGCCGCCGGCCACCGAGTCGCCGGGCGGCCCCGCGGCTATCGCACTTCGAACTCCTTGTGGATAGAAATTGTCTTCTAATTGCCCACCCCCTACTCCGAGTCGGGCGAGCAATCGTTGAACCACAAAATAAAACGCGCTGCGTGTCACTTTCCGGTCCGGATAAAAACTCCCGTCCGGCAGAACGTCCATGATGCCCGCCGCTACGGCCGATAGCACGTACGGGAGGCGTTCTTGCTTGGCGACCGTGTCGGGCGCGGGCGCCGCGATGCCGCTGAGGTCCTCACCTAAAACGGACTGGATCAACGCCGCGAGTTGGGCTCGGGTGACATAGGCCTGCGCACGAATGCTCAGGGGTGAGTCACCGATGTGTTGTCTGGCGATCGTGAGATACCGGTCAAAGCGGTCGCCGCCGCCGAGAACTTTTCCACTCATGAACGCCTCGACCGCCTGTGCGTACTCACCGACCGCCAGGTAGGTGCGACCGAGGTAGAGATAGGCAGTACGTCTGTCTTCTTCGGATTTGAGTGCCGTGACCAACCGGCTCAAGTGACGTTCCGCCTCCACATAGTCCCCTTCGATATAGAGCGTGACGGCTCGATCGATCGCCGTTTCGCCGGCCGGCTTTTTGTGCGGTGCGGCGCAGCCGGCTGCGAGGACAGTCGCGGCGGCGACAGCGACCCATATGGTTTTTCTAAGGCAGCCGGTCAGCAAGATGATCTCATTTTTGGAGCGGGCAACGGGACTCGAACCCGCGACCCTCAGCTTGGGAAGCTGATACTCTACCAACTGAGTTATGCCCGCCCTCTTAACGGTTGTTTTTTTACCATGTTAGCTCAATTATGTCAAGTGGGATTTAAAGTCATCGCTGCTTTCTAATAATTCGCTGATCATCCGAACCGGCTCGTCTTTCGACACATCGACCCAGTGCGCCCCCGCGACACTGCGAAAAAAGGTTTCCTGCCGTTTCGCGTACTGCTGCGTCTGGGTAACCACATCCTCTATCGTATCCCGGGGTTCCTTACCGCTCACAATGGCGCCGGCAATCACGCCGTATCCGAGGCTGCGCATGGCTGGCGCCTTCACCGACACACCAGCCTCCAGCAGGCGGGCGACCTCCTCCACCCACCCGGCGTCGAACATCTCGCGGGTCCTCTGTGCGATCCGTCGGCGCAGCTGCGCCCGGGGCAGTGTCAAAACGATTCGTAACCCGTGCCACCCCGTCGCTTCTTGTCCCTTTATGAGACTACTGTGCGCGCTCCCCGTGTAGTCGTGAATCTCCAGCGCGCGCGCGACGCGCACGCGGTCGTTGGACGACAGCTCATCCGCGCGCTCGGGATCCCGCTCCTGGAGCTCCGCGTACAGCTCGGTGGTCGAACGGGTGTCCATGCGCTCGCGAATTTGGCGCAGGGCGTCCTCGGGAATCCGTGCGTCGATCAGGCCCTCGAAGAGCGCCCGGAAATACAACCCCGTACCCCCGACAAAGAACGCCAGCCCACCGCCGGCGGCGATCGCCCGGCCCGCCTCCAGGGCCAGGGTCACGTGGCGACCCGCGCTGTTCGCCTCCGCGGGGTCCAGGACGTCGATCAAATGATGCACAACCTGCGCGCGTTCGCCCGCACTGACTTTTGCAGTGCCAACGTCAAGACCCCGGTAGACCTGGCGCGAGTCCATCGAGATAATTTCAGCGCCGAACGAACGCGCCAGCGCGATCGCCACGCGAGATTTGCCGGTGGCCGTCGCCCCCATGATTGCGACGCCGGGATGTGAAGTCATTATCGTCTCAGAAACCAACTCTCGATGTCTTCGAGCGATATCCTCTGGATGGTCGGGCGGCCGTGCGGGCAGGAATACGGATTGGGGACGGCAAAGAGCTGATCGGCCAGCATTTTCATTTCTTCCATCGCCAGCCGCTGCCCCGCCTTGACCGCGCTGCGGCAGGCAAAACTCGCAATGATGCGATCGGCGTGGGAGTTTCCCGGAATACGATCCTGCACGATGTCGTCGAAGACCTGCAGCAAGAGCTTTCCTTCTTCCCAGTTCTTCAACCCCTGGGGATATCCGCGCACCAGAATGCTGGTGCCGCCGAACGGCTCCAGGTGAAAACCGAGTTTGTGGAAAACCTCCGCCGATGTCCGAAAAACCTCCAGCTCGCGCAGAGACAGCTCCAGGTGGATGGGAAACAAGATCTGCTGCGAGAGGGGAATCTCGTTCTCGAGACGTTTCTTGCTCGTGTCAAAAATAATCCGTTCGTGCGCGGCGTGTTGATCGATGACGACGATTCCACCTCGCACCTGGATAAAGATGTAGGCGTTGTTGAACTGCCAGAAGAGCGCGTCTTCCCTGCCGACCTCTTCTTTCAATTCTCCGGCCGCAGCCGGAACCACTGGCGGTTTCCTGACCGCGTTCTTCAGCGACAGCTGCGGATTGAACTCCCTGTGGGAGGCGCTGCCTTCCATATAAGAAGAGTACGCGTCCTTGATTCTCGACCGATAGCTCTCCCCGTCGCTTACCGCTGGACCGCCGCGTGGCGCCGCATAGTCCAACTCGGGGTCGGCCAGGACCGCCGCCGGAGCGGCCGGTCGCGGCGGCCGGGCAGCGACACCGCTGTACCTCACCTGCAGTGTCGACTCGGAATGGGCGGACAGCGCCTGTTTGAGAGCGCGGTGCACCAGGTCAAACACGCTGCGCTCGTTTCGCAGGCGAACTTCCAGCTTGTTCGGGTGAACGTTGACATCCACCAGGTCGTATGGAATGTCGAGAGAAAGCACGATAACGGGAAAGCGTTTGTACGGGATCACGTTGCGGTACGCCAACTGCACGGCCTGCAGAACGCTTTTCTCTCGAACCAGGCGCCGGTTGATGTAGATGAACTGGTGGTTGCGATTCGCCCGCGTATGTGTCGGCAGACTGGTAAACCCGCGCAGCCGAAACGGCGCCGCGCCTCCTTCCAGCGTCACCATGTGTTTCATGATGCCGCCGCCCAGAATCGCGGCCACGCGCTCGCGCCACGCCGCCGCGGGCACGAGGTCGAGCTCGCTGCGCCCCTCGACACTGTAATGCAGCTCGAGCTCGGGAGAGGCCAGCGCGAAGGACAACATCGTCTCCAGTATCCTGCGCCGCTCGGTCGTCTCCGATTTCAAGAACTTCTTGCGCGCCGGTGTATTGAAGAAAAGGTCTCGCACGCGAACCGTCGTGCCCCGTTCGTGCGGCGCCGGAGAATTCTCGACCTCCTCCTTGCCGTGACACGCAAAGCGCCACCCTTCCCCGTTCTCCCGGTCGCTCGAAATGATTTCAAAGTGGGACACCGACGAGATGCTCGCCAGCGCTTCCCCACGAAATCCGAAGGTCTCTATCGTCGACAAATCGCTCGCGCGGGCGATCTTGCTCGTCGCAAAGCTGCGCACGGCGAGCGCGACATCATCCGGTGCCATGCCGCATCCCTGGTCCCGAACCTCGATCATGCGCACGCCGGCGCCTTCGACGCGGACGGATATAACGCGGGCGCCGGCATCCACCGCATTCTCGACGAGCTCTTTGACGACTGACGCCGGGCGCTCCACCACCTCTCCGGCGGCTATCTGGCGCGCCACTTCTTCGGGCAAAACCTTGATTCTAGGCATTTTCTCCTCTGATCACCTTCAATACGACTCGAAGATATCACGGACGATTCGCCCCTGGCAATCAAAGCATGCACGCGGGAGACTTCCCGACGCTATTTCCTGTTGAAAACTATTCCTGGGTGGGTGTCTGGAGGTTCACTTCCGCCTCCGCCATCAGCTCGGCGGCGGTCCGGGAGCTCCCCGGGTACATGGCGGAACCGACGAGGATGTCGTTCTTGGCAACGTCTAGCTCCTCCACGCTGGAGAGGTCCTTGCCGAGGTAGAGCACGACACGGGACATCAAGAAGCGGATGCGACGGCCCCCTTCGAGGGACAGCATCGCGTAGGTGGCCCGGTCGATCCAGGCCCCGTAGTCGGTTTCACGCGTGCGGGTGCGGATTCCCTGGGTAATCTCGTCCACCAGCGCGAAGGCGTCCTTGTAGTCTTTCTCGAACAACGTATCCAGTGGATTGAGTCGAAAGAGGATCAGCGCGAAGGAATGGTGGTATCGGTCGGAGCGTGCGATTTCGGTGACGCACACCTTCTGAAATCGCTCGCGGTTACTCTCGAGAACGGTTTCGTAGGTGTCCGGTTCGGTCGCCGAGGCGGCGGGTCCAATGTCCTGGATGGCGTCGAGCACCGGCAGTATCAAGCGGCCCAGGTTCTCGAGCAGGTTGCAGTCCAGGTCCGAGAAGATGGCTTCTTCCATCGGGTCGCTGGGCTCCTTGCCGTAGGCGATGACGCCGCCGTAGAGGGCCTCTTTGCTGGCGATCGGTACCGCCAGCAGCGACGCGTACGCGCCCGCCTCTTCGCGGATCTCGGAATCGAAATCCAACAGCGCCATGCTGAACGACTTACCGGTCTCCGCCAGGCGCGCGAACCGTTTTTCGTCTTCGGTCACCCATGCCCCGTCGCTCTCCCCGGGTGGCCGCAGCATGCTCACCTCGAAACTCTCATCCTCGGTCGAGGCGCGCAGTCTCACCGATACGCGCCGGCACTCGAGCACGTCACCCACGACCCGTCCGAGCACGTCGGCCAGCTCGGGCACCGTGCGGCAACCTAGAAGCGTCGCAGCGGCATCGGACACCTTGGAGAAGGCCTCCAGCTCGCGTTTGAGTTTGCGCTCACGCATCTCGGCAAAAATGAAGCGGGCGAGCTCCTGCTCGACGGCCTCCCGGATGATCAGGAAATCGTCGAGCTTGTCGCGTTCTTTGAATTCGAGGACCAGAACACCCGCGCTGTGGTCCATGCCCAGGTGACAGTAGACGCTAGAGGAAAGCGCATCCAGCGAGTGAGCCATCGGATCGGCGCTCTCGGTGAGCACGATGCACCGCTTTTCGAGGAACGCCCGGCTCAGAGCGCCTTTCTGAAGGCGCACGCGCTTGCCCTTCGGCGTCAGCAGCCGGTTGGACCCTCCGAGAATGAACCAGTCCCCCTCCACGGTTTGCATGAACACCTCAGCGGTTTCGGCGTTCAGCAGTTCGGAGAGATAGCGGCACACAATCGAGAATTTTTCTACCGTGGACACCGGCTTGATCGCCACTTCACCCATCGTCGAGCGGATCTTCGCCTCACGGTGCCTCATCTGCGTCTCCTGCAGTTTCAAGGACTCGAACAGCACACGGGACAGACGGCGCGACAGGCTCTTCAAGCGCGACAGGTCACTGTCATCGTGTGCATGTCCCTTCTTGCCCGAGGATACGTTGAGAACACCGAGGAGGCGCCCCTCCCACAAGAGCGGCACCGATATGGCCGAGGCGATATCCAGCCGGTCGCGGTCACGGGCGTAGAGTGACTTGTCCGCTGTCAAGCGCAAGAGCTGGGCCTGTTTGCGAAGGGCAACGGTCCCTGCCACACCCTCGCCCAGCTTCTGCCGTGTATTCTTGACCACCTTCTCGCTGAGTCCGGTGGCGTAGGCGATGTAGAGTTCCTTCGCTTCTGGGGAGTACAGCATGACCGAGCCGGCGCTCGACGATGTCGCTTTGACCGCCACTTCCAGTAGAAATTTGAGCAGCTTTTTGCGATCGAGGAGTTTCTCGAGGGCCTGCAGCGTGTCCTCGACGGTATAGGGGGTCTCCAGGTCGACCGCGCTAGGTTCCGGAGAGGCCTGTCCACACAGCGAGGTGACGGCGGCCGACGGGGTCAGGATCTTGGCTTTGCTGGCGGAGAGTGCACTCAGTTCCTCGCTAAAACGGGCCCGCGGCTCGGATACCACGATGTAGTCGATATCCCGGAGTCCCCGTAACGGCTCGGGCTCGCGGTACGGGGGGATACCGAGGATTTCCGCTATCTCGAGCCCCACGGCACCCAGCTGTGGATCGTACACGAAGGCAACTTCGACACCGGGCTCACGGTGAAGCTCGCTGAGCAGACCGAGGTCCTTTTCCTGCGCACCCAGAATGCCGCATCTTATCTTATTAGTGGCCATAAAGTTATATTATGTACTTAAGAAGTTAGTTGAGATATGCCCTACCAACCGCGTACGGTAACCTCTGGCAATAGATGCAATTCCCAGACCAAATGGCTGACATAGGCCCGACTGAGGATCCCAGGCTGCGGAAAAACACCCGGTGGATCAACGGGGTGGATCCAGTGAATCCTTGAGAGACTGCAGGAATTTGAGCGCATCGAGCGGCGTGGTTCCGTTGATGTCGAAGTCACGCAGTCGCCGGGTAAGCTCGTCCAGCGGCTGCTCGTTGCGGTCACTCGAGCCCATATCCGACGTCGGTTCGAAAAGTGCCATCTGCCCCGGGTGCCTGGCGTCGTGGGACAGGCCCTGGCGCAGCAGGTCACGGCGCATCTCCAGCGAGTGCAGGATCTCCTCCGCTCGCTTGAGCACGGTGGCGGGCAGGCCCGCGACTCGTGCCGCATGGATACCGTAGCTGCGGTCGCTGGTACCGGAAACGATCTTGCGCAGGAACACGACGCCTCCTTCCCATTCCCGGATGGCGATCTTGAGGTTTATGAGCCGTGGGTATGTGCGGCGCAACTGCGTCAGTTCATGGAAGTGCGTGGCAAAGAGCGTCTTCGGCCGAGCCTTGATGCCCTGCAGGATGTACTCCGTCACCGCCCACGCGATGCTGAGCCCGTCGTAGGTGCTGGTACCCCGCCCCACCTCGTCCAGCAGCACGAGGCTGCGATCGGTCATGTTGTCGAGGATGTACGACGTCTCCTTCATTTCCACCAGAAAGGTCGATTCGCCGCGGCTCAGGCGGTCCCCGGCCCCGACCCTCGTAAAAATCTGATCGACCAGGCCGATGCGGGCACGCTCGGCGGGAACGAACGAGCCCATCTGTGCGAGCACGACGATCAGCGCCACCTGGCGCAAGAACGTGCTCTTGCCAGACATGTTGGGCCCGGTTATTAGCGCGAACTGCCTGCGATCCACATCGAGTTGGAGGTCGTTCGGTACAAAAGCTTCCGGTCCAACACGCTCGAGAACCGGGTGGCGGCTGGCGCCCAGCTCGATGACCTTCGAGCCGTCGACCACGGGCCGGCGAAACCCGTGCTGCCTCGCCGCGACGGCGAGGGACTGGATGACGTCGACACGCGCAACGGCCGCGGACGTTTCCATGAGCGAGAGGAGCTCACTCGCCAGGCGCGCGCACAGCTTCTCGAAGTTCTCCTGCTCGCAGGCAATGCGTTTCTCTTCACTCTCGAGGATGAGTTCCTCTCTCTCCTTGAGCGCACGGGTATAGTAACGCTGGGCATTGACCAGCGTCTGCTTGCCGACGTAGTCCTCGGGGACGGACGCGGCATGCATTTTCGAGACCTCTATGAAATAACCGAAGACCTTGTTGTACCCGACCTTCAACGTACCGATGCCGGTGCGTTCCCGTTCCCTCCGTTCCAGGTTGGCGATCCATACCTTGGCCGCTTCACTGCGCTCGATGAGCGCGTCGAGTTCCGCGTTGAATCCCTTGCGGATGACACCGCCATCACGCAGGTGCCCGGGCGGATCGTCCACGATCGCTTTGCGGATAGTGGCGGCGGCCTCCGCGTGGTCACCGATTTGTCCGTCCAGACGCCGCAACAGTGCGGACCGGCTATCGCGTACCGCCTCCTTCAGGGCGGGAAGGTTCTCGAGTGATTCTCGCAGGCTGTGCAATTCACGCGGGATCGCTTTGCGGGAGGCGATGCGGGCCGCAAGCCGCGGCATATCATGAATGCCCTTGAGCAAAGCCACCAGCGTTTCGTGACGCGGCGTGTCACCGTACAACTCGGAGACCGCGTCGAGACGCGCATCGATTTCCTGCACGTCACAAAGCGGCCTCTGCAACGCCATGCGCAGCTCCCGTCCGCCCATGGGCGTCGCGGTGCTGTCGATCAAGCGAATGAGCGTCGCCCCGGCTTCGCCGCCGTACAGGGGTTCGAAAAGCTCCAGGTTGCGAATGGTCTCTTCGTCGAGGGCAAGAAAATCCTTTGCGCCCAGCCGCCGAGGCGCGACCACCTGGGGCAACGCGCCTCCCTTCAGTTCCCGGCAGTGTGCCAGCAGCGCGCCCGACGCTGCGCGGGCCAGCGGCATCGCCCCTAACGCGTCGACGTCCCCGGCGCCGTCGTGTGCGGCGAACTGGTCCTGCAGCACGTCCGTCACCGACGGCTCCGCAAAAAGCGCCGGCTCTAGCTCCGTAACGAACGGGCGCTCCAGAACGTCGACCAGAGCCGACACGGCGCCTGCCGGTGTCCCCTTCTTGTAGAGCAGCTCGCGGATCTTCTTTCCCTGCACGAGCCGTTGCAGGCGGCGGATGTGATCTTCTCCAAAAAAGAAATCCCCCGTGCTCACATCGACCAGGGCGACGCCGGCGCGCCCCTCTTCGCACAGCACGAGCAAG
>JAZGDW010000182.1:0-5453 GCA_036478295.1 Candidatus Krumholzibacteriia bacterium
GGCGCCCGGCCGCGCGCAGCCTGCGAGCACGGACGGGCTGTTCGCTGACAGGACCCGCATCGAGCCGCGCGTGATCCTCGCTCGCTCCCGCGAACGCGCCGTCACCCACTAGTCGCGCGCCGCCGCCGATCTGTCTCAAGAGATTATGGAAACACGATCGCCGAGCATACGTGAACTTCTCCGGTGGGGCGAACGGCATCTGGTCGAGAACGGCGTGCCCAACGCGCGGAAAAACGTCGAGTGGATGCTGGGCTACGTCTTGGACCGCCGGTCAACGGATTTGTACCTGACCGCGGCGGAAACGCCACCGACCGACAAGATCCGTTCCTTCGAGAAACTGGTAGGGAGACGTGGGGCGCGTGAGCCGCTCCAGTACCTCCTGGGTTCGACCGAGTTCATGGGGCTCCCGTTTCTGGTGTCTCCCGGCGTGTTCATCCCGCGCCCGGATACCGAGACGCTGGTCGAGAGAGTGGAGACATTGATCGCCACGCGCGGTGGAAGCGCCCCCTTGCTGCTGGATCTTTGCTGTGGGAGCGGTGTTATTGCCGTATCGCTGGCCAGGCGGCTCCCGGACACGACTGTGGTCGCGGTGGATGTCTCGCCACAGGCCGTCGACCTGACCGCTCGAAACGCCACTCTGAACGGCGTGCGAGACAAAGTAGAGGCCGTTCTCCGGGACGCGTTGAAGTACCTGGAGAAATGCCGGCGGCGTTTCGACGGCGTCGTGTGCAATCCGCCCTACGTGCCGCGCCCAGACCTTCCGCAACTTCCGCCCGAGATCCGGATGCACGAGCCGCCGGTCGGTCTGGATGGCGGTGAGGACGGCCTGGACTTCTACCGCGCCTCGATCCCCTTGCTTCGCCGGGTATTGCGCCCAGGAGGTTTTGTTGCTTTTGAGATGGGCTCGGACCAGGGTGCGAGCATCGCCGACCTGCTGCGCGAGGCTTCCCTGGGAACCGTCATGATCCACCGGGACTTGGCCGGTGCGGAGCGCGTCGTCGTGGCCGGCGCCGGTCAATAATTCCGCTCGTCTAGACAACCGGGATTAACTAAGATGAAAGGTGTGTCGTACGATCACCGGGTAACGGTGAACACGCCTGCGACGGTCATGGAATTGTTCCGGGGAGACACGAATGGATAAGTTCATTGTCCGGGGTCCTTGCACGCTGGCGGGATCCGTACGTATCAGCGGGGCCAAGAATGCGGTACTTCCGCTGATGGCGGCGTCGCTGCTTGCACGCGGCAAGAGCGTTATCGAAAACGTCCCGGACCTCCGGGACGTCACCACCATGGTCCGGCTCCTCGAGATTCTCGGTGCGGAGGTGACGTTCAAAGATGGCGTGCTCACGATTGACACCGCGCACGTCGATAAATTCGAGGCGCCGTACGATCTGGTGCGAACCATGCGCGCCTCAATCTACGTGCTGGGACCGCTTGTCAGCGCGCACGGGCGGGCCAGGGTAAGCCTCCCCGGCGGATGCGCATGGGGACCTCGTCCCATCGATCTCCACTTGATGGCGCTGGAACGCCTCGGCGTCGGTATAGAGCTCGAGCACGGTTACATAAACGCCGAGGCCCGCCGTCTCCAGGGTGCGGAGATCGTCTTTCCGATCGCCAGCGTGGGGGCCACCGCCCAGACCCTGATGGTGGCCTGTCTCGTCAAGGGAGTAACGACGATCAAGAACGCCGCCCTTGAACCGGATATCACCGAATTGGCAAAGGCACTGGTGAGCGCGGGTGCAAGAATCGAAGGCATCGGCACGCCCACCATGACCATCGAAGGCGTCGATAAGATCGAACCTTTCCAATACCGCGTCATCCCGGACCGCATCGAAGCGGGAACGTTCGCCGCCGCGGCCGTTGCCACCGGCGGCAAAGTCACCCTTGAGAACTGTGATCCATCACACATGGAGGCGGTGCTGGACATTCTGACGACGTGCGGTGGCAAGATCGAGACGACCAATGACACGGTGGAAATCGAAGGACCGGACCGTGCCGACTCGGTTCATGTCGTCACCCGGGAATATCCCGGTTTCCCTACCGATATGCAGGCACAGATGATCGCCGTCCTCTGCCGCGCAAGGGGAACCGGCACGGTGAAGGACACGATTTATCCGGACCGGTTTACCCACGTGCCCGAGCTGCGCCGCCTCGGAGCCACAATCCGTATCGACGGCAACCTGGCCGTCATCAAGGGTGTCGAGGCACTCGAGGCCGCGCCGGTTATGGCGACCGACATACGCGCGAGTTCGGCGTTGATCATCGCGGCCTTGATCGCTGATGGTACCACCGAGATAAGCCGGGTCTATCATATCGACCGGGGCTACGAGCGGATCGAAGAGAAACTCCAGAAACTCGGCGCGAGGATCGAGCGGGTCTCGAGTTGAGAAAACCTCCCGCCCCGTAACACCCCAGGCCCCTTGCAGGTCAAGAGGACACTTTGGCACACCGACGCTTCATACTGGGCACCGCGGGCCACGTCGACCATGGCAAGACACAGCTTGTCAACTGCCTGACCGGTTGGGACACCGACCGGCTCAAAGAGGAAAAGGAACGCGGCATCTCCATCGAGCTGGGATTCGCACCGCTCCGCCTCGGTGCGGACACCGTCATCGGTATCATCGACGTGCCCGGACACGAACGATTCGTCAAGAACATGGTCGCCGGCGCAGGGGGCATCGATCTCGCACTCCTCGTCATCGCGGCCGACGAGGGCGTCATGCCGCAGACGAAAGAGCACATGGAAGTGCTGCGGTCACTGGCCATCGAGTACGGCGTCATCGTGATTTCCAAATGTGATCTTGCCTCCGACATGATAACCATCGTTGAAGATGACATCGCTGATCTCGTCCGGGGAAGTTTCCTGGAGAATGCCCCAGTCGTTCGCACGTCCGCGAAGACCGGTGAGGGATTCGACGAGCTGAAGCGGGTGCTCGAAGCTCTCAGCGGCCGCATCCCGGAGCGAGACACGGACGGTCCCTTCAGGCTGGCGATCGACCGCGTGTTTCACAAGCAGGGGATCGGTGTGGTCGTGACCGGAAGTTGTTACTCGGGAACGCTCGCCGTCGGGGACACGCTGGAAGTGCTGCCGGCGAACAAGAGCGTCCGCGTGCGGGATATTCAGAGTTTCGGAGAAAAGCGCCAGCACGGTTACGCGGGCGAGCGGTTGGCGGTCGCGCTCCAGGGGGGAAAGCTGGGTGAGGTGTCGCGCGGCGACATGCTGGCAACACCCAAACAGTTCCGCGTCAGTTACATGCTGGACGCCCGCGTCCACATCGCCGCGTACGGCAAGTTCGAGCTCAAACAGCGCGAGAGAATTCGTTTTCACCACGGAGCCCGGGAAGTGCTCGGACGTGTCGTTCTCCTCGAAGACGAGAAGCTCCGCTCCGGCGACAGCGCTCTCGTGCAGTTTCGCCTCGAATCACCCGTCGTTGCCGGCGAGGGAGACTTGTTCGTCATCAGGAAATACTCGCCTTCACGCGTCCTCGGGGGTGGGAAGGTTATCGTGCCGGTCGCCGCGAAACACAAGCGCGGCGATGAGTCGGTCATCGCGAACCTGCAGCTTCGCGAGGCGGGTGACCCAAAGCAAACGACGGTAAAAACCGTCCTCGACCGCGGTCTCCTCGGACTGACGAAGGATGAGCTGGATGAAACTGTCGTGCGGGAACTGATTGAGGAAGGCGAATTACAGCTCATCGACAAGACGGTGTTCAGTTCTCGCGTCATCGACACGCTCGGCGGGCGCGTCCACGATCTGGCGAAAGCCTACGTCAAAGCGCACCCGCTGCGTCGCGGTGTCGACAAGGAAGAACTGAGGGAAAAAGTTAAATTTCCGCATTCCACCCCGCTTTTCAACAAGGTCCTGGAAAGAATCGTCGCATCGCGCGGAATGGCGATTCGTGACAACCTCGTGTGTCCCGACATGACGGGCGAACCACCTTCGGAAATGGTGTGTGATCTCAAGGAGCTGCGCGCCACGTTCCAAAAAGCGGGACTGGCCTTTCCGGGAACCCAGGAGCTCAACGCCTCGTGGAAGGCCGGCGGACTGTTGGGCGACGCGCTGCAATACTTACGTGATGGCGGGTCGATCCAGAAGATAGGCGAAGGCACGTACGTCGATAGCCGGGCGCTCACCGAGTGCGTACAGAAACTCGACGAGTGGTTCAGAGGACACGCCGAGCTCGCCGTCAGCGATTTCAAGGACATGTTCGGCGTGACGCGTAAGCACACGATTCCGCTGCTCGAGTATTTTGACAGCGCGCGAATGACGGTTCGCAAAGGAAACGCACGGGTGAGGGGCCCGCGGCTGACCGCCGGGGGTGCGGCGTCCCGGCCCGACCGGTGACCAGCACATTTTCGCGAGAGGGGCATTGCCCTTTCGTACCGTTCTGTGCTATATTCTGTCGGGGAGTGTCGGGGGATACGTGTCCCCACGGTGGCGTCTGACCTCTGAATCATCAACAAACTGCACCCGGCAGTTCCCACAACTTCCAACCCAGAGGGGGAAGTGATGAAGAGAGCCACAAGGGCTATAATTGCTTTAGCCGCAATCGGTTTGCTAGTGGCGCCGAGCTTGCTGGTGGCTGGCAAACTCGCCTTTCCGGTGGAAAAAACGGTATTGCCCGGTGTGACGACCGTCAGGTATGCCGGCAAGACGCTGACCTTTACAACCGAAGTCGCCATCCAGATCAAGTTCAGTATGCCCGCCCAGGGCGAGGTGGACGTGAAATTCAGGCTCCACCCGAACTGGACTGCGTGGCCGCCCCCACCGGGCGCAGCCCCCGCGGCTGAGGAACTCACCATTTATTGGGACGATCTGGGTACGGATATTTACGGCGGTGTCGCGCCGACCCCGGATTGGGGCGACATCCTACTGACCGAGGGTGGATGGACTGAAAAGTAAGAATGCTTTACATACGTAAAAAATTTTTACGTTACTCTTCATTTCGTTAGTGATCGACAATCCCCGGCAACTTCTCCTGAGTTGTAATCCATTATGTGACAGTAAGTTCTAGTTGGGTCCTCCCGGGCAAGATTTTCCCACGCTGGCACAATAGTTGCGGTTGCATTCCCCCGTCATTCCTTGGCGTCCCGCCGGGAATGGTGTGTTCCTACGGACGAGGGAGCACAGGAAGAGGGAACATTCGGTGGCAAAGAGGGGGGAGTACATTTGGCGACGCCAGGGCTCTATCGTACGGGTCGATAGGTGTTTCACCTGTCGCCTTCCCCTGAGTGGCTTTGTCAAGCCAGTGAATCATAGCCCTTGCCCTTAGCTTGATTCGGCTGGTGTATTACCCCCTTTACGCAGATGGAGGCACGTCGCAAGACGTGCCTCTGTTTTTTTGCCACGTTTGTGCTATGGGGCGGTACTCGCGTTGGGTTGTTGCCGGAACGTCGCGGGAGCGAGCAAGGATCACGCACGGCCAGCGCGGGTCCTGTCAGCGAACAGCCCG
>JAZGDW010000183.1:0-15456 GCA_036478295.1 Candidatus Krumholzibacteriia bacterium
ATAGCCGAGCCCCTCGCCGCTGCGCGTAAACTGCAGCGTAACCGGGCGGCCGGCGAGCACCGAGTCGGTGAAACCAGCGGGCACCACGAGCTGCCGGGTATAGGCGGCGAATTCCTCGTCCGTTTCCGGGCGGACGATCTGGTAGTCGTTTTCCTCCAGCCGCAGGGCTAGCTGCTCGACGAGAAAACCGGCGGACTCATCCGCTTTTAGAGCCACGTTCTCTTTTCTCGCGACCCCCGGCGCGAAGCCGCCGGTAATGGTGCCGATAAAATAGAAAAACACGATCGGCATCACAAAAACCCAGAAGAGCGTCTCTCGGGCGCGCAGCATATACTTGACATCTTTGCTTGCAATGAAGATCGCGTCTCGCAGCATCATTATCAACCCCGGGCAAAACCAGTGCGCAGGCGCCGCGCGCTCCACAGGAACAACACGGCCCCTGCCACAAGCAGCCCCGCGAAGACGCGGGCAAGTGTCGCCAACTCCATCCGCCCGAGCAGAATCGCCTTCAGCTGGTCGAGCGCCCAACCGTTGGGCGTTAGCCGGCCGACGGCCGCCATCGCAGGGGGCATGGTCTCGAAGGGGAAGAAGCTCCCACCCACCATCATGAGTGGAAATATGATCGCCATGCTCAACACACCGGCGGTACGCTGGCTCGATGCATGGAGCTGGATGAGCATCATCATGACGGTGAGCACCGCACCCGAAAAAACCGTCCATGCAACCGCAAGCGGAAATATCGTCGGCGACAGCCCGAAGTACCAGAAGCCGATCGGCAGGGTGATTAGGCAGACCACAAACATCATGCCCAGTCCGGAGAGCAGCTTGCCGGAAAGAAAAAAGAGTACGTTCTGCGGCGACACCATCACCCGCCGCAGCGTCTTCTTGTTGCGCTCCACCCACAAGTCTGCGCTCAATCCCTGTGCCATGAAGAGGAGCGACATGAACAGGATGCCGGGCAGAAAAACCAGCGCATAACTGACCTCGTCTTCTTTCTCTTCCTCGGCGATTTCAGGCGCAGGGGACTCCACCTTGATCAAGGGCGGCGAGAGATAGGTGGCCAGCCGATCGGCGAGCCGGTTCACCTTGACACTGAACTCGCCGATGCGGGGATCGGAGAACGTGTTCGCCCCCGTGGGCGGTCCCTCGGCGAAGGTCTTCAGGTCTTCGCCGATCAGGCGATGCACGTAGAACAATGCGTCCACAAGAATGGTGAGGCTCTCTTCGACGATACCGGGCAGGATACGCTCGGACGGATTGGTCAACAGCTCCAGCGTGGTCGGTTCTTCCTTCAGCACCGCGTTTCCGAACCCCGGGGGAATGATGAGCAGTGCCGTGGCCTTACCCTTCCTGATCCGCTTCTCGCCATCTTCGCGCTCGACACTCTCGGCCTTGATCATGCCCCCCATCGCGTCCTGGCTCAGGGCGCCCACGAGGAACCCGCTTATAAACGAATCGTCCTCGTCCACGACGAGGACATGCGCCTGGGGTTTGGGCCCGGAGCGTCCCCCACTCACCATCATGATCAAGGAGCCAATGATCAGGGGGATCCCGATCCACATGAGAAACGCCGTCGGATCGCGCCGGTAGCGCAGCCAGTCCTTCACCGCCGTGTTCCACACGAAGCGCATCGCTATTCCCTGAGTTCCTTCCCGGTGAGTTTTATAAAGAGGGTCTCGAGGCTCGGCTGGGTGAGCGTTGTCTCTCGCACCTCCGCCCCCGCGTTGGAGAGCGCGCTGAAGATCTTCGAAAGTTTCGTGGAAGCATCGGGGATCGAAAGGGTGAGCGAATTCTCGTCGAGCTGGACCAGTTCGGTCTTGTCGAGACGCGCCAGGGGTTCACGTACCGCGTCAGGATCGAAGCTCCCCGTCAGACGCAGGATATCGCGTTCACCCACCATGGCCCGCAGTTCGGGCAAGGTTCCCGCCGCAATAATCTTGCCGTGGTCGATGATGGCCAGTCGATCACAGAGGCTCTCCGCTTCTTCCATATAATGCGTCGTATAAAGTACGCAGGTGCCTTTTTGAGTCTGGCTCCGAACCAGATCGAGAAGCCGCACGCGGCTTTGTGGGTCGACGCCGACTGTGGGCTCGTCGAGGAGCAGGGCCTCCGGTTCATGGACGATGCCGCAGGCGAAATTCAAACGCCGCTTCATGCCGCCGCTGAACTTGCTGACCGGCTCGTTCGCCCGGTCGAGAAGTCCGGCCAGTTCGAGAACTTCGTTCACGCGCTGTTTGAGCCGCGTTCCGCCCATACCGTATGCCGTGCCCCAATAGGACAGGTTCTCGCGTGCGGACAGGTCCTCGTAGAGCGCCAGCTCCTGGGGCACGACGCCGAGCTTCCTGCGCGACGCGGGGCCGTCGGTGACGACGTCATGACCGAGTACGGTGATCCGGCCCGCGGTCGGCTTCAACAGACCGCCGATGCAGCTGATGGTCGTGGTTTTGCCGGCACCGTTGGGTCCCAGCAGCCCGAAGATGACCCCGGGCTCGGCGGCAAAGCTCACATCGTCAACGGCGGTCAGATCGCCATACTGCTTGCGCAGCCCTTTGACCTCGATCAAGCAACTTCCTCCCTGGTAAAGCGTTTGGTCGCGCTGTTTGGGTAGGATACCAGCATATGCCACAACCGCCTCTTTTGCAAGGAGCCCGGGGCCGGCGGAGTCTTTCCCCCTCACGGGCTGTGGCTGCGCAGTTTGGGCGGCGGTCCGCACTACTCACGGCAGATGGTGCCGGGCGGCAACAAGTACAGGGGCCAACCGGAAACATCCGTTTTTTTTCTTCACCGCGCGGAAATGGGGAAATTTTGCACGAACCTTGCATCAAACTCCGCGGACGTTGAGCGACCGGCCGATCCTGGCAGTAGAAGCACTTGATAGATAACTTAATTGTGTTTAACGAGTTAGGTGTATGGCGTCACCTGGCGCCCCAGTGACATCTTGCAAGACACGCGCTCACAGAATATGCGCCCGTATGGGTCTGGGCCGAACCGATTTCCACTCGAGGTGTGGGGTGGCGCATGCGCGCACCGGATTTGGAGTGGGTTCACTTTGATCGAGATTCTTATCGTCCTCGCGATCCTGGGCACCATAGCGGCCTTCGCGATTCCGGCATACACGCGAGCCGTCGACAACGCCAAAGTTGCCGCGGCCATCGGTGACATCCGTGCGTTGGAAAACGACGTATCGGCCTACGAAGCGGTGAACGGAAAACCGCCGGACACGCTCGACCAGATCAATCGCGGTGGGTTGGTGGACCCCTGGCAGCGACCATACGAATACTTAGTCTTCAGTGGCAACAAGGGAACCGCGCGCAAGGACAAGTTTCTCGTGCCGTTGAACTCGACCTATGATCTTTACAGCAGAGGCAAGGACGGGAAAACCAAATTGCCCCTGAACACCAAGGTGAGCTGGGATGACGTCATCCGTGCCAACGACGGCGCCTACGTGGGTCTGGCTTCGGGTTATTAATCCTTGGCAGGTCTCACCCCGGTATAGGAACAACATTATGAGAATCGATACGACAATCTTTCGCAGCAAGTTCGCTCAACGGATGTTTGCGCTCTTCATCTTGTGTGCGGCCCTGCCCATGGCGGCCCTGGCGATTCTTTCATTCAGCCAGGTGACGAAGCAACTCAGTGAGCAGAGCTGGCGGCGACTTCGACAGGCCAGCAAGTCGATGGGCATGGGCATCAACGAGCGGCTGGTTCTTCTGGAAACCGAAATGAAAATGGTCGTGTGGACTCTGCGTGATGGGTCAACCAACGTCCCTGAACAGGGCGCTGGAAGCTATAGTGAGCGTCTGGCCCGGCCGTTCAAGGGGGTCGCAGTCGTTTCTAAGGCGGGAGAGTCGAAAAGCCTGTTTGGCAGTGTGCCTGATCTCGGGCAACCGACTTCGGCGGAATGGGAACATCTCCGATCCGGAGCGACACTTCTTTCCACCTATCATCGCGCCGGCCATGCGCCAGAAATATGCCTGACCATGATTCTGGATCCGGAGCGGCCCGGGCGGGGCGTCGTGCGTGCCGTGATCGAGTCGGCATTTCTCTGGGGGCTCCCCGGTGAGAACCCGCTGCCACCCTCGATGGAAGTTTGCATCCTGGACCAATCGAATCGGGTGATCTTCAGCACCCATCCCGTCGAGGGACCATTCCTGGAGCAGGCGGTGACCCACGCCAGGCGATCCCACTCTGGGCGCTTCGAGTGGGCGTACGACGACGACAAGTATATCGCCAACTACTGGTCCCTATTCCTGAAGGCCGCCTATTACGTCCCCACTTGGACGGTGGTGACCAGCGAATCCAGGGTCAGTGCGTTCTCTGCCATGGCTGATTTTACGAGGAACTTTGTCTTTGTCCTCGTCATGACGGTGTGGGTGGTGCTGCTTTTGAGCATCGGCCAGATCCGGAAGAGGCTGGTTCCCCTGGAGAGGCTCCTCGCCGCCACCCGGGCCATCGCCCGAAGTGACTTTACGAAACGCGTGAGGATAAAGACCGGGGATGAGTTGGAAGCACTCGCCGACTCGTTCAACAGCATGGCCGAACGCCTTGGCAAGCAGTTCAATGCCTTGACCACCATCGCCGAAATCGACCGGGAAATTCTCTCGACTCTGGACACGAGAAAAATGGCGGATGCGCTGCTCTACCGTATGGGCGATGTGCTGCCCTGCGATGACATTAGCGTCATTCTGGTGGACAAGCGCGAGAACAACGTTCTCAAAACCTACGTCCGGACACGGGATTCCCGGGAAGTAACGACGTTTCAGGATGCCGCGTTTACCGAGGAGGAATTGCACAGACTTCAGGAAAACCCGGAGACCCTGATCCTGGATGGGAACGAGGCCCCGCCACGCTACCTCCAAACGCTGGTCGATGCGGGCTCGAAATCATTCGTGCTCCTGCCGATCTTCGTCAAGCGCGATTTGAGCGGCATTGTGAGCCTCGGCTCTGCGCGAAGCATAAAGCATAGCGAAGGAGATTTACTCAGGGCACGTCAAGTCGTCGACCAGGTCGCCGTCGCCCTGTCCAATGCCCGTCTCGTCGACGAGCTTGACGAGCTCAACTGGGGAACGCTTACCGCTCTGGGGTGGACCATCGACGCAAGGTCTCACTGGACGGCGGGCCACAGCAAGGGAGTCGTCAAGCTGGCCCTGAAACTCGGGCGGGAGTTGAATCTTTCAAAGGAGGAGTTGGACAATTTACACCGAGGCGCGTTGCTGCACGACATCGGCAAGATTGGCGTACCATCTGAGATCCTCGACAAACCCGGGAAGCTCACCCCGGAAGAGAGGCGAATCATGCAAGAACATGTCCTTCACGGTGCGCGTATCCTCGAACCCATTACGGCCTACGCCGGCGTACTCCCCATCGTCCGGCAACATCACGAGTGGTACGACGGATCGGGATACCCGTTTGGGCTGGTCGGGGAGGAGATAGATCTCAAGGCACGCATTTTCGCCGTTGCCGATTGCTTCGATGCGCTTCTCGCAGATCGGCCATACCGGCCCTCCGTGGGTCTCGCCGGCGCCATCGACTTCGTCCGCCAGGGAGCAAGGACCCAGTTCGATCCCAGGGTGGTCGAGGCGTTCCTGGCGCTCATGGAGCGGGAGGCCACCGAGGTGGAAGGCGGCGAGCCAAAGGCGGCGGATCGAGCGGAGCCGGTGTCGGTACGTTCGGAGGAATCCTGACGATATGCAAAAGCGAAAGTTACAGATGGCAGTCATGGCTTTGGTTTTCCTTGCCGGTTGCAAGCAGGCAGTGAGCGTTCCGGACCTGTTGATCGGAGAGTGGAGAACGGAAGCGCCGAAGTACGCGGATAGGTCTCTGGTGATTACTTCGGATCAGCTTATTTTCGGAACCGGTAACGGAAACGTTGACGTGAAACGTATCGTTAGAGTCGACGAGCTCCGGGAGGAGCAAGGCATTTCATACACGATTTACTATGGCAATCCCGGGGAGCCCGAATATCGATTGATCCTGTGCTATGAGGAAAGAGGTGGCGGAGTTATCCGCCTGAAAAATCAGAACCAGATTGAGTGGACCAAAGGAGGACTCTAAATGAGCACGCGAACACCAAGAAGAAGCAAGATAATCATGAACGCTTTTCAATTGCGCTTGATGATCGTCTACTTGATCCATTTCTTTGCGATCTTGCTGGTATTTGTGGGCATGCTCTTTGTGCCCTTGATGACCAAACTCAACGACGGAAACCTGTCAGTGCTCGAGGAGCAAGAGGTGGCAAGACAGTTCCTGGCGCTGCACTCCCAGATGTGGCCGGCGCTGGGAATGGTCCTCGCACTTCTCATTCTCCATTCCGTCGTGGTGTCGCACAGAATTGCGGGGCCGATGCAACGGTTAAGGGATGCCTTGAAGACGATTGGGGAAGGCGATCTCACTACCCGGATATCGTTTCGTAAGAATGACTATCTGGCGGACACGGCCGCGGATATAAACAAGTTGACCGTATTGCTGGCGGTCAAGGTCACAGAGCTTGAAAAGAACCACCGGGCAGCCAGGGCGGCGTTCGCCTATTTGAGACGCTCGCTGGTAGACGGACGCCCGGACCTCACCGAACGGAAATTGGAAGAACTCAATACCCATGTGATGGCCATCGAGCAGTGGCTTCAGGAATTTGAGCTTCCCACCGGGGACGCCTGGGACGATGATGCAGATCGGACGGTCGATGACTCGGCGCAGAAAGCTGAAGAAGTAGAAGTCGAAGCGTAGGTACAGACTGGGACGCCGCAGTCCCATTCGGACGGACCCTATCGCGATGTAACGCATCCGCAAACCACAGACCCCTTTCCATGGTCTGGAGCCGGTGGCGGCAGACGTGCTCACAGAAGAGCACGCCTTTCGGGCCCCTGCCTGTCATACCACCCCATCTCAATTTTTGGGCCTTAGCGCCTCACCGGCGGGCCGCCTACCTTGTGTTATAATAAATAACCACAGCGCGTGCGACAACCGTCTTCGTAGTACCTTTCGGATCAGGGAGAACGGCAAGAGCGATGGATTTCCACAAGTCAAAAGAGCAATCGGCTTATGACGTCGAGTATTATCGCCGGGTCCTCGAAAACATCCCGGCCGAGATCGGTGTCTTCGATGCAGAGGGCCGCTTCGTCTTCGATACGCCCACCGGTATAAAGGATCCCTCGGTGCGTGAGTGGGTCATCGGAAAGACCCACCATGACTACGCTCGTAAGAGAAACCTCCCCGAGTCGTTTGCCGATGAGCGGCAAAAGCACATCGACCGGTGCGTCAGGGAAAACAAAACCATTGAGTTTGAGGAACTCATCATAGACCCGTCGGGGAACCCACGACACTATATGCGGTGTTTCTGTCCGGTCGAGGACGAGTCGGGCAAGGTCACGCACGTGATCGGCTACGGCCACGAAATCACCGATCTGAAGAAAACGGAAGAAGCACTTCGCACTGCTCTGGCCGAAGTCGAGCAGCTGAAAAACCGTCTGGAGGCGGAAAACATCTACCTGCAGGAGGAAATAAGGCTCGAGCATAATTTCGGAGACATCATCTGCCGGAGCAAGTTGTTCAAGAAAGTGCTGAGGCAGGTGGAACAGGTGGCCGCGACCGATTCCACTGTCCTGGTGCTGGGCGAGTCCGGCACCGGCAAGGAACTGCTTGCCCGCGCGGTTCATGACATCAGTCCGCGGAGAAACCGGCCCCTGGTCAAGGTGAACTGCGCGGCGCTCCCCGCGACTCTCATCGAAAGCGAGTTATTCGGCCATGAAAAGGGCGCGTTCACGGGAGCGCTCTCGCGCAGGATAGGCCGCTTCGAACTGGCGGATGGCGGCACCATCTTTCTCGATGAGATCGGAGATCTGTCGCTGGAACTGCAGGCGAATCTCCTGCGCGTGCTGCAGGATGGGGAGTTCGAGCGGGTGGGCGGAACACACACGATAAAAGTAGACGTTCGCATCATCGCCGCAACCAACCGCGATCTCGAACAGGCGGTGGGGGAGGGGGAGTTCAGGGAGGATCTGTTCTACCGATTGAACGTATTTCCGATCAAGAGTCCCCCACTTCGTGACCGCAAAGAGGACATTCCCCTGCTGGTGAAGCACTTCATCAAGAAGCACGGGGCAAAAATAGCGACGCGCATCGAAACCGTTCCGAAAAAAGCCATGGACGCCCTGCAGGCCTACCACTGGCCGGGTAACGTGCGCGAACTGGAAAACATCGTCGAACGCGCGCTGGTGGTCAGCCGCGGAAAAACGTTCGAGCTGGGAGAGTGGTTTTCAAAAGCATCCGGTCCGCCGAAACCATCCGGTATCGTCACACTCGAAGAGGGTGAGCGGCAGCATATCAAAGACGCCCTCGACTTGACCGGCTGGCGTGTGAGTGGGGAGAAGGGAGCCGCCAAACTCCTCGGCATCAATCCGAAAACGCTTGAATCGCGAATGAGAAAGCTGAACATAGAGCGCGCGCGGTAAAAATCCCCGTATTTAGGGAATCCCTGATATTCAGGGAAACCTTCCTTCGGTAACGGCCCGCGGTTCCACCGGCATCATCTACATAACTCGGCTCTTCAAAAGCGCTTGGACTTATCTCCGGGCGGTTTTTTCTTTTGGCACGTTGCTTGTAATAGGGTTCAGGCAAATCGCTCACGTGAATCATCCGAACATCGCAGAAGGAGGGTCGAACAATGGAGACCAAAACCACCATCACACTGACCGAGGACAACTTCGAAGAAGAAGTATTGAACAGCGGGGACATCGTTGTCGTGGACTTCTGGGCGGACTGGTGCGGGCCGTGTCATGTCATCGCGCCCGTTATCGAAGAGCTGGCCGACGAGTACGAGGGCCGCGTGAAAATCGGCAAGCTGGATACCGAGGCAAGTCCCAAGATCGCGGAGCGGTTCGGGATTCGCTCGATACCCACACTGCTCTTTTTCAAAGACGGACAGATTGTCGATCAGGCCATTGGCGCGCTGCCGAAGAGTGTCCTGGTCGAAAAACTCAATCAACTGCTGTGATGGGTCTTCGCCACGGCGGGCCCAGCGACGTTCACAAGGAATGCGGAGTGGCCGCATGGAACCAGGGTGTTCAACACTCGAAGGAGGTCCACAATGAAAGCCGCAGTAATGCATAAGTTCGGAGATACCGACGTACTGAAGTACGAGGACATCGGGACCCCAACTCCGAAGCCGGGGCATATCCTGGTCAAGGTGCTCGGAGCCGGTATCAATCGCTTCGACCATTACATACGAGAAGGGTCGGTTACACCGGAGCTCGCGTTTCCCCACATCCTCGGCGCCGACGCCGCCGGTGAGGTGGCCAAACTGGGTGACGGGGTCACCGGCTTCGAAATCGGCGAGCGAGTGGTCGTGGTTCCCGGTTTTCCCCTCAAGGAGGAAGACTACGGTATCTCACCGGCCGGCACGGCACCCAGCTTTACTCTGCCGGGCCTGGGGATCCCGGGTGCCTACGCGCAGTTCATGGAGGCGCCCGCGCGGTTCGTCTTGAAGGACGAGACCGGACTCGAGCCGCAAGAAGTGGCGTCGCTACCCATGACGCTGGCAACCGCCGTTCGCGCGGTGAAAGTCGTGGGAGAGGTCAAGGCTGGAGACAAGGTGCTGGTCCAGGCGGGTGCCTCTGGTTCTGGCAGTATGCAGATCCAGGTGGCGAAGGCGCTGGGTGCCGAGGTCGCCACGACGGTTCGCAGCGACGCCAAGGGCGAGTTCGTACGGTCGCTCGGTGCGGACCTGGTGATCAACACGCGCAACGAGGATTTCGTGGAGCGCGTGAAGCAATGGACCGGTGGCCGCGGAGCCGACGTGGTCATCGATAACGTCGGCGGCGACGTTCTGCCAAAGAGTATCGATGCCGCGCGCACACAAGGCGTCATTGTGGCGTTCGGTTTCACCGCCGGGACCGAGGTCACCTTCGACATCCGCAACTTCTTCTTCGCCCAGAAGGAGTTGCGAGGTACGATGGCGAGTGACATTTCGGACCTCGAGTGGGGTCTGGCGCAGATCCGCAATGGACGTATCAAGCCCACGCTCGACCGGACGCTTCCGCTGAAGGATGCCGCAGAAGCCCATCGCCTGGTCTCGACCAACCAGGTTAGCGGCAGCATCGTGCTGCTGCCCTGGGCGGAATAGCGAACCGCCGACCGAGTTTGGACTGCAAAATTGACATTTGTCAATTTGTGTGATACACCTGAAGCCAGGAGGAAGAGCCAAAGAAAACCTCCTGGCTTCAAGCAGTGATGCCAGCCGCACCTTGCTGCGCTCCGCATCTATGATTCAGCTTCCCGAACGCTCTTACCTTCCCCTGAATCTTCATCTACCGGTCACAAGGGAGAGATCACCATGAAAACCTTGACCATCTTCGCAATACTGGCCTTCGTGGCCCTCACGGTCAGCGCCGCTTCGCCTGCTATGGCGTCGGTCCAGATCAATGTCGTGAAGTACAAAACGGTCACCATCGACGGTCTGGAGATTTTTTATCGGGAAGCGGGGAATCCGAACAACCCGACCATTCTTCTTCTCCACGGTTTCCCGACCTCCTCGCATATGTTTCGTAATCTCATGACCGCGCTGGCCGACGAATTCTATCTTGTTGCGCCGGATTATCCCGGCTTCGGAAACAGCTCGATGCCCAAGGTGGATGAATTCGAGTATACGTTCGATAACCTGGCGAACGTGGTTGAGAAATTTATCCACGAGTTAGGTCTCAAAAAATACAGCTTGTACCTGATGGATTACGGCGCGCCGGTGGGGTTCCGCATCGCTACCAGGTACCCGGAACGGGTGGAGGCTCTGATCATTCAAAACGGCAACGCCTACGACGAAGGCCTCCTGGAATTCTGGGATCCGATAAAGAAGTTCTGGAAGGACCGGTCCGACGCCAACGCCGACGCATTGCGTGGTCTCCTGACCCTGGACGCCACGAAATGGCAGTACACCCACGGTGTGCGCAACGTCGAATCGATCAGTCCGGACAACTGGGGACACGTCCAGCCGCTCCTGGATCGCCCCGGTAACCAGGAGATCCAGCTCCAGCTTTTCTACAGCTACGGCTCGAACCCGCCGCTGTATCCCGAGTGGCAGGCGTACCTGCGGAAATTCCAGCCGCCAACGCTGATTGTCTGGGGTAAAAGCGATCCGATCTTTCCCGCGGAGGGAGCCCATCCCTATAAGCGGGATCTGAAGAAACTCGAGTTCCATCTGCTCGACACTGGTCATTTCGCTCTGGAAGAGGACGGCGACGTGATCGCGGGGTACATGAGGTCTTTCGTCAAGAAACACGTAGCTGTTTCAGAGGCAAACAGGGCCAATTAGGCTCGAACCAGGAGAAAAAAGGAGAACGGTCATGCCAATTACCCCCAAGTCAATTCAGACGCTCGTTCTTGTCGGCTTGCTTGCCGCCAGTGTTTCGATCGCATTCGGCGGGTTACCCGATCCGGGTATGACCGTCGACCAGACGACCGCGCTGGTAATTACCGATCCACAAAACGATTTCTTGAGCCCGCAAGGCGTCACATGGGGCATAGTCGGCAAGAACGTTACGGCGAACAATACCGTCGAGAACATCGAGACGCTCTTGAAAGCCGCGAAGAAGAAGGGTATTCCGGTCTTCATCTCTCCGCACTACTACTTCCCAACCGACCACGGCTGGAAGTTCGAAGGAGCCCTCGAAAAGGCGATGCACAGCATGGGTATGTTCGACCGGGCCGGCGCGCTCAACCTCGATGGCTTCGAGGGCTCGGGAGCCGACTGGCTCGAGCGGTACAAGAAATACATCGAGGACGGCAAGACCGTCATCTCGAATCCGCACAAGGTCTACGGCCCGGAGAACAACGATCTGATGCTTCAGCTCAGGAAACGGGGGATCGACAAGGTCATCCTGGCTGGAATGTCAGCAAATCTCTGTGTCGAGTCGCATTTGAGAGAGTTCCTCGAGCGGGGGTTTGAGGTCGCGGTGGTAAAAGACGCGACCGCGGCCGCCCAGGTCCCGGAAGGTGATGGTTACGCGGCTGCGTTGATCAATTTTCGTTTTATTGCCAACGCCGTTTGGACCACCAGGCAAGCTGAAGACATGATGAAGTCTGCCCGGCTCGCGAGCACAGGGAAGTAAGCTACCGCCAAGCAACGGAGCGCCCCGCCTGCAACGGGGCTCCCGGACGGCGGGGGATGTTGCGACACCCCGTGCCGCCCAGCAAGAAACTCCCAATGTGAAAAACGAGGGCTAGGGAAGGAGAGGTATACGATCGATAATCGTCGGGTGGCAATCGTGGCGGGAGGCCGAACTCCCTTTGTAAGATCCGGCAAGGCCTTCAAAGACGTCGGTCCGCTGGGCCTCGCGAAACACGCGGTCATGGGTTTGATCGAGCGGCACGACATCGACCCATCCACGGTTGACACTATTGTCTACGGTGCGGTGATACCCGAGCCCGGCAAACCAAACCTTGCCCGTGAGATCGTCCTCGAGACCGGACTGCCCAGCAGTATCGAGGCGCAGACGATCTCGTCCTACTGCATTACCGGGCTCCGCACAGTGACCGCCGTTGCCGAGGCGATCGCCCTCGGTCGTATCGATGCCGGGATCGCCGGCGGGGTCGATTGGCTCTCGGGCGCGAATCCGGACACCTTCAGAGAGCCATCGACAGGGCTCTCTATGGGCGAACACACCGAGATCACGCGCAGGGAATGGGACATCCCGCGCGAGCGACAGGACGAAATCGCTCTGGCCAGTCACCGGAACGCCGTTGCCGCCCGTGACAAACTCGCCGATGAGATCTTTCCGCTGGAAGGAATCCAACATGACACCGGGCCGCGCAATGACACCTCGCTCGCCGCTCTTGCCGCCCTACGACCGGTTTTCGAAGAAAACGGCATGCTCACCGCCGGCAATTCGTCACCGATAACGGACGGCGCCTCTGCGGTATGTCTCATGAGTGAGGAAAAGGCTCTCGCCGGGAACCGGCAGCCACTGGCATTCATTCGCGCCATGCAGTACGCGGCGATCGATCCCGCGGAAGGATTGTTAATGGCACCGTCTATCGCCGTGCCACGCCTGCTAGAGCACACTGGCCTTGCGCTCGCGCAATTCGACCTCATCGAAATCCACGAGGCTTTCGCAGCCCAGGTCCTGGCCAACGCCAAGGCCTGGGACCAGGGTTGGAAAGGTGAGCCCACTGGCGCTGTCGACTGGGACCGGGTGAACCTTAACGGCAGCTCCCTCGCTATCGGCCATCCCTGGTCAGCCACCGGTGGCCGCATTCTTACCACGCTGGCGTACGAGATGGCGCGCCGCGATATTAGAAGGGGCCTGGTGAGTATTTGTGCGGCCGGTGGAATGGCCGGCGCATTCGTTTTAGAGAGGGCGTAGAGGAAGGAGGTAGACATGGCTTCGACCGTAGTTGTCCGAAGCGTGGCAGGGCAGCGGTTTACCCAGGAAGTTGAGGCTGGAATACACAAACTCTTTGCTGACGAGCCGGAATCCTATGGGGGCTCCGAACGCGGACCAGGGCCCTACGAATACTTGCTCGCCGCGCTTGGAACCTGAACGTCCATGACACTTCGCTTGTATGCGGAGAGGAAAGGATTGCCGCTGGAGAGCGTTGAGGTGCGGCTTCGGCATGCACGGATTCACGCGAAGGATTGCGAGGACTGTGAAACGAAAGAGGGGATGCTCGACGAGATAAGTAGTGAAATCCGGTTGGAGGGGGACCTCGATGAGACCCAGAGAAAGCAGCTTATAGAGGTAGCCGCCATGTGCCCGGTACACCGGACTCTCACTAGCGAGATCAAGATCCGAACAACTGAGATCTAGTAGATGTAACTGGTTCGGATAGTGGGCGCGCACGGCGGCGAGCTATTTTTCGCGGAAGGCGTTCGCTATCGCGACGACTTCTGCCTTGCCCAGCTGGTTGAGATGGACGCGTTGTCCGGCGAGTATCTCTTCGATTTCCGATTTGAACTGCTTGAGCTCTTTTTTCTGGGTGAGGTCTTTTCCATTCTTCGTGGAGTAGCCGCAGTAGTAGTGCCCGTCGATACCGTTGAGCCGCCAGCTGAATTCGGGTTCCACACCGAGTACCACCGCTTTCTCTTTCGAATGCACGAACTGGGCGCCCTTTTTGATCTTCTCGTAGAAGAGCCGTTCGCCCTCTTTGGCGGCCTCGCTTAGAATGCGCCTGGCAAGGCCTCGCAGGTGGATGAGTCTCGGTGCCGCCGCGAGTTTGTCGATCAGATAAAGGGCGAACTCGTTTTTCGCGATGCCCCGGGGAATGGCGACCAGCGCCATGGTCGTGTCGATCGAGAAAAGATCCCGGTGCCCTTGCTTCTTGATACCGATGCCGCACTTGCGGATGACATCGGGCAGGTCATCCAGCTTCTTCTTCAGCGTGGTCGCAAAACGCCCGCCGGGTTTGAGGGCGCCCCGGGCGTCCTCGAAAAGCTTGCGTTTTGCCCTGTATTTTCCAAAAAACCATCTGCCGGGGGTCCGGCGCAGGACGTCTTCCAGCACGGTCTGCCCATCGCGGGCAATCCATTCCTTGAACAGGTCCTGAGTCATAAGTTGTTTAACGACTTTGAATTCTTGTCCTGTCCATTTGAGTGCGGCCATGGCTGGTAGACTCCCCGAGTGGTGGTCAATGCGGTCGCGAAGATATCGCTGGGGGTGTCGTCGCACGCCCCAGGTTGGCGGTCCGGAGGATGCAAGAACCGGTTCCTTTGGCTCTGCGGGTGGCGGATATTCCCGCGGGCGACCGGTTGAAGGCCGCCGCAGCAGGGCACGGCAAAGGGGCTCCCGCTGCACGGGAGCCCCGGGTGCTTCGAGGCGTTTGCGGCGCGCTTCGCCGCGCCGTCTTAGAAGTGGAACGAAAAACCGGTGGTGGCGCTAAAGCTACCGATCAGACCGATTTCGACGAAACCCATAACCGGCATCGTGCTCGTGCGCGCGCCGAACGTAACGTCGACCTGGCCGTCCCGATCCAGCTCGATGAGTCGCGTCTGCTGTCCGGGAGTCCGGGTCTGGTCCGTTTCCTCCAGGTCCGCCTGGTAGGAAACCATTCGAACGCCGCCGTAGAATCCCACATCCTGGATCGTATACCCGATGGCGCCGTCGAAGGCGAACGAGGTCTCATTGTAATCCCACGTCGTGTTGATGTCTTCGTTGAAATCCGACGAAAACAAGTTGAAGGCGAAACCCACCGACCAGAAGACGTCCGGGTTGCTGGGAAACGCGTCACCGACGCGAGCGCCCATGGAGAGGAACATGTCATCGTCAAAACCCCGCGAGTTCAGGTCGAGGTTCGGATCGACAACGCGTTCGTCTCTCACCGTCACCTGCGCCAGTCCGAGCGTTCCCCAAATCGAGGCCAGTCTGGGAAACTGATGGTTGACACGAAAACCGATACCCGAGCCATTCATGTCCCAATCCCTCAGCGCCTGGTCGAACGTATCATCCGTACCGTCGAAATCGGTGGCACGGTTGA
>JAZGDW010000184.1:0-2701 GCA_036478295.1 Candidatus Krumholzibacteriia bacterium
CGGAGTTGGCTTCGATCGCGTCCGCCAGATCCAACAACAGCTTTCCCCGTGCGGCCGCCTGCAGCGCTCGCCACGCGGGAAACGCCCGGCGGGCGGCCGCTACGGCCTTGTCGATGTCGGCCGGTCCACCTCGCGCAACATCCGCGAGCTTGGAACCGTCATGAGGATTGAGAACCTCGACCTTATCGCCGGAATCCGAGTCGGTGAACTCTCCGTCGATAAACAGCTTGGTCTGAAGGCATACGCGCGCTTCACCCATGCCAGCTTTGACAACGTGCGCTGAGCTTGTCATACCGCTACCTTATTTTTTTTCATATTGGTCGGACCTTTAGAATTCGATGGGATAAGGTTTGAGTTCCCCGCTCGTGTAGCGGTCCGGCAAGCCCACCGTTGCATTCTCCCACACTAAAAGCATCGCACGCTTCTTGGAGAACCCCTGATGCCGAATGTCAGCCGGCATCGATGCCACATCACCCGCCTTCATAATTACTTTGGCTCGCGGCTTCCCGGTGTCCTTATCTTCGACTTCCCATTCGATCTGGTCGGAGAGCTGGATGAACCATTCGACCCGGTCATTACCGTGTTTGACGGGGAGGATATATTCCTCGGTCGTCGGGCAGCAAAGGCTTGCCTTGCACACCGAACTCACCGAGGGATTCCAAGTCACGTCCGACCGCGAGAGATAGGCGAACAGGCTAAAGGCACTGACCTCATCTTCGAAACCGGGTTCGGCATGAACCTCCGGCTCATCCTGAGAGACGTCAAGGAACGCTCGATTGACCGGGAAACCGTTCTCATCCGAACGCAGTGGCGCATCCCCCGGTAGGCCGGGCATCCGGTCGCACACCGCTCGCTGGCGTTCTATCGCCGCCCGGTTGTGCCCGTTCTTCTTTCCAAGCCACGCTCGCCCCGTCTCGGCAGGCGCCGCGAACGGATCGAAGCCTTCGTTGGTCCAATCGTCCAGGATGGCCTTGAACGTCGCCATGATCTCCGGCGTGTCGAAGATCTCGGAATAGTCCAGCCCCTGATCGCGATAGGCAGGATTTGACCGGCCCGCGTAGACTTCGACTTGGCCATAAAGATTGGTCGTACCGAACACGGCATCGAAGTTGACCTGGCCGTAGAAGAACCCCCATGCGACATCACGCATCATCGTGCGCAGGAACGCATCCGCCGATATGATGTGGGTCATCCTCTGACCGTTTGCAGTCCAACTTATGCGAGCAAAATACTCGTCTCGACTAAACCCGAACTCGCCAAGCTTGAAGCTGCGATAACCCGTCTCGTTGCTCGGGGGTGATGCATTCACTTCTATTTGAGCGGCCATCATTCTATCTCCTCGTCGCCTATCGGGTCATACGCCCGGCGGCATCACTTAATCCTTATGTGTAGCAGATATCGCCCCACTTCTCGACGGACAGTTCGCCGTAGGTCGTCTGCAGCATGAGTACACCAGGCTTGTCGGCGCGGAAACGATACGCGGCGCCTTTAGGTAGCAGGACCTGGTGGCCACGACTACACTTTACCCAACCCATCTTCGGACCTGCCGGCTCTCCGTCAATCTTGACGGAGCCCTCGGTATCGGGCGCCACGACGCTGTCGGGATCATCCAGCTTCACTAGATCGACTTCGACCTCACCGTCCATGATGAGCGCGAACTCGTCGTGGGCGGCGGCATACCAGTCGGATGTCCCTTCCGTGCGGAGCGCCTCGATCACGTACTCGAGATTCTTCCCCACGACGACTTTCTCGTAGGGCGCGGAATTCGCCGCTACGTCGAATATATTCGAGAACGTATAGTATTTCGGGTTGTCGTTGATGATCTCGAGGTCCCCTTTCGTGAAATCGTCAAGGGACCCGAAAACGGTCTGATACTCACTCATCTATTATTCCTTAGTTACCTATCCGTGATACGCGTAAACGGCTTCATCGTGTTTAGCCCATGCCATGCCCTGCGCGACCGGCTCAGCCCGCATCGCACGGCCTGGGGTTCCAGCTGGAGCCATCGGCAAGTTGCTTGAAGCTCGAGCTCGTGATGAATTCCTCGGTGAGATACGCCGGATCATTCACGATTGTCGTTACGGTAATCCATTCCTCGCCGTAGGCCGAGTGCCGATCGAAAAACTCGGTGAGCACGGTATCACCACTGTAGGGCACGCCGTTGGTGCGCAAATAGCCCGGCCTCATGTTCGTCGTGACGACCTTCAGATGCGATAACTGCACAGTCCGCCCCCCGCGACCCGGCCCCATACCGGCTCCTGGGCCTTGCGCGTCGGATGGGCCACCGCCCGCACCGCCCTGCCGGCGCCCTCTAAGGCTCCCCTCCCACGTCGCGACGGAGTCACCCTGCCATTGTGGCTCTCCCCCTTGCCAGCCCGAGCCGGCGAATTCAAGCCGTCGAGTCTGCAGGCCGTGGTCGGTATCGATTCGCAGCGCATCGTCGCCTTCCCAAGAGATCTGCAGCCGCAACGGCATGCGCATGATGCCTGCGGCCCCGTATGCTTCGCAAGTATCGGTTGCCTGCTCGGGGTCCCACGTATCGGCCATCGCCTCGCCTTCATCGTTGAGAGGAATACTCGCGTAGTCCCCTTGGGGCGGAACGACCATGCGCCAGCGCCAGTCCTCGGTCACCACGGACACCCAGTAGCCGGTGAGGTCTATCGGGGCCAACTCCCGGGCCGTCCTCTCCTCGGCTTCCTGG
>JAZGDW010000185.1:0-4195 GCA_036478295.1 Candidatus Krumholzibacteriia bacterium
CCTCTCTCCACAACCTAACGAAGGCACAGAATCATGTCAACCACAAGCTCTCAGGGGCAGTGAGAATTTTCAAGGGATACCCGCGCCCGCGATGCAAAACTGTTCCGCGAGTTGACCACGTTCTTCAGTGTCAAGTTTTGTTGACAGTTCCGCTCGACGACTACTCCTCTCGTATCGTGTTCAGCGACTAGCGGATAACTTCCACACGCGCGACCAAGTGTAAAGAAAGTTTGACACCGAACAGGTGTCAACTTTTGTTTACACTTTGTAGGATACTCGTCAATGATGAAGTATTCCCTGGACAGCCGCTCGCGAATGTGGTACAAACACCTATTGAGTCCCGGGGTGTACGCCCTACCATGCTTAGCCGTAATCGTAGACTCACAGTACCGCGAAGGGGGGCATCGTCGTGATTTGTTTTCGGACGTCTGCGCATTGGAGGCTGCTGTGCGCAATCGTAATGATGGTTTTCGTGATAACAGTCCTGTCGCCGTCAATAGCGGCGCAAGAAACCCAAGCAGACACACCGACAGCCCCGGACTTGTCGGAATGCGTGCAGGCCAAGAAGGATGCCGCGGCGGCTGCCAAGGGGAGCGGTGGATACTTCGTTTTCGGCTTCTTGTGCGGCGTCATCGGTTTTGTGGCGGCGGCTATTTCAAAACCCACGCCACCGGCAGAAGCGATTCTGGGCAAGTCAGACGAGTACGTCATATGTTATAACGAGACTTACCGGACCGAAAGTTTGAGCAAGAACAAAAGGAAGGCGTGCACGGGTTGGGCGATTGGAGCAACGGTAGCAATCATAATCATCGCAGCCACCAGCGAAGAATAACCATACTACAACGAATTGTGGCCGCCAGCCGTTTTGCCATCGTTTGTGCGACTCTATCGCTGGCTTCGTTTGGGGTCGGGCGCTCGGGTGGCGCCGAACCTGGCGTCGTCGTCGATTTTCTCAAGGTCAGCCAAACACGAGCCAGCCTCGACACGGTGGTTGGAACAATATACCACCGAGATGACGGCGTCACTTTCATTCATTCACGCGTCCCGATCGCCCAATGGGTATGGGTGTCCAGCCAACACATCACCGTTTATTACCCAGACAAGAAGCGGGCACTCCGTATGCCCAGTGTGAATCCCCTCACGCTTCCTTTCTTCCAGACGTTCGTGAGCATTTCCGGCGCCGAAACCGGCTTGGGTGAGCTGGGCTATCGGATTACCGGCAGCGGTGCCGTGGGCGACTCACTGGTGACCGACTGGGTAGCAAAAACGCCCCTGTCAGCAAGTCTGCTGCGCGCGCAAACGGTTCATCACGACGACCAGTTGATCAGCGTCGCATTTTATGGCAAGAACGACGAGCTTTTACTGGAAATATGGTGCACGAACTATGAAAAGAAAGGTTCGCGCGAGTTTCCAATGATCATTGAGATCAACCGGTATGGCGAAGACCCTACGTTCGAACGAGTCGAGTTTTCAGGACTCGTCTTCGATGGCGTGCTGATTGACTCCGTCAAGACGCTTCGGATACCGTCGGATGTAACGGTCGAGAATCTCGGTAGGGAATAGATGCGCAGGATTGGCGCAATCATTTTTATTGGAGCCGTTTTGGCGGTCGTTTCCGGAACCGCGTGGAGCGATGGCGGGCATTCCGATTCGTTGGATTCCAATACGCAGCCAGAGCTCGACGAGGTTCGCCGAGCCGTCGTGGGTGGTCTTCGGCTCTATCAGATTCTCATATCCTCTCAAGATGCGCCGGGGTGCAATTTCCAGCCAAGCTGCTCGCGTTTTGGACAGCAGTCCGTCGCGCGCTACGGGCTGGAAGGTTTCCTGATGACGGCAGACAGGCTGCAGCGATGCAACGGGCTCTCGCCGCACAGCTATGACTTCGACGCATCGACCGGTCTTCTATTTGACCCGGTTTGGCGAAACACGCTTTGGCAGGGCGACAGATCGTTGCCACATCCGCGTCCGGCGTCATCGGCTCCCCGCTCCTTGGGAAACGACTACCCGCCCGCGGCGACACCCGCTTTGGGTCCGGATAACATACGGCGCTTCGCCGACTACCTGTCCAGCCGGGGTGACTACTACAGGGCCGCGGCGGAGTATGAACGCTACTTGTTCACGACCAGCGGCAGCGAAATGGCGCGAGACAGCATCCGGTTGGTTCTGGGTAAGTGTCTACGCCGGGCAGGTAACACGGAGAGGGCCGCGCGGCACTTTCGGGCAGTGGCCCATCGTCAGCGAGCAACGGGCCTGGGATGTTCGGCACTCAGACAGCTGGCCTTCACGGATTGCGAGCAGGGTCGCTTCGATGAGGCCGTCGACGTACTAACAGCGAGCGCTGTCGCGGATGAAGTGCCGTGTGCGCCCGACGCTGTTCGCATGACGCTTGGCATTACATACATGCTCAAGAAAGACTGGACGAGTGCGAAACAAATCCTGGAGCAGACGAAACCGTGGAGTGCCGCCGTGTCTTCGACCGACGTGAGTGAACTACTTGCGATCGCGGACGAAGGCGAGCACCTGGTTTACAAAAGCCCCACAAAAGCCGCGCTCTTGTCCGTGGTGATACCGGGCAGCGGCAAGATCGGGGTGGGCCGTACCAAGGATGGCATTTTCTCTTTCACCATCGTTGCCGCAACGGTGTTGCTCGCCGTGGAAGGGTTTGCCGATGGAGGCAGCGGCTCAGCGCAAGGTTGGATTTTTGGTGCTCTCGCCGCTGGTTTCTACGCGGGAAACATTTATGGCTCTGCGGTTGCCGCGAGGAACCAGAACCGGGCCGCGGAAGAAGACGTTTACAATCGGGCCACAGCGCTCGGAATCACGATCAGCTTCAGACTATGATTGCTCGAAAAATAGGCGTATGTCTTGCGACAATCGCGTTTCTCCCCAGCATGTCAGTGTCGGGGGAACCGGATCGGTCAGTGGAGTCAGCCGACCGGTTCTTTAGTTTCAAAATGTGGAACGCTGCTATCACAGAGTATAAGCGTCACCTTTTTACCTCGCCGCGCACCAGCACCAGGGACCACTGTTTTGAGCGAATCGCGCTTTGCTACGAATACGAGGGAAACCTGCACGGCGCGCTCGACTGGACGCGTAAGGCGGTGTCGATTGCCAGCTCAGACAGCATTCGCGACGATCGGCGTTTTGATGCGGCCAGCCTGTCGGCGGACATGGGCCATCGGGACAGCGCCGAGCTCGAGTTCAACCGTTTGTCCTTGTTCTCCAAGTATTCCAGCGTTCGCGAAGCTGCCGTTGTTCGCGCGGCCGACCTTCAGCTCGAGGCACACCGCTGGCGGGACGCACGTGAGACATTGTTGTCCTGCTCAGAGATACAGTCGGCGCTCGGCGATCGCCTGGACTCCTTGTTCACAACGCTCGATCATTCAAAGCAGAAATCCCCGAAAATGGCGCGTCGCCTATCAACGTTTCTCCCGGGCGCTGGGCAATTTTACACCGCCAATGTCGGCGACGGGGTTCTGTCGCTGACATTGAACGCGGCGTTCGTCCTGCTGGTCGTCAATTCGATTCGCGACGGGCGGATCGGCATGACAATCGTGGGCGCCTCCTTCGGGTTTCGTTACTATCAAGGCGGCAGGTACCACGCGACACGTTTGGCACTGGAGTACAACAAGGACGCACTACGACCGGCTATTAATGAAATCAGGCAGGAGCTCCACCGCATTGCGCCTTGAGACTAAAAGACCTGCGTCTCCCGTTCTCGCGGAGAAAAATTGGTACCCGATCTCTAGCTCCAACGTTGTTCGCATAATGCCGATTTTCCGATGTAGTTTTGCTATACCAAATCGTACCGCCAGGGGGGAAATCACGATTTGGTATAGTTTTTCGCCCTTTTCGAGGGTGAGGGCGAGGGCACTTCACGACATCTCTCCTAAAAACAACACCTTACATCGCTGACGGGCGACCGAAACCTGCTATACCATGGTATAGTTTTTGGTATACTTTCGGGCCTTTTCGGGGTGTTTTTGCTATACCATGAGCCCGAGATTCCGGACCTCGCTGTCGCTCTTGGGGCGAGGGATCTAACCTCATTCTGCGTGTCAGCGGCCGGTTTTGAACCGGCCGCTTTGCACCGTTTATCCGATTAGATGGCGGCGAGATGCTGTATAATCCGACCGAGTGGCCGGACATGAGATCTCTCACCATGTTGAATGTGCGGGAGATAGAGCAGCACACT
>JAZGDW010000186.1:0-22157 GCA_036478295.1 Candidatus Krumholzibacteriia bacterium
TCCAGGACAACTTCGCGGCGGACGGCACCAAGACGGGGACGGTACGCATCGACGTGGCCCTGGACGTTGCCGTGACCGGGGACCCCAAGGTCGTCCCCGGCGACCGGGCGGCGGCGACGGTGACGGCACCGGTCGTGGGTCTGGATTACCACCTAAGCGGTGATCCCGCCAGCGGCCCCGCCGTGTACTGCCATGTCAAGGACGTGTCACCGTTGAAGTCCGGCGCCGCCATTTCCGGGGATCTCGCCCTGTGGCCGGTCGTCGCCACCGGCGGCGGATGGACGGTGCTACGGTTCGACAGCATCGTTAGTGGTGCGGGGAACATCGTTCCCGACCGGTACTGGGTAGACCTCAACGACAACCTCTTCACACCCGGCGACACGATTGTTTATTACTTCTCCGCGCGGGACAAGAACGCCAACGTTACCTACTGGAGTCTTCTGACCGGCACCACCGATGAAGCGCAAGTACTCGTCGCGCCGATGGAGGTCACCTGCCTGCCGGCGAACGCCCTCGGCGGCGCCACCGACATTCTCTACATCGATGACTTCGATAATCACGGCGCGCAGCTTTTTTTCGAGACGGCCTTCGAGATGCTCGGTGTCACGCCGGATCGCTACGACGTGCTGGCGCCGACTTCGCTTCTGGGTAACGGGCCCGGCTCGCGCGTGGTGGATGTGGCGCAGCAGCTTGCAGCTTGCTACAAAAAGATCATTTGGAACTCGGGGTCGCTCAGCGCGGGGACGCTCGGCGACGGTACCGGGAATCCGGACAAAGCGGACGATCTGGGGATGCTCTTTGCGTTCCTCGACCAGAGCCCCAACCGGCCGGGACTCTACATCTCGGGCAATGGTGTTGCTTCGGACTGGTTTTCACTCACCGGTGCGAGCGCGGTTGCGATGAGGAGCACCTACATGGGCTTCAGCCTGGTGGATGCCAGCCATTCGGCGGTCGGTGAACCGCTGGCGCCGGTCGTGGTGGGCGCCTCGGGCTCGCCCTTCGACCACCCCGGCGGCCCCGACAGCCTCATCGCGCTCGGTGGCTGTCCGGTGATCAACGACTTCGATGTGCTGGTACCGGTGGGAACGGCAACTTTGGCGATGAGCTATTCGAATAATCCGGCCCACGGGGCGGTGCTGACGCAGGTGACGCAGAACGCAGTGGGGGATACGGCGCGGGTCGTGCTGTCGGGTTTTAGCTATCACAAGATCCGTGACGACCGCACCCGGCCGCCAGTCCTGTTGGACCGCGTGGAACACCTGCGGGACATTCTCATGTGGCTCGACAACGTTGTACTCGTGCCGACGGGAGGCCCCGATACACCGGCGCCTATGAACCACCTCGCCCAGAATTACCCGAACCCGTTCAATCCGACGACGACGATTCGTTATTCGATCAAAGACAATGGGCGGGTGAACCTCCGCGTGTACAACGTGGCGGGGCAGCTGGTACGCATACTGGTGAACGACGTGCAGGCGCCGCGGGCGGATGGTTTCGCGGTGACGTGGGATGGCCGGAACGAGGCGGGCACGGCGGTCTCGAGTGGGGTCTATTTCTACAAACTCGTCACACCGGGGTTTGTCCGGACCCGCAAGATGGTTCTACTCAACTGAGCCATCCGCACCCCTGGGTTGGCCGTGATGGGTACACCGGCCATTCATCCACAGCGCGCAATTCTGCGGAATCCTGCAGAATCTCACACCCCAAAGATCCCGTTCTTGCCATACGGGCGCCCTTTGTGGTACAATGGGATACAACACTCAATCGGCCACACCTATGAGAAAGCACCAAGGAGCTATGGCCATGAGAAGCGCCATCCTAATAGGCCTGGGACTGTTTGTCCTGGCCGGCACCAACGCCCACGCCGACCGTCTCGACCGAGACGGGAGAGTTCGTTACCAGAGCGACCGCCTGGAGCGCTACGGGCGCCACTACCGCGGACGGCCATACACCGTCCGGGGCAAGAAGGGCAGAAAGTACGCCCGCCGGTTCTCACTGGCGGAGAATCTCACGGGCGACAAACTGAGAATCTACAACGAGCACGGCTACACGCCGCACCGTTTGGGATTCAACGTCGCGGGCAGACGCAGTGAGCGCTGGAGGTATCACAGCCTCGGCGTGGAGTACGTCTTCGACGAGGACAGCAACCTCGTTGGCACGCATCGTTTCCCTCCAGTCGGGAATCATATCGATTGATTTCCGGTCTCGGCTTGTGAGAGCATTAATTCTGGAGTGCTTAGAGCAAGCCGATTGTGAACAGCATTAACCGAGGAATGGAGTATGAGGCTCTCGCACAGAGCCTCTTTCCTTGTCGTGCCGAAAATCCTCCTGAAGAACGCCCACGTCTATTCGGCCTCCGGTGTTTTCCGTAGGGGAACGCTACTCATTTCCGGGGGCCGGATCGAGGCGGTAGTCCCGGATGATCCCGCGGCGCCCGGGGATGCAGCGTCACCGGGTGGTAAGAGATCCACAGATCCCGCGTCAGCCGTCGATTCGCAGGGGGCGGATGCCACGTCCAGCAGCGCGATGGATCTCGAGGGTGGCTACGTCCTGCCCGGTTTCGTCGATACCCACCTGCACCTCACCTCCATGGCATTGAAATCGCTGCGTTGCGACCTAGCCGGGGCCATATCCGCGGGGGACGTGCGCGACCGGCTGGCCGCGTGGTCGAGGGGTGTCGATGCTCCCCACGTCATGGGCGTCGAGTGGGATGAAAGCGAGTGGGAAGACGCCGCGTATCCCACGAGGGAGGCGCTCGATGCGGTCGATGCCAAGCGACCGGTGCTCGCCCGACGCATCTGCGGTCACGTGGGCGTGGCAAATACGGTCTTGTTGAGCCGTCTCGGCGAGCTTGCGGCGGGGCTGGATGCGCGGCTGGTCGACAGCGCGAGTGGGTTGCTGCGAGAGCACGCCCTTTGGGAAGCCGGACGCCTGTGCGCGCCGGACGCGGGCAGGCTTGCCGCGGGGTTCGAAGACGCCATCCGCGAGCTGCATGCGCTCGGCATCACGGCGATCCATGACATCGTCGGAACGGACAAGCTCGACGCCTATCTCAAGGGCATCGCGGCTTCGCGAGCGCCGCTTCGCATCGACATGCTGTTGGTGACCGAGCCGCGGGATTTTCTACGGTTCCGGAAAGTGGTTGAGGAAAAGGGCATTGAAGACCTTCGTCTGGTCGGTATCAAATGTTTTCTCGACGGATCGCTCGGGGGACAAACGGCCGCGCTCAACCGGCCGTATGAGGCGAGCGGTGACAGCGGCGTGCTGCTCATCGACAGCGACGGGCTCCGCGACACCCTGCGGCAGTGTTACGACAACGACTTCATGTGTGCCATGCACGCCATTGGCGACCGCGCGATCGACCAGGCGATGGACGCGCTATCCGGCTTGCCACGGACGGCGACCCATTTCAGATTGGAGCACTGTGAAGTGGTCGGCACGCGGCAACTCGACGCCCTTAAGGAAGCGCCGGTATTCCTGTCTCTGCAGCCGAACTTCGTTCGCAAGTGGGGCGGGCCCGGGGGGCTGTACGTGAGGCGGCTCGGTGCTGGCCGCCACGCGCGGATGAACCCCTTTCGGACGCTGCTCGAGGCGGGTGTGAACTTTGTGTTCGGCTCAGACGGCATGCCGCCCGGGCCACTCTACGGACTTCGAGGAGCCACGCACCATCCGATCGAGCGCGAACGTCTCACGCCCGGGGAGGCGATCGACCGGTACACGCGAATACCGTATACGGTAGGTGCCCACCAGCGCCGCGCGGGGGTTCTCGAGGCGGGCCAGCGGGCCGACCTCGTGGTGCTTGACAAGAACCCGCTCGAAGCGGATGTTGAGAGCGTCCAGGTCCTGCGGACCATGATAGCGGGCCGGTTCGTTACGCCCCGAGCTACCGGGAAGGAGGGCCTTTGAACCAGCTTGACATGAATGAAATAAGTTCCATAAAATGCTTGGGTTAACCCTTGGTTCAGGTGCTTCGAAGAGAAGGAGATTTCATGGAAGAGGCTGTCGACGGAATCGGGTCGCCGGTCGAAAACTCGATCGAGACCATCGCGCGTCATATGCTCGTCGATGGTTTCCCGATGGTTATCGATCTGGAGAAGAGTCAGGGCTGCCGGCTGGTGGACGCGCGGTCCGGCCGGACCTATCTGGATTTCTTTATGTTTTTCGCCTCGGTGCCGATCGGCTTCAATCACCCGCGGGTGTCGGAGGAAGATTTTGTGCGGAGGCTAGGACGGGTGGCGGTCAACAAACCGTCGAACTCGGATTTTTATACGACGTACATGGCGGACTTCGTCGACGCGTGCGACAAGTACGCGATCCCGGAATACCTGCCGCACATGTTCCTGGTGAGCGGCGGCGCGCTCGGAGTCGAGAACGCTCTCAAGGCGGCCTTTGACTACAAAGTGCGCAAGAACTTTGCCAAGGGCGCAGCCAAGGAAACGGGCACGAAAGTGATTCATTTTCGCGATTCGTTTCACGGACGCAGCGGCTACACCTTGTCACTGACCAACACCGACCCGGTGAAGACGGATTATTTTCCCAAGTTCGATTGGCCTCGCATCACGAACCCGGCGATCACTTTTCCGCTGGAAAACCACATGGACGAGGTGGTCGAGTTGGAGAACAAGGCCAAGGAAGAGATCAAGGAAGCGATCCGCCGCCACGGGGACGATATCGCGGCCCTCATTATCGAACCGATTCAGGGCGAAGGTGGCGACAACCACTACCGCGCCGAGTTCTTCAGTTTTTTACGAGAAATCACCGAGGAACACGACATTATCTTTATCTGTGACGAAGTGCAAACCGGTGTCGGTTTCACCGGAAAGTTCTGGGCGCACGAACACATGGGAATCGAACCGGATGCCATCGCATTCGGCAAGAAACTCCAGGTGTGTGGCGTGATGGCGTCGAAGAAATTCGATGAGGTGGAAAGCGTTTTCAAGGTTTCGAGCCGTATCAATTCCACCTGGGGAGGTAACCTCGTCGATATGGTGCGGGCGACTCGCTACCTGGAGATTATCGCCGAGGAAAACCTGGTCGAGAACGCGCACAAACTGGGAGAATACCTCGTCGCGTCGATGAAGAAAGTCGCGGAACGCTATCCCGACCTGGTCACGAACATGCGCGGGCGAGGTCTCATGGCGGCGTTCGATCTGCCGCCGGACAAGCGGGATGCCTTCCGCGAGCAAGCGCAGAAGAACGGTCTCATAATCGTGGGGTGCGGCCCGCGAAGTATTCGCTTCCGGCCGCCGCTCAACCTGACGACGGCCGAGGCCGATGAGGGTATCGACATCATCGAGCGGTCGATCAAGCAGGTCGTGGCCTAGCGCGTCACGAGTCCTTCTTCTTCTTCTTGTTCTTACCAGTGCCGCTGTCGGCAGTCTTGGGCTTGTCGGCGGCGGCGCTTTTCTTGTATGCGTCGCTGCGATAATCCGTGACGTAGAATCCGGTTCCCTTGAGAATAATGCCACCTCCGCCGGAGATGAGGCGCACCACCTTGCCCCGGCACTTGGGGCACCGCTTTCGCGGAGGATCCGTGATTTTCTGGTCTAATTCAAAGTGATGGCTGCACTTGCTGCATTCGTACTCATACGTCAGCATGTAACGGACTCCCTGGGGAACACGGGCCCGCGATCGAGCTCGGCGACTGCCGCCCTGAGCTCCAGTCGACGGAGGATACGCCGCCATCGGCCCGCGTCTCCACATTTTTAATTGGTTATCGCAAAGGGCTTTTGCTAACGTACCTGTTTGAAGCAAGTACCTTAGCCGATGTGCGCCCGGTTTTGAAGCGAATTCTCACACCTGGAGCGCCTGAAGGGGGAGCGGTGCGGACGGCGCCGTTGACGCAACGCCATGGCAGATATCCGTTTCGACAAGGTCCGGAAAGTTTTTGACAACGGTGTCGTTGCGCTGGAGGAGTTTTCTCTGGATATTCCCTCCCCGCGGCTCGTCGTACTTGTCGGCCCTTCCGGTTGCGGCAAGACCACGCTGCTGCGGCTCATCGCCGGTCTCGAGCGCCCGACCTCGGGCTCGATCATGCTCGGGGAACGCCGCCTCGACACCACCGACCCCCGCACGCGCGACGTGGCGATGGTGTTTCAGAACTACGCGCTGTACCCCCATATGACGGTGCGCGAGAACCTTTCCTTCGGTCTGCATATTCGCAAGATGGCAAAGGATCTCATCCGGACGCGAGTGGATGAAGTATCGCGGAGTCTCGAGATTCACGATCTGCTCGAACGCCGCCCGGCGCAGCTCTCTGGTGGGCAGCGGCAGCGCGTGGCACTGGGTCGTGCGGTCGTCCGCGAGCCCAGCGTGTTTCTCTTTGACGAGCCGCTGTCCAATCTGGACGCGCGGCTTCGCGATGAAATGCGGTTCTTGATCAAGCAGCTCTACGAGAGACTCCGTACGACGACCGTTTATGTGACACACGACCAGGTGGAGGCGATGACCATCGGCGAGCTGCTCGTGGTGCTGCGCGCGGGCCGCATCCACCAGGTCGGGTCGCCCACCGACTGCTACCGAAAACCGTGTGATACGTTCGTCGCGTCCTTTTTGGGCAGCCCGCCGATGAATCTGATGCACGCGACATACGACCTCGCAACCCGATCCGTTCTCCTCGACAGCGGGGTGCGCTTTCCGGCGCCCGCGACGATGTCGGCAGCCCTGGAGCGCGCCGGCGAAGAGGCGCTCACGCTCGGCGTGCGGCCCGAAGACATGCGACCGGCTGAAAGCGGGGCGTTGTCGGGCGAGTTGTTGTTGCGGGGTCGCGTGATCCTGCGCGAGATCCTGGGCCACGAAACGCTGACCCACCTGCGGCTCGGCGAGCAAAAGATAATCACCCGGGGTGCCGAGGCCGTGCCGGCGAAGTCCGATGGTACGGCAGCCATAGCGGTGGAGACCGGAAAGATACATTTCTTTTCCCGGACGTCCGGCGTGCGCATCGACGAAGAGGGCGCCGGCGCCCTCGCGTAGAGAGAGACCCTTGCGGCTCATCGTATTCCTCAACAAAATTTTTCGCCGGCCCGGTGTCGAAGGCCGCGAATCGGCGACCGCCGACGGCCCGCTGATTCAAACGTCGTCTAAGCAGGCGGAGGCGTACTGCGAATGGGAGTACCGGTGGGGAAAAGACCTCATTGCCGAGTATCTGGAACCATCGGGCGACCTCGCGGGTAAGAAGGTGTTGGATATTGGATGCGGGCTCGGTGGCAAAACCGCGGCGTATGGCGCAGGCGGTGCGGCCGAGATCCTGGGAGTCGATTTGTCGCTCGACAACATTGCGGCCGGCGAGCGGTTCATCCGTCGCGAGCCCCGTGACTTTCGCTGGGGGCTCTTCCTCGGGGACGCCGCCCGCCTTCCCCTCCCCGACGGGATCTTCGATACTGTGATCGCCAACGACGCCATGGAGCATTTCGCCGACCCGGAGTCGGCGGTCCGGGAAATGGCCCGGGTGACGCGGGAGGGCGGTGCCATCTGGCTCTTCTTTACCCCGCACTTTTCTCCCCTTGGGTCGCACCTTTATGATTATATTTATACTCCGTGGTGCCATCTGGTTTTCCGGCGGCGGGATCTGCGCTCCGCTATCGCCCGTATTCTCGAGCGCCGGCACCCGGACCGATCCAAACGGGCGATCGAGAGCGACATGGTCCGGATCATGGATTCATTCGATAGGGACTTGAATCACATGAGCATTCGCCGCTTTTTTCGTATCGTGCGAAGCTTTCCCGAACTCGCCGTGTCCTTCACGGAACTCAAGCCGGCGAAGTACCGCTTTTTGAAAGTGATGACGGGAATACCGCTCGTTCGCGAGTTCTTTACCGGCACGGTGGTGTGCCGGCTGGAGCGCAGGAGCCAGGCAGTATGATCTCACGAGCATACGTCGAAAGGGACCGCACCATTTACTGGGGGCTGATGGCATCGGCTCTGGTCCATATAGTGATCCTCGCGCCCTTTGTGCACGATCTCGTGCCCAGCGAGTTCTTCGAGACAGCGGAACGACCGGTGATTACAGTCCCGCTGGAATTCGAGCTGGTCTCGCCACCGGGGAGACCCACGCCCAGTAGCACCGTGAGCAAGTACCTCTCCACCGTGAGTTCGCGGGCAAGCGACCTCGATGCGGCGGACGATGACAGTGCCCTTCCCAAGAGCGAGGGGGTCATTCCAATACCGGACACTCCCTCACCGCTGGAGGGGGTCGAGGGCGGAGGCAAGCAAGAGCTGCCGCCACTCCCCGAGGAGCAGACCGACCTTGGGGAGGCGTTCGAGCGCTCGAAGTTCACCACACTGTCCTCTCCACAACGAGAGAGGAGCCTGCCGGATCAAAACCCGGAATTCAAGAACCTCCGCTCGGCAAGAGCCTCGGTCGGCGGTATTTCCATCAACACCACGGCTTGGGATTTCGCGCCATATTTGTTAGACTTGAAGCAACGCATCAAACAGCACTGGATTCCTCCCCTGGCCTTCACGGCTCTGGGAGCGATCCATGGATATACGCGTATCAACTTCAGGATTTACCCCGATGGTACGATGGAGATGCTCGAGGTAATGGACTCGAGGGGGCACGATTCGCTTCACCGGGCGAGCCGCAACGCCATCCAGGGCGCGGCACCGTTCAGGCGGCTGCCGGGTGATTTCCCCGAAGAGTACCTCGACGTGATCTTCGGTTTTTATTATCTGCTACCGGGCGACGAAGACGAGTTTTTCAAAAGGAAGTAGTCTGGATGTGGGCAATTTTCATCAAAGGCGGCGTGATCATGTTTCCGCTAGGCCTGTTGTCGATGCTCGGGCTCGCCGTCTTTATCGAGAAGCTGATCAACCTCCGGCAGTCCAAGGTCCTGCAGAGCGAGATCATTCATACCATCGAGCAGGTCCGCACACCCGCCGACATTCCGATGGCCATCCGCACCTGCGAGCGGCACGATTCGCCGCTGGCGAACATCATCCGGGCGGGTCTCGAGGAGGCCGCGGCGCCAGTCGCGGAGGTGCGACAGGCGATGGAAGATACCGGGCGCAGAGAAGTCAAGCGCCTGGAGCGTTATCTGGTGGCCCTGGAAACGGTGGCGGCGGCGAGTCCGCTGCTCGGTCTTCTGGGAACGGTTTTCGGGATGATCAAGGTGTTCTCGGTGATTAGTATCGCCGGCGTCGGGGAAGCCGGATTGTTGTCGGGCGGAATCGCCGAGGCGCTCATCACGACGGCGTTCGGCCTGTCCATCGGGATTCCGGCTCTCGTGGCCTACAACTTTCTTGATTCAAGGGTGGAGAATTTTGTCGTCAAGATAGAAGGGGTCGTACACTTGCTTCTCAAACAGATCACCGCCATGAAAGCGACGGGCGCGGGCAAGGTCAGGGACATCTCCGATGCAACTTAGAACCAGGCACAAACGGTCGCTCGTTCTGAACGTCACCTCGCTGATGGACGTCATGTTCCTGCTGTTGATCTTTTTCATGATATCGACCACGTTCCTCAGCACGCCAGCGATCAAGCTCGAACTGCCCAAGGCGAGCCACGCGGATCCTGTCCGCCAGCAGGCCGTGGTCATCTATGTCGATCCCCAGGGGTCGCTGTATCTGAACGATGAGCCGATCGACCTGGCCCTCCTCGGCGCCGCGCTGGGCGCACGGCTGGCACAGAGCGAAGACAAAGCAGTCGTGCTCAAGGCCGATTCGCGTGTGTCGCACGGCGACGTCGTCCGGGTGATGGACATCGTGAAGGGTGCCGGCGCCCGGCGATTGGTGGTGTCGACCCAGCCGGACGAATAGGCCCCATTGTGGGCGCTCCTGATCATGCCCCTGTGATCATCTTGACTACCCCTCGGAACCTGTGATACTGAATAACGACCCCATTTCCGGATGTCTTGAAAAGGCTCGATTGATGATGCTCCGCTGGTGCGTTCGTGTGTTGTTGGCCACGCTGGCCGTTACCGGTTGCTCGTCCGATCCCGACAGCCCGTTGGGAACGGATTTCGCCGACGGGGGCCTGATCGGCAGCGACCCCGGCACGGTCTTTCAGGACACCGTTACCATCACCTTTGGAGATTCTAATTTTGTGACGAGCGCGGTGCTGTCGGCCGCCAACAAGATCACCGTCGGGCGTTTGGGCGACACCGAGACGGCAATGCTCCTGAGGTTCAATTTTTCCAACGCCACCGCCGAGGATAAGGCCAAACAAGTCACCGACGCGTTCTTGAGCCTTTCACCCGACGATATGAGTGACAACGATTCGTTCAACGTCCAGTTCATTTCGATGCTCGACTCGCTGAGCAACACGTTGAGCGACACTCTGACGTCCCTCAATCTGGCGGCGACCGCGATACCGGACCCCGGCAACTCGGGGGCGGTAGACCGCACGATGTCGGTCGGGAGCACCTTCTACCGGCTGGAGCCGGACTCGGTCGAAACGTGGATCTTCAATGAAGGACACAACGGCATTGCCATAGTTCTGATGGACGCGACCACGGCAAAAGAGCTGTCGTGGAAGAGCAAGGAACAGGGTGCCGGGAAGCCGTTTCTCAGAGTGGTCTTTAACGACGCTACGGAGACACGCTACCAGATAGGGAATGACGGAACCTTCGTTACATTGCTCAACCCGTCATCGAACCTGAGAATATCGGACGGGGTAAGGGGGCGCTTCTTTCTGCCAATCGACCTGAGCGGGTTCGACACGCGCTCGATCGTGCACGACGCGATACTGACTCTGAGCGTACTTCCGGGGTCGTTTACCGTTGGTGATCAGTCGGTCCTGATCTATGCCCCGACGGAAACGTCGCTCGCTGCCAGCCGGAGACTCGCGGGTGCCGGATCCGTTGTTACGATAGATGGTACGCCAAAGACCGTTGTTCGATTCCGGGTACGCGAAGTCATAGAGGAGTTTATCGCGAGCCCGAGCACCAACCACGGTCTGGTCGTGCGCTTTACGCTCGAAAACAGCCAGATCCGTCAGGCGGAATTCTTCAACAGCACCGCCGCGCCGGGGTTGAAACCGTTTCTCAGTCTCACCCTCTCTGATGCACCGACGTTTCCATGATCAGGAATTGAATCGTTCGAATGTTGCGGAAACCACGAATACTTCTCCTGTCGCTGATGCTGATGGCGTTGCCCGCCACAGCATGGGCGACGTCGCTTTTCAGCTTGAATTTTCTCGGGGAGAAACTCGAGGCCGGGGATGCCCGCTCGATTGCGCTCGGCGGCTCGACCCAGCTCCTGCAAGATTCGCTGGGCGTGCTGCTGCTGAACCCGGCGCTGTTGGCGCGGCTGCCCAGGGTCACGGTCGGCACCAGCCAGTTTCTCGCGATCGACGAAGGGCGTTCGACAGACTTCAGGGAGCAAGATATCTCGTTCACGTTCTCTTCGTTCCGTGCGGCGTTTCCGCTGACCTCCAACCTGACGTTTTCGATAGGGTTCCGGGGTCGCTATGACCCGGACGGCAGTATAGGCACGAAGGACTCCACCGCCGTGGGCGAGCCCTTTACGACGACCTTTTTCAGGTCCGGGGGACTTTTCTCCGTGCCGCTTACCGCATCGTTCAACGTCACGCGTTACGCGTCGGTCGGGCTCACGTTTTCGTTCGAGCAGGGATTCGTCGAAGACCGGTTCGAGATCGTGTTCGACAACAGAGCGATCACGGTAGGCGCCGGCCTCAAGAAGGAGGACCTGAGCGGCAACGGCTACGCGGCTGGCCTCGTGTTGTACCCCTTCGACAACTTGATGATCGGGGCGATGTGGGAGAGCTCCATCGATTACGACACGGAAATACAGGAGCGCTTTACTCAGGAGGTTCTCGACACGTTCTATACGTCGACGGTGCGGCTGCCTTCGGGCACCAACTTCGGCGTGACTTGGAAGCCGGCCGGTTCTTTTCTGTTGGCGGGCAGTGCGGCCTTCAGGGATTTCGATGGCTTCGAGGGACTGGAATTCCCGGTGGACCGGCTGGGCCGCGAAGAGAGCTACTCGTTCGGCGCTGAATACGGCCGCGGGGTGCCGATCAAGGGCCGTCGCTTTCCGCTGCGGCTGTCCTTCAACTACCAGAAACTGCCCTTCGACCATCCGCTGGGCCAGGACATCAAGAAGTTCCTGATCGGATTCGGCACGGGCATCAGCCTCAGCGGCGGCAGGGGCAAGATGGATCTGACCTTTCAGGCGGGCAAGATTGGATCGATCAGCGACAACGGTTTGGAGGACCGGATATTCCGCATCTACGTGGGTATCAGCGGCAGTGAAGCCTGGACGCGGAAAAGAGAGGATTTCTAGCCGCCGGCACGCGCGGCCCGGTACTCTGCCTGGCGTCTTGCCTATTGCAATTCCACGGTGCCTCCGGTATCCTCTGGATAGGTTCTGCAGCGCTCCGCAGGCCGGCGCAAGACCGGCTAGCGAAAGCGAACCTTGACAACCCCACACGCTAACATTAAGTTTCATAATAGGTTGCCCACAAAGACGATATCTCGTCCCCGGGGGAATGAGTCCAATGAAGAACAGGCATGTCACGGCTGCAGTTAGAGCGATGGCGCTCGTGTGCGGCGTGTTGCTGGGTGCCGCGCTGGCAAGCGCGGGTGCGAATGCAGAGCCGCAGGAGACAAAGGTCATAAAGACCACCACCGATTCAAGGGGGTTCGACAAGCGGCACACCGAAGTGGACCTGATGTACGAGACGGCGCGGCAGTTCATCGCCGCCGGGCAGCACGACAAGGCGGTGGTGGAGTTGGAGAAGGTCCTGAAGGCGGACGGCTCGCGTTTCGACGCCCTGCACGACCTCGGTACCTGCTACAAGCAACTGAAGCAGTTCGACAAGGCCTCCGCCGCCTACGAGCGCGCGGTGGCGCTCTACCCGGAGGATACTCGCCTGCTGGCAAACCTCGGTTACTACCAGCTCCTGGCCAAGGACTACGAGGCCGCGATGAAGACGTACGAGGGCATCCTCGACAAGGAACCGGAGAACTACGACGCCAGCGTTCGCATGGGGTTCCTCTATCAGGGCTACAAGAAATACGCGGAGGCGCTCACCTACTACGCGAAGGCGCTGGAGCTCAAGAGCGACGACGTGCAGACCATGGGCTCGATGGCCAAGATCTACTTCGAGACCGGGGAAAACCAGAAGGGGCTCGAGATGTACGAGCGCGCCATTCCGGTGGCGTCGGAGAAGGACGCGGCCAAACTCCGTTCGCAGCTCGGCAAGGCCTATATCGAAACCCGGCAGTTCGACAAGTCCGCGGTGGTGTTCGCCGATCTCGTGGCCGCCGAACCGGGAAAGGCGTCCTACCGTTTCAACCTCGGCGTGTCGCTGATGCAGGTGAAGCGCTATGCAGACGCCATCCCAGAACTCGAGAAAGCGGCGGCGCTCAAACCGGATTTCTGCGCCACCTATCAACCGCTGGCGACTTCGTACGAGCAGACCAAGCAGTACCGCAAGGCCATCAGCATCGCCCGCCAGGGCTTGGAGGCCTGCGAGAGCGGTAAGAAGGCGGCTCTGTATTACGCGTGGGGGAAAGGGCTCGAGGGACTCGCCCGCCACGACGAAGCCATTGAGAAATTTCGAATGGCCGTCAAAGATCCTCAATGGGGCACATCCGCCAAGAAACAGATTCAACGCCAGCAAGACCTGATCAAACGCGCGGCCGCTATGAAGAACAAGTAGCAGCCGAAGACTCGAGCAAGACAAACCCCTCTCCCTCGAGCGTCGCTTGGGGGAGAGGGTTTCTTTTGGAATGAGTGAAGCAATGGATGGACGTTTCATTGATATGACAGTGGAGAGCGGCGGCGGACGCAGCGCGCTCGTTGCCATGAGCGGCGGCGTCGACAGTGCCGTCACCGCACTGTTCGTCAAGCGGGCGGGCTACCGCGTGGTGGGACTCACGATGAAGAACTACTGCTACGGCGACGCGGAAGTGCCCGAGCGCAGCTGCTGCTCGGTCGAAGCCGTTCAGGATGCCAGGCGCGAGTGCGACCGGCTGGACATCCCACACCGGGTCGCCGACGTAGAGGAATTCTTCACGCGCGAAGTTATCGACAACTTCGTCGCCGAGTACAGCAACGGACGGACTCCCAACCCCTGCGTGCGCTGCAACGCCGTTGTGCGCTTTCGCACGCTGCTCGATACCGCCGACCGGCTTGGCATCGATTACGTGGCCACCGGTCACTACGCCCGGATTTTCAAAACGCCCGCGGGCGGGCGTTTTCTTGCGCGCGCGACCGACCGCACGAAGGATCAGTCGTATTTTCTCTCGGGTGTACACGGTGATACGCTGAAGCGAGTCCTGTTTCCGTTGGGCGACTACGACAAGCCGACGGTCAGGGAAGTCGCCCACGGAGCGGAGATGGCGGTTGCGGACAAGAAGGACAGCCAGGAAGTGTGCTTCGTGCCGCATAGAACCTTGAGATCGTTTCTCGCGTACAGCGAGGTGAAGCTCGCGCCCGGTCGAATCGAGAACATGGATGGCAGCGTCGTCGGACGCCACGAAGGGTTGGCCGCGTACACGGTGGGCCAGCGCCGCCACATCGGGCTATCGGCGCCGGAGCCCCGGTACGTGATCGCACTGGACAGGGAGCGAAACGTGCTGGTGGTCGGAGGCGTAGACGACCTGCTCGAGGACACGCTCACATGCAGGCTCGAATGGGTGCATCCGTCCGTGGGGGAGAAGCCCGGCGGACTGACCGCCCAGATCCGCTACCGGCACGGCGGGGCGAAGGTAGCGGGGGTGAGCATTGATGGGCGGACCGCCCGCGTGTCGTTCGCGGAGCCCCAGCGGGCCATTTGCCCGGGTCAGACCGTCGTTCTGTACCGCGGCGACCTTGTGGTTGGCTGTGGAGTCATCGATGGAGTCCCGTAAGACAAACCGGAGAGGGCGGCCGGAATTCAGGTCGCGCCGGTACTTTTGCATCGCGCTTTTCTGTGTATGCTTCCACCTGCTGTTGCCTGCGGTCTCGCAGGCCGAACCTCTGAAAATCCAGCTGGACGAGCTGCCTGTCACCGTCGAGTACCTCCCGGGCAATGACAAGGTTGCGGACAAGGTTGCCTTGATATGTCGCGATGGCATTGCCGAGATTGGCGCCGAGCTGGGTCTCACTGCGGTCGATACCTTTCGAATCATCTTGATCACGGACATGCAGGAATTCCAGGCGCGGCACGGAATACGGCTGCCTTCCTGGGGGGTTGCGTTTGCGCTGATGGACAGCCAGGTTATGCTGGTCGACGTGCAGCGCGCTACCTCCGCGTGGAATGGGTTAGAAAAAGTGGTCGCGCACGAGCTGTCCCACTTGCTGGTGGCCCAGCGCGTGGGCGACGTGCAGATGCCCACCTGGTTCTTGGAGGGACTCGCCATCTGGCAGGCGCGCGAGTGGTCGCTGCTGGAGAACTGGCGACTCATGGAAGCGGTGTGGGCGAAACGCGCGCCCCCGTTGGGGCGGATCGTCGGTTCGATGCCCGCCGCCGAAGGGCCTGCCCGCGATGCGTACCGGGTCGCGTACATGGCCTTCACCGAGCGCTTCGACGGCGAGATGGAGCTGCTGCCGCTGTTCCTGGATAGCGTGGTGCAGGGGGGCGACTTCTCCGCGGCCTTCGAGCGTTTTTGGGGGGAAGACGAGTATCTCTATTACGAGCGTTTCGATCGCGAGCTCTACCGGAAGTACCGGTCGAAGCTGCTATTTTTTCAAACCGGACCCCTGTTCAGTGTCGTTGCGGTATTGTTTCTCTTCGTCTTCCTGAGGATCAAGTGGAAGAACCACCGCACGCTCAAGCGTCTCGAGCAAGCCGAACGGGGTCAGACCCCGGGCCGCTGGGAGCGCTACGATGAGACGAGAAGATAAATGATATCCCGACGCAATAGCGCCGCCACGTGTCTCGCGTGTGCGTGCCTCGCTGTCTTACTCGTCGGCACCGCGGCCGCCCGCTATGTCCCCGCCCGCGGTAAGGGAAACGGGACAGGCCCCAACCGGGTTCTGGTCCTGGATGGCAAGAGCGTCCACAATGTCGGCCAGCTTCAAATGCATCTCTTGAACTGGGGCGAATGGGGATCGCGCCCCGGTTCCGCAGAGCCGTACTCGTTCGCACCGTCGGCCCAGTGGCCGGCGGGAAGCGGTGTGGAATATCTCTTCAGCGCGGGCTTGTGGGTCGGCGCAATACGCAGCGGTATCCCCTCGGTTTCGACGGCGGCATTCGAGAACGAGTTCAGACCGTCGCCGGACCCACGCGAGAGTATCTACAGCGCATCGGCCGGCGTAGAAGGCGGCAACCGGCTGCCGTCAAAGGATGCCGACGACGACGGGGACGGTCTGATCGACGAAGACCCGCTGGACGGTTACGATAACGATGGGGACGGGCTAATCGATGAAGACTTCGGCGCGATCTCGACCAAGATGTTTACGTGCCGCTACAGCGACGTCGAGCCCGTCAGCCGGCAGATTTACCCGGAACACAACCCGCTACACATACTGGTCCGGCAGGAGAGCTACCAGTGGGACGGTGACCGGTTCGACGATTTCATCGGTGTCGAATACCATATCACGAACATCGGGGACGAGACGCTAGAGGACGTCTATATCGGGATGTTCCTGGACCCCGACGCCGGTCCGCGGGATAAGTCCAATTACTGGGAAGACGATCTCGTCGGCCGGACATTCGCCGGCGTGATCTGCACCGACAGGGGCCCGGCCCAGGTGGACGTCGCCTACGCGTACGACGCCGACGGTGACGACGGTCAAACGCCGGGGTACTTCGGCGTCATGTTCCTGGGACATACGACCGATCCGCTGGGTCTGTCCGCGCCAGCGGACGTAGGTATCCGGACATTCGCCCATTTCTCCGGCAAGCAGATCTTCGCACTCGGCGGCGACCCCAACACCGATTTTGAGCGCTACGAGCTTCTCGCCCAAGGTTCGGTGGAGCCGAACCCCGACCTGCCGCGGGATTACCGGATGCTGGTAAGCACCGGCCCCTTCCGGCTGCTGCCCCCGGACAGCACCCTGGTGCTGCAGCTGGCGTTCGTCATCGGGGCGGGCGAGGTCAGTACGATCGCGAACGGCGCCAACGCTTTCGTTGCTTTCGCCGGGGCGTGGTTCGACCTCGACGACGACCCGCTGACCGGCATCCAGGGCCGGGAAACTCCGAGGACCGGACCGGTGGCCGCCGTGTGGGAGGACAGCTGCCGTATAATCACGTTGATCAAAAAAGGATGCGACTGGGAGCGCCGGGACAAGAGATTCAACGACGAGGTCCGCCACGTTCCCGATGGTGTCACCGTCTGGTCGAACGCCGATTGTGTGCTCGAGTGCGTCTACAAAGGCTCGTGCGGCTACGCAGAGGCCGACAGCCTCACGTTCCGGACCGGGGTGGCGGGCAGGGAAGGACACGTCAACTGGATTCTCCAGGGTACGCCTCCGCCTCCACCGCGTATGCGAGTCGACGACCATTCGCGAGAGGGTGTGGTGCTTTATTGGGACAACCTCAGTGAGCTGATCCCGGATGTTCGGACGCAGCGCATCGACTTCGAAGGCTACCGCATCTGGCGCGCGGACAACTGGACCCGGCCGTTGGGAACGTCCGTGGAGAACGGTCCCCCGACGGAGCTGTGGGCCGCTCTGGTTCAGGCGGATCGCATCAACGATATCGGCGAGGACACCGGCCTGAATCAGTATCGTTATGCCCCGCTTACCCATGTGCTCGCTCCCGCGCGCAAGCGGGATTTCATAAACTACATCAAGGAGTACACGAAGGAATTCCCGGACAAGGAGCCCATGTGCCCACAGGGCGTCTCGCAGGAGGTGTGCGATACACTAAAGGCGCTCGCCAAGTGGGAAATGGGCCTCGAGGGTGGCCGACAGTACTACCGTTTTGTGGATGCGTCCGTCCAACTCGGCCGTCCGTACTTCTACTCCGTGGTCGCGTTCGATAATGATGTCAGTGATGGCATTGGTTTTCCCAAGAACCAGGCGGGTGACCCGGCCTCGAACTTCGTGTACGTCGAGCCCAAGAGCGCCTCGCAGTTGCCTTCCGCCTACGACGAGGACCGGATCTACGTCGTCCCCAATCCCGCTACCCCGGAAACGATGGACGCCTGGCGGCTGGATCCGACCAACGAGGACCCGTCGGGTATCAAGGTGGAGTTCCGAAATCTGCCGCCGTCCCGCGGTACGATCCGCATCTACACCCTGTCCGGGGATCTGGTGAAGGAAATAAGCTTTGACGCGAGCGGCGGTGTGGGTACGGTGAAATGGGACCTGGTAAGCCGAAACCGCCAGGACGTGGCGAGCGGCGTCTATCTCTACGCCATCGAATTCCAGGACGGCGGCTTCAGCCGCGTGGTCAAGAAGTTCACCGTGATTCGTTGACGTGCCCGGCGACGCCGCGCCTCAAGATGCCGTTGCCAGATGATAGCAAAGCGGGTATGATACGGGCTCGGTTCGACGGCTCAGCGACCCGGAAGCAGGCGGCCGTCTACGTTGGTTGCGGTTTTTGAATTAGATTAGCAAAGCTGGAGGGCTAGTCCTAACTGGTAAGGCAGCGGTCTTGAAAACCGCCGGGTTTACGCCCATGGGGGTTCGAATCCCCCGCCCTCCGCCAGGCAGACTTGATGGGAGAGGTGGCCGAGTGGCTGAAGGCACAGGTTTGCTAAACCTGCGTAGGGGAAACTCTACCGAGGGTTCGAATCCCTCCCTCTCCGCCATACTTTTTGACCTCCGTGAGAAGGTTGGCGATGCGAACCCTTATTGAGCTAAAACGGATCGAGCTGTGGTCGCTCTTCAAGATCGCGTTTGTTTTGTACGCGGCCCTCGGCCTGCTCATGGGAATCATGTACGGCTTTTTTATCCTGGTCGCGGGCAGTCTGCAGACCGCGTTTCTGGGCGACGACTTTCCGAAGTTCGGGATCCTGGGCGGGTTGCTGGGTATCGTGCTCGTTCCCGTTATCGCAGTGTTTTATGGCGCGATCGGCTCCGTCTTTGTTACGGTCGGCGGGTTTATCTTCAATCTGGTCGCGGGAATGGTGGGGGGGTTGCGAATCGAAACCAATGTGGTTAGTATGAGCCAACCGGGACAGGCGGCGGCGCCGGCACCCGAGCTGGAACCACCGGCTTCGCCGGTCGTATAAGTCGACAAAACTGGTGCGCCCGTAGCTCAATTGGATAGAGCGTCTGGCTACGGACCAGGAGGCTGGGGGTTCGAGCCCCTCCGGGCGCACCACTCCTCACTGCGGCATCCCACATCGTTGGCTGGTGTTCTTCTACTGCAACACGTTATGGCTTCGTGCGGCGTCGAACGGGCTATGCGGTCTTTTTCAAACTACCATTCCAGGGCAGTATTCAGCGACGTTAGTCCTCCAGGTCAAACCTCGCGCTTACCCGGGCGGTTATCGCGATATGTCCAGGTGCCGTAGGTCCTTTGAGCTTTTGTGATTCCCTGGCATCCACGACAACGTTCTGCGGTCCCCGGCTCTGTGCCCGCCCCCAATGGCCGTAGGAAGACCGCCAGTTCGAACTGGTCACATGGATTGAGCGCACTTTTCCCAGGTTCTGCCCCAGTTTCTCCGCCACCGCTTTAGCTCTATCCTTGGCCGCAGCTATTGCCAAAGCCTCCGCCTCGTCGCGATACTTCTGGAGTTCGGTCGTTCGAAACTCAACGCCGTGGACATAGTTGACCCCCGACTCGAGGAATCTCGAGAGCAAAGTTTCGAACTCGCTGATGTCGCGGAGCGTGACAACAACCGTCTTCCGCACGACATAACGAAGAAAGTTCCCTCTGTCGTGTCGATCCTTGTAGTGGGGCTGTATATTAAGGAATTCCGTTCGAACATCCTTCGAGGCGATACCAACCGACTCCGCGACGCTAAAGAGAGCGTTGACGCGCTCGTCATTGTCCCGTTTGGCCGTTGCGAGATCAGCGTCAAATGTTTCAATGCCGACTGTCAAAATGACCTGGTCCGGAACAACACGAACCTCAGCGTGCCCATCGACCGAAATCGTGGCAGTCCCGTCCAGTTGTGCCGTGACCGGTTGCCAGCTGAGGGCGATCGCGGCGGCTGCGAGCGACGCCACTAGTCTTGTTGTACACATGGTTCCCACCACCTTTCCGCGCCGACGGAACGTTCCGCAGCCGCAAGGCATGGGTCCAATGCGGACCGTTACGTAGAACGGGCGCGGTATGAAGACGTGTGCGGGGTTGTAACGTGGGGGGTTATCGGGTGAGGCTACCTATAACATTTGTGTGGTAACTCTCTTTGTCAAGTAGTATCGCGGAGCGCGATGCCGGACGCACGGTTGAGGACGACAGCTATCAGTGGTAAAGCGTCGTCATGGCCTCAACGATGGTTCGTACAATTCCCACCGAAGCGTACCACTACTTAAAAGTTCTTGACAGTCCTCTCTCACCGCGAATAGTATTCGCGTACATAACAACAGCACTCCAGGTGCTCGTTTTGAGTGAAAAGGGAAGAGGGTGTGAATCCCTCACGGACCCGCCACTGTGATTGGCGAGTCTGCCGTCCGCTACCACCGGCTTCGCCGAGAAGGAGGACGGCCGACGTTTGAGCCATGAGTCAGGAGACCTGCCTGGAGCAACCATTGCCTGGACCTCTTCGAGGAGTAAGAGAAAGGGTCTTTTGGTTTTCCTTCTGAAATATTTTCGATCTGCGCCGCAACGCCTGCCCATGCGTGCGCGCCTCGTTGTGACGCTCGCTGCGGCTGCCGTGCTCGCCACGAGTCCGCGAGTACCGGGTGCATCGGGCCGCGCCGTCGAAGACCGCGCAGCACCCGCGGATACCGTTTATACGGCGCCCGAGATCGTGGTCGAGGCGGCCCGCATCACACCGGGCATCGACGACATTTTCCGGCGGCCCGGGTTCGTCGCGGTGCTCGACGTCGGCGCGCGACAAGACCGTGTGGAAGACCTGGCATCGGTGCTGTCGCAGATGGCCGGCATCCGTGTGCGCCAGTACGGCGGACTGGGGAGCTTTGCGACGGTGTCCATCCGCGGCTCGTCCGCCAACCAGGTGGAGGTGTATCTCGACGGCGTACCGCTGAACGACGCCTACCTGGGTGTGGCCAATCTCAGTGACCTGCCGCTCGGCGGGGTCGAGCGCATCGAGGTCTTCCGCGGCTTTGCGCCGCCGCACCTCGGGTCCTCCGCCATCGGCGGCGCCGTCAATCTCGTTACCAGCGATGAATCGAAGTGGGCCGAGCAGGCCGTTCTCTCGCGCGTGGAGGCGCGCGAATCGTACGGGTCGTTCGGCACGGCGCGCCACACCCTGTCGTTGTGGTCGCACCCCGGAAGCGTGAAGTTGTTCTTTCACGGGAGCTATCTCGAGAGCCAGGGTGATTTCGATTTCGTCGACGATCAAACCACGCCGCTGAACCCCGACGACGATGAAACGGTCACACGCGCGAACAACGACTTTCATGCGTGGAATCTCCTCGGACGTATCCAGCGGCCGGTGCCGGGGGCGGGGCAGCTGACGCTCAGCCATACCGCCCTGATTCGTGAGCAGGGCGTGCCGGGCGTGGGCTCGTTTCAGTCGAAGACGGCACGGTCGGAACGGGAACGCCATATTACAAACGCGCAGTTCACCGCTCGGCCGCTCTTTGGAAAGAAACTGCACGCGTTCGCCGCCGGCTTTTATTCGAACGCGCGTGAGCAATTTCATGACCTCGACGGCGAGATATCGCTCATTCCACAGGACACGGACAACTCCTTCCGTACCTGGGGGGGCAACGTGCGTGCGCGCCTGGACGTCCCGCGGGCACCGGTGGCGGTGGAGGTGTTCCACCAGTCGAAGAACGAGCGCTTCCGTCCCCGCACACGGATTCCCACGCCGTCCGAGGGACCAGACCGCACCCGTTCCACACGCAACACGACGGTGTCGGGAGACCTGTTTCTACACCGGCTGGGCGTCGTCTTGACCGCGGCTGCGAATTACGAAGATCAGACTACGGAGTTCTATGACCCGCCGCGCTTTCCCTGGCTGCCTCCCACGCCGCAGGGCAAGATCGAGCGCAGCGAACACTCGCCCCGCTATGGATTCCGCTGGCTGGCCACGCCCTATCTGACCGTCAAGGGCAACTGGGGCCGCTATTTCCGGCGGCCGACGACCCTGGAGTTGTTCGGCAACACCGGCTCGGTCACAGGCAGTGCCGACCTCGAGCCCGAAGAGGGGCTGAACCGGGACGCCGGCTTCATCGTGTCC
>JAZGDW010000187.1:0-18315 GCA_036478295.1 Candidatus Krumholzibacteriia bacterium
CCTCCCGTTCAGTCCTCCGCTCGAGGCCATCGGTTCGTCGTCTGGATAATCCGGCTTGTCCATTGCGGGCCCCCCACCCCGGCTATTGGTAACGCTGCTTGAATCGCTTCACCGCTTCGACGATCCCTTTGGCGACTTTCTCTTGAAAATCGGCGCTTCCCAAAAGCGACGCTTCCTTGACGTTGGACAGGAAGGCAATCTCAATCAGGATCGCCGGCATGCGCGCGCCCTGCAGCACCGTAAAGTTCGCCTGCTTGACGCCGCGATTGCGAATGCCCAACCGGTCGCCCATGGACTTTTGCGTGAACTCGGCGAAGAGGCTGCTCTCGTTGATGTATTCGTTTTGCACCATGTCCCAGAGAATAAAATCGATATCGCTCGAAACGTCACCGCCGCCCCCGGTGAACTCGTCAGCGGCGTTCTCCGCCATGGCCACGGCCCGGTCCATCTCGGTCCTGGCCTGCGAGAGAAAATAAGCCTCGAATCCGCCCGTTTCCGAGCTGAACCAGCTGTTGCAGTGAATACTGACAAAAAGATCGCCGCCGGCCTCGTTGCCGATTTCCGTTCGCTCCGTTAGCGACAACAGCCGATCGTCCTCCCGGGTCAGCACGACGTCCACACCCAGTTCATCCTCGAGAATCTCGCGTGTCTTCAGTGCGACCCTCAGGTTGACGTCCTTCTCGAGAAGGCCGTTGCGCGCGCTCTTGCCCGTATCCTTGCCGCCGTGGCCGGGATCGATGACCACGGTGCGGATGGTCAGGTCGCGGCGCTTCGTGGAACGCTGGTCGATAATTTCTATTTCCTTGCGGCCGGCAAAATCCGGATCGGGAATCTCGGGCAGGTCTCCTTTTTCGAGAATCAGCACGAGCCTGGGTGGACTGTCCTCCCGTTCCACGAGAATGCGTGAGGTGAATTTTTTGATGTCGAAATAGACGTAGGCGTCACGATCGGTCTGCTCGGCCCGCACTCCGTTGAAAAGACCATGCGCCTCGCGAATCTCAAACTTCGCGGGATCGATGCGCCCTCCGTAGAGTTTGAGCCGGATGAGTCCCGGCGTACTGGAATCGACGTGGTGCAGGAGCGGTTCGGTGAGCTCGATCGAGGCCCTCGACTGATTCGCCGAGGTGGCGAAGGTCATGTTTTGCACATTGTAGCCGATTTTCTCCACGTGGAGCGTTCGCGAGACAGGATCCCACTCGAAGACACTCGGCGTATACGGCGAGGCGATGGAAATCACAAATTCCATCGGAATCATGACAAAGCCCGCGTCGTAGAGAACGGGCTCTCTCAGCATGACCGGCTCTCCGTCTACCACCACCACGCGCGTATCGACGGTGAGTGTGAAGCGATTGCGCTCGATGCCCAGAACGACCTTGCGGCTCGACGCGTTCCAGAATTGAGTGGCCCGGAAGATACGCGCCACATCGTTCGCACGCAGGTACAGGGCATCGCTGTCCGGAGCGATCTGCCAAGCGTCAATCTGCTCCGCGCTTCGGCCGTCGCTGTAGACAACGTCGATCGTCTTTTGCCCCTGCGCATCCACCGCCGCGGAGATGGCCACGCAGACAACCAGCAATATTGTGCGTGAATGTTTCATAGTTGATGACTACGCGAGTCCTCGTGATGGCGGCCCGGTGTGTTTTCACCAGCCCATTCGCGGGAGCGAGCGACACCTGCGGCCGGTGCCCAGCAGCCCCCGCACTCACTCAATTTTTACGGTTGAATATAGATAATGCTCCCCATTTTTTCGATGGAAATCTCCGCGGCGGTGGGCGCCTAGCTTCGTTCCTTCAGCTCACGTCTCAAGTCACGGTTGGCGTCTCGCTTGGCGATATCACGCCGCTTGTCGTACGTCTTCTTGCCCTTGGCGAGCGCCAGCTCGATCTTGGCCACGCCGCGATTGTTGAAATACAACTTCAAGGGAACCAGGGTCAATCCCTTTTCACGCACCTTTCCGATCAGCCGTCGGATTTCGCGCTTGTGGAGCAACAGCTTGCGATCGCGCCGCGGGTCCAGGTTGGACTGCGACGTGTGAGAATAGGAGCTGATATGCAGGCCACGCAGTATGACCTCGGTGCCCTCGAGCGTCGCATAGGCGTCCGTCAGGTTGGCCCGGCCTTCCCGGAGCGACTTGACCTCGGTTCCCATGAGCGCGATACCGGCCTCGAACGTTTCGACCACTGAGAATTCGTGGCGGGCCTTGCGATTGGTGGCGATGGGTTTCATGTGCTCATTATGTGGCCCTCCAAACCTCCAAGCAACATTTTTTCAAGAGGTTAAGTCGTGCTCCGGGACCGCGTACCCCGTCGGGGGGACGCACCGCTTGATCGAGCAATAGGGGCGATGTAATCCATTTGTAATAAAACAGATAGGCTTAACCGCCACTGGCGGGGCGGAGGGCTCCGTGCCCGGTGACGAAGCCCTAACGAGCTTCTATACTCACGCAACCGGTTTTCATTTAACAGGTTAAGTCAATCGGCCCGGAGAGCACCGGCAAAAATATCTCGTTGACTTCTGGCCATCGCTGGAATATCCTGCATTGTTGACGCGGCTGCACAGCCGGCCGCGACTAGCGCTTGCTGCGCCAGCCACGACAGATTTCGTTTTGCGCATGCCGAAGTGGTGGAATTGGCAGACGCGCTGCGTTCAGGTCGCAGTGAGGGAAACCTCGTGGGGGTTCGAATCCCCCCTTCGGCACCAAGAAAAAGAATGGGTAAGGGTGAGCCCTTCGGCAGCGAGTTCCCGCTGCCGGAGGGTTTTCTTCTGTCACGCAGCCACAAGCTCGCGATAGGGACCATAATATCGCATATTAATATGACGGACCGTTGGTCCGAAAAGGGCCAGGCGCACGCCCGGTCGGGGCAGACCCCCGCACGTTTGCGGTCCGGGAATTGCTTGACGGATATGGAACGAAAAACTAACGTAATATATCGTTTTACGTGGATCAACCGGTGTCTTTCTTTGACGTTCGAGAACCGATGATGTCCAGAAACTGGTCAATCACGGCGGCCGGCGCGGCGCTCGCCGCCCATCTCCTGCTGTCGACGGGGTGCTCGACCGCGGGCTTGGCCGTCGGTGCCATGGTTCCCATCCTGGAAAACTCCAGAACGGCGGCGCTGGCCTCTAGTGACGTTCGGACGTTCTACGCGGCCACACCGAGCAGCCTCTTTCTCCTCGAGGGCCTGATCGCCACCCGCCCCGGCAACAAGGATCTTCGTATCAACGCCTCCATGCTCTATTTCAGCTACGCGTTCACGTTCGACGCCCCGGAGGATGAAGACTACGCGTCGATCCTCTATGTGAAAGGCCTCGAACACGGCAAGGCGGCGCTTTTTCAAAAGAAGAAAATCAAGAAAATGTGGGACGCGCCCTTCGCCGAATTCACGGCCGGACTCGAGGAGCTTGGCCGAAAAGAGCTGCCCGCGCTCATGTGGACGGTAAGCAACTGGTCGCAGTTTATCAGCCTGCACCTCGACTCCACCGCAGTGCTCCTCGATATTCCCCGGGTTACCGCACTGCTCGAGCGCATGTGCGAAATCGACGGGGGTTTCTTTCAGGGACTACCGCACATTATTCTGGGCAGCCTGCATGCGTTCCGGCCGCCGCTGATGGGCGGTGACCCCGAGGCGTCCAAAGAGAACTTCGACCGGGCGATCTCGCTGTCGGACGGCAAATTTCTGCTCGCCCATTATTTCTACGCGAAGTTCTACGCCTACCGCATCCAGGACGACGAACTTTTCGAAAGGGCTCTCAACGAGGTTATCAGCCAGCGATGCGATGTTCTGCCCGAGTATCAACTGCTGAACGCAATCGCAAAGGAGAAAGCAACCCGATTACTTGGAGAAATCGATGAACTATTTTGAGCGAAGCACCATGACCGTTGTATGGAGGGTCGTCGCTTTTGTGGCTGCAGCATCTATCGCCCTGGTGGGCGGTAGCGGCCCGTCAATGGCCAGGAAACCGAAACCTGAACTGCATATCAAATTTGCCACACTGGCCCCCGAAGGCAGCACATGGATGAAGATCATGCACAAACTCGACACCGAGCTGCGCCGGGAGACCGAAAACCGCATGGGTTTCAAGTTCTACCCGGGTGGGGTCCAGGGTGACGAAAAGGACGTGCTCAGAAAAATTCGTAACGGTCAGTTACACGCCGGCGGCTTCACGGGCATGGGGCTCGGCTCGATCGCCTCGGAGTTCCGGGCGCTCGAGGTGCCGTTCATGTTCCGGAACCTCGCCGAGGTGGACCACGTGCGAAAATTGATGGAGCCGTCCTTCGAGAAGGTGTTCGATGAGAAGGGCTTCATAATCCTTGGCTGGGCGGACGTTGGCTTCGTCTACATCTTCTCCAACCAGCCGATCACCTCCCCGCAAGAGCTGCAGCGGGCCAAGATGTGGACCTGGTCGGGTGACAGGCTGGCCGAGCTTTTCTTCAAGGCGTTCGAGGTATCACCGATTCCCCTCGCGCTGCCCGACGTTCTCACCTCCCTGCAGATGGGCGTCGTGAACGCCGTGTACTCTCCCCCGCTCGCGTGCATCGCCTTGCAGTGGTTCACGCGCGTGAAATACATGAGCGATATTCCGATTACCTACGCGTTCGGGGCGCTGCTGGTGTCGAAGCGGGCGCTGGCCAAAGCGAAGCCGGGCGACGTCGAGATCTTGAAGCGGCTTACGCGCAAGCACTCCGCGGTGCTGGTCGCGAAGACGCGTACCCAGAACGTGGAGGCCATAGACGCCATCCAGTCCGAAGGGGTCCAGCTCCTGCCCATCAGTGATGAAGTAACGAATCTCTTCTTCGTCACCGGCCGGAGCGCCTGGAAGAACGGCGTCGGCAAACTCTACCCGGCCGAGCTGCTCGAGCGAGTTTCCTCAGCGGTGGACGAATACCGCGCCGGCCACAAAGAGGCCAGGCAGTAGCCCGCGAAAGGTGTCCGTGGAGCGCCCTCTACTTGTCTACCTGCTGATCGCCACCACGATCATCGTTCTCGCCCTGTTCCGCGCTCTTCTCGAAAAACAAAACCGGTGTCAAAAACTTTTCAGGCTGGCCGGCCATGCGGAGGTCGCGGTTATCATGGCGCTGCTCGGTGCGCTGATCGTTTTCGGCTGTCTGCAAATCGTTCTCAGAAACTTCCTGCACAGGGGCATCATCTGGGCGGACCCGCTGATGCGCCACATTGTCCTGTGGCTCGGCTGCGCGGGAGGGGCTATGGCCACCACCAGAATGCGTCACATCAGTATCGACGTGCTGACCCGTGTTCTGCCAACACCGCTGCACGCGATTCGCGACAAGGTCATCTACCTGGCGACGGCGGTGGCTGCATCGGTGCTTGGCATGGCCGCGCTAAAGCTTGTTATCGATGAGAGGGCGTTCGGGGACAAGGCGTTTCTAAACGTCGACGTGTGGATTCTGCAGTCGGTTCTGCCCTTCGCGTTCTTTCTCATATCCTACCGCAGCCTGTTGAACATGTTTCTGTCACGCAAAGCGAAGCCCATCGACTGGGAAGAAACCGAAGACGGGAATCCATGATGACTTCGTATCCGCGGGTGACCCGGCGTTCGCGAGGTAGCGAAAGGACGGCTTCTTTGCGGGAGGCCTGCTGACACTATGCCCATCCTGTTCGCAATCATCCTGGCCCTGCTGGTACTTTTCGGAATGCCGCTGTTCGGCGTGCTGGGAGGGATCGCGCTCTTTGCGTTTTACCGCTCGGGCATCGACATCTCGTCCGTCGGCGTCGCCATGTACACCCTGGCCGGCTCTCCCCTCCTGATCGCCATTCCGCTATTCACCTTCGCCGGTTACCTCTTCGCCAAGAGCCATACGCCGGACCGGCTGGTGCGGTTGTCGCACGCCTTCTTTCCCGGTGGCCTCTCCGTTGTCGCCCTGGTGTCGTGTGCCGTGTTCACAGCGTTTACCGGTGCGTCGGGCGTGACCAGTATCGCCATGGGCGGACTTCTCTTTCCCGCCCTCATCAAGGAAGGCTATTCAAAGAAGTTTTCACTCGGGCTGGTCACCACGTCGGGCAGCCTCGGCCTCCTCTTTCCGCCGAGCCTCGCGCTCATCATTTACGGCTACGTGGCATCGGTGAGCGTGGATGACCTCTTTCTGGCGGGACTCCTGCCGGGAATCCTGCTCGTCGCGGTGCTCTCGACGTACGGCCTCTACATGGGCAGGCGCCAGGGTATCGCACGCGAGAAACTGTCTCTAAAAAAGATGTGGGCGGCGGTAAAGGGCGCCGCCTGGGAGGTGCCCCTGCCCATCGTGATTCTGGGAGGGATCTACGGGGGGATCATCACGGTCATGGAGGCCGCCGCCATGACTGCCTTCTACGCGCTGGTGGTCGAAGTCTTCATCTACAAGGACATCCCGGTGAAAAAGCTTCCCGGCATCATCGCGGAAAGCATGACGCTAGTCGGCGGCATCCTTTTAATCCTCTCTTGTGCCATCGCGCTGACAAACTATCTGATAGACGCCGAAGTGCCGCTGCAGATACTCGGCTGGATGCAAAACTATATCTCGAGCAAGTACACGTTTCTCCTGTGCCTGAACGTTTTTCTCCTCATCGTCGGGTGCCTGATGGATATCTTCTCCGCGTTGATCGTCGTGGTCCCGTTGATCGTTCCGGTGGCCATGGGCTTCGACGTCCATCCCGTCCACCTGGGTATCATATTCCTGACCAACCTCGAGATAGGGTACCTGACCCCACCGATCGGGCTCAACCTGTTCATTTCATCGTACCGTTTCAACGAGTCGATCATCTCGCTCTACCTGGCGAGCGTGCCTTACCTGCTGCTGCTGCTGCTTTCGCTCGGCATCATTACCTACTTTCCGCTCCTCAGTCTGTTTCTCGTTAACCTGTTCGGTGGTTAGCATCTCGCCTACCTCTCTTCGAGGAAACGATAGTAAATCATCGCGGCCAGCGACGAGCCGATTATGGGGCCGACCCAGTAGAGCCAGAGATTCTGCGTGCCCCCGCCGAGGAGGGCCGGACCCAGGTGGCGGGCTGGATTCATGGCGGCGCCGGTGATGGGCCCACCCATCATGATGTCTAGCGCCACCGTGAGCCCGATGAACAACCCGCCCACTTTGGGGGCTCGCTTGTCCATCGCCGTCGAGTAGACCGCGAACATGAGAAAGAAAGTGAGAATGATCTCGGTAACGAGCCCCTGCGACACCGTGATACCACTACCCAGAGCTGGAGTACCCATCCCCACTGCTTGCAGCGCGTCTGCTGGCATGCATAGCCGGATAAGCGCTGCGGCAACGATTCCTCCTAGGCACTGGGCGACGATGTAACCCGCCGCCGGGCCCGCCGCGATCTTCTTTGCGAGAAAAGCGCCGACGGTAACGGCCGGATTGATATGCCCACCGCTTACCGCAGCAGTCGCCGACACCATGACGGCGATGGTCAGGCCATGGGCGAGCGCGATCCCAACCAGCCCCAGACCGCCCCCTGTCATGTGGTCGGCCGCGATGGCGCCGACGCCGACAAAAATCAGTGCGAAGGTTCCAATAAACTCGGCAAGCAGTGCTTTCATCATCTCCTCCTCATCGGAATAGCCGACGCTCTTGCCGCCGAACACGAAAGCGGGCGGCACCGGCGAAAACAAGATGTGTTGGCTCCTATCGGGTACAGGAGTTTCCGGAGGACGTCAATGATTTTGTGAGTGGCGCGAGTCGTGCGCTACCGGGCCATCATTTCACGGAAGGCGCGTGTGGTGGTGCGGGCGGTGATGGTGTAGCGGCGGACCTCGAAGCGTTCCCACGTACGGCCCTCGGGGGACGTGTCCGCCCGCTTGCGCGTGCTATAGAACGGGATGGTCGCCGGGTAGCGCGGGTCCGAACCAGGCCAGCGCGCCGCACGGGATACCGTTCCCGTCCGGTCGGTGCGCTTGTTGGTGCCGAATTCAAGGGTGCAGCTGGCTCGGAATCCCGCGGCCACGGCGATGCTGTCCAACTCGGAGTCGGCGAACCCGTAGGGCCACGCCAGAAATCGCGGGGTGGTACCGAGCCGTTGGGCGATGACTCGCCTCGATTCGCGCAGGTCTTCGAAGACGCCGCGCTGCCACGACTTGGCACCGGGCATGTCGTAGAAACCCCTGCTGGCCGCCAGGATGGCAGGCATGCGGCCCTCGGGAGTTTTTACGTGGTAGTGCAGGTCGTGTGTGTGTGACTGAATCGAAAACCTCCCGCTCATCTGCAGTTCCCACAGTTCATCCCAGTCGAGAGACTCGATTCCTTCCCAGGTCTTGCCAACCTTGTCCGTCGTGATGAACAACGTCGCGGTGAAACCATAACGCTCCAGTATGGGAGCGGCGAGCTGCACGCTGCGGTCACCGTCATCGAAGGTGATGACAACACACTTCGGCGGCAGCTCCAGACTGCCTTCCTGCCAGGCGATAACGTCGTCGAGGTCGATGGAGCGGTATCCCTGCTCGTGCAAGTACTGCATCTGTCGTTCGAACGCGCCCACCGTTTGTGTCCACACGTCCATGTCGTCCAGCAGCGGCAAGTTCAGGAAGAGCGCACCCAGTATTCTCAAGGTTAGAAGCGGGCCCGAATTCTCGCGGAGAAAGTGGTGGCAGAGGACGGGTATCCCGTCTCGTTCGATGTCGTAGGTGGCGGGGAGTACGGGCTCGCTGCCGGTCCTGGCGACGGGCGGTGTCCGCGCCGTATCGCCGACGTCCGGCACGTCGTAAGCGGCCATCAGTACCACGACCATGCCCATCAACAGCACCGCAAAGCTCGCGACGAGGATAGCGCTCCTGAAGTCGCCGTATCCTTTTCGGCGGTACTTCATCTAGTGGCCCAGGGGGTATTCCACCGAGACAAAAAAGCCATTGGAGCGGAAACCGTCGGGCGAATCGAGCCGTGAGCCCGAGCCGTTGTAGCCGGCCCCGACAAAGAAACGCTGCGTGGCCTTGACACGGATGGCGGCCGTGAACGAGCCCGCGTTTGTCCAATCCTGTCCGCTTTCTTTCTCGACACCGAAGCGGCCGGAGACCTCCGCATGAACACGCGGACTCAGATCGCCGGCGAAGCCGACCCCGCCGAAAACGTGGGCATAGGTCAGCGGATTGAAATAGCCGTTGTCCAGCGCCTGCTCGAAATCCCAGTACTCGACGCCTTCGGTCAGCACGAACGCGTTCTGCCACCGGCCAGCGCGGTTCAGGCGCGGGTTCCACTCGGCCCGCTGGGAGAGCGCGAACCGGCTATTGGTATCGCTGTAGCTACCGTACTTGAGCGCCCAGAAAGTGATGAGACGCCTCTGCAGCCGCCAGTCGACGCCCGCGTTGGTTTCCGTCACGCGGATCTCCCGAAATATCGACTGCGGAATGTCGAGGGTCTGCCGTGAATTGCCGATATCCACCCGCACGCGGTGGTCCGGCCTCAGGGTTGCGTATACGTCCCACACCAGCAGGTTGAAACCGTTGTTCACTACCTGGTTGGGCGGCAGCGTGACCGTGTCGAAGCGGTTCCATTGCACACCGGGACCCACCGACACCGCGACGACGGACGAGAGGTTCTTTTGAAACACGGCCGATAACTGGTCGCGCAAGATATCGGGAGACCCCGATTGTTTGAGACGTCCCGTCGCGTAGGTGAGCGTCACCTCGCTTCTTAGCATGGGTGCCATGCGGACGGACGACTCCAGCTGGTAGAAGTCACCGTCCGTGGAATTATCCCGAAAGGAAAACGTGTTGGATCCCCCGAGACGGCGATCAGTCTTGATATCCCGTACCGCCTTTTGCAGGTCGTCGTCGGCATTTCCCGCGCGCAGGGTCTGCAGGGCCAGGTCCGAGCGCCCCGACCAGTGCTGGGCGTAGGCCAGTCCCTTGCGCGCCTCAGTGTTTTCCGGCCCGTGCAAGAGCGCTTCGCGGTAGAGAGCCTCGGCCTCGCGGTGCCTGCCCGACGAGTTGGCCACCTCCGCCAGGCCAAGCCGCGCCTCGCTGTGTTCCGGGTTACGTTCGAGAACGTCGCGGTATATCTTCTCCGCCTCCCCGTGGCTGCCCTGCCAGGACAACACCTTCGCCAGGCCGATCAGAACGTCGTTCCTGTGCTCCCCGGTCGCGGGCAGGATTTCGCGGTAATAGGTTTCCGAAACGTCCAGCAGACCTTCCCAGCTCAACGCGCGCGCCAGGCCGATCTTCGCCTCCATGTCGCTCGGGTCCTCGCGGAGCGCCACTCGGTACCACGCGATCGCCCACGGCGTGACTTCTGCCCAGGTGTACTGATGCGCGACCTCGGTCGCGAGCGGTCCCTTGAGCAACGGGTCCTGTGCGATCGCCCGGCGGTAGAAATCGATCGCCCGCTCGTGCTGGTCCTTTTCAGCCGCTTCCCGCGCCTGGCGTAGAAGCGTGTCGGTTTCGGGTGATGTGGTCGCCTGAACGTTCAAGGCGAGCAGCACCAGCGCGAGTCCCACCAGCATTCGAATGCACTCTCTTTTCAGATCCATGGTTCTCCTTATAGTTTAGACGGCTTCCCGTATCGGCTTCCACTTAACCGGCAAACGGCCTTTTTCCGGACCCCTGAAACCCATAGGCGTCGAGATGACAGTGACGATGGCCATGAAGATCCAATAAACCAGCGGATAAAAGATGGCGAGCGAATAGTACCAGGGTAGTCTGCGGTCATAACGCCGGTCGAGTATCACGCCGACGAGGAGCTGCAGGAGACACATCGTCCCGATCAACATGCCCCAGTAGTTCGGAATCGGGGAGGCGCCCACGGGCGGATAACCCGCCGCATAGGAGACCGTCCACAGAATCGTAAGCCCCACGAACGTGAAAGACCACAGGATGGACAGCGCGCACTCCGCCAGCACCGGCCACATGCGCCGCGCCCGCCAGACACACGTTGCTTTCGTGTGACGGCGAATGACCTGGGAGAGTCCCAGCGCCCAGCGTTTGCGCTGACGCCACAATCCGCGTGCGGTCGTCGGTACGCGCATCCAGACGATGGCTTGCGGCTCGTAACGGATCTCGTAGAACTTCAGCTGGATCTTCCACGTCAGGTCGATGTCCTCCGTCGCCATTTCGGGCGCAAAAAGCCCCACGTCCAGTAAGACATTTCTGTCGAACGCTCCCACGACGCCGCTCATCGTCAGCATCTTGCCCCAGATGCGCGAGCCCCGCCTTTGCAGGGACACTATCGAGGTGAACTCGAGCGCCTGCAATTTGGCCAGTAGACTGCTGCGATTGGCGACTCGTGGATTCCCGGTCACGGCTCCCACCCGCGGCGATTGAAAATGCGGCACCATTGTTCTCAGGATTTGCCGGTCGGGAATGGCGTCGGCGTCGATAATCAGGATGATTTCGCCCCGAGTGCGCGGGATGGCATCGTTCAGGGCCATCGCTTTGCCCTCGTTCATTTGTTTGTGGATGATCCGTACCCTGCCCTGTTTCGCGTACGGTTTGATCTTGTCCAGCGTGCCGTCCGTCGACCCGTCGTTGACGATGACGACTTCGAAATCGGGATAGTTTATCGCGAGCGCCCCCTCGATCGTGGCCTCGATATGTTCCTCTTCGTTGTAGGCGGCTATCAGGACGGTGACGGACGGGCGGTACTTCTTGTCCCACAGCATCGGCCTGCGCCGTTCACGTCGCAGGTAGAAACCGATGGCGGTCGCGATCCAGACGGCGCTGGTGAAGATGGGGTACCACGCGAAGAAGATGAGGATGACAAGGTAGAAGGGATTCTTCTGGATCGACTCGATTATGGAGACGAGATCGATCATCGCGCATCCAGTCCGTCCGTGGTCCGGAAGAGCTTTTCCTCGATGACCTTGCCGTTTACGATGCTGCTTCTGACCTCGACTTCGACGTACCTGGCCGTTCGAACCGCCTTGGGATTATCGACGACGATCCAGCGGCCCAGGTAATCCTGGATCGGGGCTTTTCTCGTGCGACGCTTGCTCTTGCGACGACCGAATTTCTGCGAGATACGGATGTTGTGAACCACCCAGCAACCGAGGTAGATTATCGTAAGGAGCGAGAGGATACCGAGGGAAACGGCGGCGATCTTGGTCTCCGGGTTCAGCGGACGGCGGGCCACGATTCGCCAGTAAAGGACGAATACCACCCACAGCAGCACCGCACCCGTAACGTGTAGAACATGTCTAGACATCGGTTCGATTCTTTGACTGCGGAATTTTTACGATTTAGATGGAAATTGTGACCACACAAGGTTGTGCAATCTCTGTGCCACGAAAAGGGCATGGGAAAGCGGTTTAGAGGGTGTCTTGCGGGCGGTGGTCGTTATCGAGGCGGGCCGCGGAAAAAAGCACGCTCCGTCGCGCTACTTCTTGAGGACGAGGAATGTGAGGTCATCGATCTGCGGGGTGCCCCTCATATGATCCTTGAGCTGCTTTCTCAGGGCGGTGCAGATGCGACCGGGTGAAAGATGACGGTGCTTGCGAAGAAACGTGATGAGGCGCTTTCGTCCGAACGGTTCCTCGTCGGGATCGAGGGCGTCGGTTATCCCGTCAGTATAGGCCAGGAGCACGTCGTCGCCGAGGCGAAAACTCCCCTCTCGTAACTCGTTGTTTTCCAACACCCCAAGCACGGTGCCGCCCGCCTTCAACAACCGGTGGCCGCCGTCCGGTGCCATGAGAATCGCCGGCTCGTGACCGGCGTTGCAGTAGGTGACCTCTCCGGTGTCCGAGTTCAAGACGCCAATGAACGCGGTGACGAAATCGTTGGGGCGCACCGTTTCCATCAAAATCTGGTTGGCCCTCACCGCGAATTCCCGGGCGGAAGTGAAATACGGGGCGCCGGTATGGAGCGTGGCGCGGAAGCTCGACATGATAATCGAGGCCGGCACGCCTTTGCCCGCGACGTCCGCGACGGCGAAGGCGGCGTAGGGTTTTTGTAGAGGAAAGACGTCCAGATAGTCTCCGCTGAGTTCCAGTGAGGGATAATTGCGCCCCGTCAGGGTGTACTTTCCCAATTTGCGAGATTTGCTGGGTGTAAAAAACTCCTGGATGGTGCGTGCTACCCTGAGTTCCCTTTCGATTTCCTGTTTTACCTGCTGTTCCTCGAAGAGTCTCGCACGCTCGAGGGAGACGCCCGCTATCGCCGCAAACGATTCGAGCAGGCGCAGGTCACCGGCATCGTAGGCGCAGGTACGGTTGCTCTCGAGATTGAAGAGGCCGATTACCTTGCCGCGGCTGAGCATGGGGGTCACCATTTCAGAGCGTGTCCTGCGCCTCGCGCTGACGTAGCGGGGATCCTTGGACGTGTCTGAGACAATAATGCCCTTCTTTTCTCGAGCGGCCCAACCCACGAGCCCCTCGTCGAGCTTGAGCCTCAGATGGGCTTCCCTGCCCGGGCGGTAGCCCTGCTGCAGGTGGCTGACCAGTTCCTGGTTCTTGCGGTCGAGCACGAAGATCGCAGCCGCGTCGTATTCGATGAGCTGCTTGAGGCTCGTCAGGAGCTGGTCGAGAACCTCGTCCAGCGCGAGCGCTTTGCCGAGGGCGAGGCTGATCCTGTACAGCACGGAGTTCTCGAGCCGGCTGCGTTCCGCCTCGCGGTACAGGCGGGCGTTGTCGATGGCCGTGGCGATATGGTCTCCGAGGGCGAGAAAGAACTCCAGATCCTCTCCGGAGAACAGCACCCCCGCCTTGTGATTCACCGCTTCGAGAACCCCGATCAACTTGTTCTTGCGCTTGAGCGGGATGCTCATGATCGAGCGGGTTTTGAGACCGAGCTTCTTTTCGATACTGACGGAAAACCGTTTGTCTTTACTGAGGTCGTTGATTATCAGGGGGCGCTCATTCTTCGCCACCCACCCGACCACGCCCTCGCCCAGCGGGATTTTCGTACCCAGGATCTCGCGGCCGCGTTTACCGTGGGCGAGCGCGAACACCATATTCTTCTTCTCCGCATCGAGAAAGAGGACCGACGCCGTCTCCACTGCCAGGGCGTCCTTGACGATTTGGAGGATCCGGTTCAGCAGCCGGTCCAGGTCGAGGGTCGAATTGAGCGCGTGGCTCGACCTCGTGAGGAATTGGAATTCCTTGATCCGTTTCTCGAGCAACTTCTTGTCGTGGCCCGGTGGGCGCGGCGATGAGCGGGGCATCGTGGTCGTTTTCCTTCTCTTATGTTCGGATCGATTCGACAAAAGTTACTCGCCGGTCGGTGAAGACTCTTGCGTGGCACTGACGGCGGGCGATCAGTGGACGGAGTCCATGGGATAGTGCTCGAGAATCTTGTCCGCCACCGCGAAGAAAGCCTGGGAGATGGGGGATTCGGCGTCGAGCTTGACGATCGGATTGCCGTCATCACCGCCCGCTCTCACCCTGGGATCCAGTGGTATGTGGCCGAGCACATCGGTCCGGGTCCGCTTGCCGATTTTCTCTCCGCCGCCGGTATCGAAGATGTCGGTTTTCTCTCCGCAGTGTGGGCAGACAAAGGTGCTCATGTTCTCGACGATGCCGAAAACGGGGACATTGACTTCTTCGAACATGCGCAGTCCGCGTTCGGCATCGACGAGCGCCAGCTCGGAAGGTGTGGTGACGATGATCGCCCCGGTGATCGGCACCGTCTGCACCAGGGTCAGTTGGACGTCACCCGTGCCCGGCGGCAGGTCGACGAGCAGATAGTCGAGCTCGCCCCATTCCACCCCCAGCAGCAGCTTCTTTATTACGCCCATGACGATCGGCCCGCGCCAGATGACCGGCATGCCGGGCTGGGTAAGGAAACCCAGCGACATGAGCTTGATGCCGTCCTTTTCCAGCGGGCTGATTTCCTTGGTCTTCCCCGCCCGCGGCTTGTCGTGCGCTCCAAGAAGGATTGGCAGGCTGGGCCCGTAGACGTCCGCGTCGAGCAGGCCGACCCTTGCCCCGCGCTTGTGCAGCGCGAGCGCCAGGTTCACCGCGACGGTGGATTTGCCCACACCGCCCTTGCCGCTTGCGATGGCGATGATGTGCCGGATGCCGGCGATCGGAGCCTGACCGTCGAAGGGGTTCTCGCTGGACGGCGGGCCCGGCGGGCGCTGCCCCGCCTTCGCGCCCGTATCACTTTTCGGGCTCTGCACCACCACGCCGACGTCCTTGACCCCCTCCAACGCCATGACGGTGTCGAAGCAGGCGTCCTCGATGCGTTCCCTCTCGTCGCGGTCCGTGGTCGGCAGGGCCAGAGAGATCTTCACGACCCCTTCCGTGATGTTTATTTTCTGCACCCGGTTGTTGGAGACGATGTCGCCGCTACCCCCGACGTCGGTGACGCGGCGGAGTGCCTGTTTGACGGCAGGTTCGTTCAGCAAGGTGGACCTCTTGGTTGGGTGTGCGATCGCCGGCGAATGCCGGATTCCTGTCGCCCGGCTCCCGGTCATTACCAATCGTTACCATCATAATAGGACGGTGAGAACCTTCGCAAACGAAATAGCACGCGTAGCCGGCCGGCACCCGGAGAAACGCGCCTGGCATCAAGCCGGCGGCTCCGTCGCGCTCCTTCCCCCTGATAAACGGTACCCGCCCGGACTCAGCAGTGCGAGCTCAACCGGGCCGCCCGGATCGGATGTGGTAGAATTCAGGCGGCCATTCCAAACGGGATCGCCGGGGAGCAAGGAATGAACTGGTTTCAAAAAGAAATCGTACTCTCACCAAAACCGCGCGGGTTCCATCTGGTCACTGCCGAAATCCTGGAGCAGGTACCGGAGATTCGGGACTACGAGGTTGGGCTGGCGCACATATTCATCCAGCATACATCCGCCTCACTAACACTGAACGAGAATGCCGACCCCACGGTCCGCAGTGATATGGAATCACATTTCAGCAAGATGGTCCCCGAGGATGCACCTTATTACCGGCACACCGCCGAGGGGCCGGATGACATGCCGGCGCACATCAAGGCGACGCTCATCGGGAATGCTGTGCTGATTCCGATCAAGCAGGGCAAGCTCAATCTCGGCACCTGGCAGGGAGTGTTTCTATGCGAGCACCGTGACCGCGCCCAGTCTCGGCGGCTGGTAGTGACGGTGAATGGACGGCGGGCGGGGTAAGCTGGCGCACCGCAAGTTCGAAAAAGTGCCTGACGTTGGATAACACTGATTCTTGTTGCGGCACGCTTATCCAGCACGCGGAGCATATACCGTTCCAAATTTTACTATTCGCGAAATGAGCGGATTGTAAAGTATTCTTTACAGTGCGTAACCTCCCGATCCAATTGCACAAGTCGTTGTGCCCGAGGATCAAAACCCCGCAACACTCGCTCCGCACACGGCAAGTGTAAAGTTTATTTGACAGTCAGGCGTGAGAGGCCGCACCGCGGCAGGCACGTGAAACACAATCGGCCCGCCACACGATGCGTGCGTTTTGGTCAGCGGGTACGCGCCCGACAGGACACCCAACAACTTGATAGATGTCAATTGCCGCCGGAGCCAGCGCGGTAGACGCTCGAATCCGGGTTGAAATCCATCCACCCGAATTGGTAGGCCAGGACGCCGGGTAGAAGCTCGCCCTTTGCGCCGGTCGCCCACGCGGTCAGTGCGCCCTTGTCGTAGTGGATGACCACTTCCCTCCCGGCCATCCGCAGGCGAAGCGGCGTCTCAATCTTCTCGAGCTCCACAAAAGGAAAGAACATCGTCTCCCCGCCGTGGGTGAGACCAAGACCGAGTGCCGTAGTGTCATGACCCGAGGGAAGTTCTTTGGGCCGGGGCGTGCCCGGCCGCCGGTTGCGGTACGTGTACGGACGCCCTTCCTCACCCGGCACCACCATGACGCGGGTTTCGGGATGGGTGTCGCGCCAGAACTTCCACGTGGTCTGCATCGAGGCGATGACGGGCAGCGGCGTGCCGGTCATGGGACCGTGGATGGCCCGTCCTTCGAGCTGGGACCAGACGCTGTTGGTTTCGCGGTCTGCGATGAGCAGGTTGTCGTGGATGAGGCCTTCGGCGAAATCGAAGGTCAGTTCCCGACCTTTGATCGTGCGGGCGTACACGACGCCCGATCCGGTGAGCGGTCACCACGATGGCGCGACGGGTGTCTCACCCACCCGATCGTCCACGATTTCGTACATGGCCAGGTAGCGGACCGGATACGCCATTGCCCGGCCGTCGATGATCACGCCCAATACCAGGTCTTCGTCCGCGAGTGGCGCATCTCCGGCTTCGACCGACGTCAACTCGGTGGGCGAGGCGTGCACTTTCATATCCACTTCCTCGACCTCGGCGCCGGGACGCGGTTGGACACGGGCACGGATTATGCGCACCTCCGGTTTCGGCGGGTCGGCCTCGGGTGCGGCCGCCAGGACATCAGGCGGACCCACCGCTACCAGGAGTGCAAGCACGGCTAAGAATGCTGACTTCAGCATGAAACGCCTCCTCGGCAAAGAATCGGTTGCGGTTTGTGGGCGGTGGAAACTACATTTAAACGGCTTCCGGGGTAGTTGAGCTGGAACAACGCCACGCTGTTAACGTGGATATCGCAGGTTCGAATCCTGCCCCCGGAGCCAATTCAGTCGATCCACTGCACCAAGCCCGTCCTGGTTGACTGTAACCGCGGATTCGACGCTATCGCTGGAAAATGGCCTCGTATGCAAGGCCAACCTGATTTCAGTAGGCGCAAAAACCATCTTGTGGATGAATAGGCGCATCAGTTCCTTCTGCTCCTCTGGCGTCGCTTGGTTCCAGATTTCCCCGAAGAGCCCGAGGCCCTCTTGAACAGCCTTGGCATTGATGGATCGGTTGGCGATCTCCTTCGCCTCAAGGTTGATCTGCTCCAGCTCCTCCTCGATTTGACGCTTCTGGACCTCCCGCCGTTCCAGCTCCTGGGCCAGAGCCTGTGACGCGCGGCCCTGGGCCACGAATCGGACCATGTTCTTTATCTCCTGCTCGATAGGGGCCAGGGCTCGCCTTTGCAGTTCCCGGCGCTCCGCAATGACAGCCAATTCTGTCTCCGACGACAGTTCTGCCTCCGTCAGGATCTGCCGGAGGAACTCGGCGTCTCGACCCATCGTGGTGAGCCGCTCCGCGATGAGGTTCTCCAAGGCATCAGCGCGGACACGCTTCATCTTGCACTCATCGGCGCCGGTATTGATGCCCGTGCACATGTAGTAGAAGTAAACTTGGCTTCGGCCCGAAGAATACGACGGTGTCATGAAGGCGCCGCACCACCCGCACCGAACCAATCCCTCAAGCAGGAAGCAGTGGCTCTTCTGCTCCCTGGGCTTGGCCCGCACGACCCGGTTGGCAGCAATGTGCTCGTTGACCGCCTTCCATAGCTCATCGTCGATTATCGGCTGGTGTTTCGCCGGGTAAACTTCGCCTTTGTATGTCACCTTCCCGATGTAGACCGGACTGGTCAGCGTGTGGATGAG
>JAZGDW010000188.1:0-2683 GCA_036478295.1 Candidatus Krumholzibacteriia bacterium
GCGAATACCTTTGATTTGCCCTTTTTCTGCCACCTGATGAAAAACCCCTTCACCTCAGTATCGTAAACCTTCTCACCCGGCTTAAGGCCCGCGATGAACTTTTGAGTGAGTTTTCTACGCACGAAATTGGCTCCAGACGGCGTTAGACCCCAAATAGACCCCATCGGATAGGGTACGATCAGTGTACAGGTTATACAAGGTTCTATAGGGCTTTGCTGGAAAACAGACGCCGAGTGCACACTTGAGTGACATGCAAGGGGTCGCTGGTTCAATCCCAGCCGCGCCCACCATCTTTTTCAATGATTCAGCGCGGCTTCCCTGGCCGCGTTTTCTCTTTGGGATGCACTCTGGGTGGCGTTTCGGGTCGATCTTGGACCCCGGACACCTAGGCGGTACCAGCCGCCCCTCGTCATCCCCCAAGCCCCCGCAGGCAAGTGTGCCGGTGTCTGGCGCTAAGCCGCCTCCAGCGCCTGCTCCAGGTCCGCGAGGATATCGTCGACGTCTTCTATGCCGACCGAAAGCCGCACCAGACCGTCCGTCAGCCCCCTCGCGTGGCGCTCCTCCGCCGGCACCTCGGCGTGGGTCATGGTCGCCGGGTGCGTGATCATCGTCTCGACAGCGCCAAGGCTTTCGGCCAGTCCGCAGAGTTTGACGCTGTTCATCACCGTTCTGCCGGCCGAAGTGCCGCCATTCAGCTCAAAAGTGATCATTCCGCTGAAGCCCGACATCTGCGCCTTGGCGACCGTGTACTGAGGGTGCGACGGCAGGCCGGGATAGATGACCCGCGCGATCTTTGGATGGCTTTCGAGATATTCCGCGACCATCTGAGCACTCGCCGCATGGCGCTGCATCCTGAGGTGCAGAGTCTTCACGCCGAGGAGCGCGAGCCAGCAGTCGAAGGGGCTGGGCACCGCGCCGATGGTCTTCTGGATAAATTTGAGCTGGTCGTTGATGTCATTGCGGTTCGTGATGACGACGCCGCCGATGATCTGGTTGTGCCCGCTCAGATATTTGGTCGTGCTGTGCATGACGATGTCCGCGCCGAACTCCAGAGGGCGCAGGAACACCGGCGTCGCGAAGGTCGAGTCGACGCCAAGGAATAACCCACTGTCCTTCGCGATCGCGGCCATGACCTCGAGGTCGGTGACCTTCAACAGCGGGTTGGTCGGTGTCTCGACCCAGAGCATCTTGGTCTCGGGACGGATAGCCTGGCGCACGGTCTCGGGCTGCGACGTGTCCACGTAGGTACAGTCGAGCCCGTAACGCGCCAGCACCTTGTTGAATAGCCGCGAGGTCCCGCCATAGACGTCGTCCGAGCAAACGACGTGGTCGCCAGCGCTAAGGAGCTTCAGGCAACTGTCGATGGCGGCCATGCCGCTCGCATAGCACACACCGTAGTCGCCGCCGTCGATCGCAGCCAGGTTTGCCTCCAGCACTTGGCGCGTCGGATTCGCGGACCGTGTATAGTCGAATCCCTTGTCCTTACCCACCTCGTCGAGCACGTAGGTCGCCGTCTCGTAAATCGGCGGAACGATCGACCCTGTGGTGGGATCGGGCGTAATCCCGGCGTGTACGACCTTGGTATCGAACTTCACGGGGCAGCTCCTCCGGCTAGACGGTTACCGTGGCGTGCGAAAGATAGACGGGCCGGCAGGGCATGTAAACGCGGGCGGCCCGTGATGGCGGGCGCTTCCATCGCGATTTTACTGCTGCCACGACGTGAAATCCATGTACATAATGCCCTGTAACCCGTGGGCGAACGGCTGCGGCGAGAGCTTCTTTAGCAAGCTCCGGGACAAGCAGCTCAACGTGACACTGGATAGGGGACCCGAGGCCAATAGGGAGGCGCGGAACCGGTGCCGGTAAGCGAAAATGTCCTGGAGATGATTGGCAATACCCCGATGGTGCGGGTTAACCGACTGGACACCGGTAAATGTACGTTGTTCCTAAAGCTCGAGAATCAGAATCCGGGCGGGTCGGTGAAGGACCGCATCGGCCTGTCCATGATCGAGGCAGCCGAGAAAGACGGAACGCTTAAGCCCGGCGGCACCATCATTGAGGCGACGGCGGGCAACACCGGGCTCGGTCTCGCGCTGGTTGCGGCGCAGAAGGGTTACCGAATGGTCCTGGTGATTCCAGACAAGATGAGCCAGGACAAGATCTTCCATCTCAAGGCGATGGGAGTGGACGTGACCATGACCCGCTCCGACGTTGGCAAGGGACACCCCGAATATTATCAGGATATGGCCGAACGCATGGCCAACGAGATCCCCGGTGCCTTCTACGCGAACCAGTTCGCCAACCCCGCCAACCCCTGGGCCCATGAGACGACAACCGGCCCCGAGATCTGGGAGCAGATGGATCATGACGTGGATGTCGTGGTCTGCGGTGTCGGTTCCGGTGGCACGATCACCGGGCTCGGCCGTTATTTCAAAAAGGTCCAGCCCAAACTCAAGATGGTCCTGGCAGACCCCAAGGGCTCGGTCCTCGCCGACGCTGTCAACATCGGCAAACCCAGCGACGAGGTGGGCTCGTGGCTGGTCGAGGGCATCGGAGAAGACTTCATACCGCCTGTCTGCGATCTCGACCTGGTCACGGAGGCGATCACGGTCAGCGACGCGGAAAGTTTCGCCGCGGTTCGCGACCTCCTAGCCCATGAAGGCATCCTCGGCGGAACCTCCAC
>JAZGDW010000189.1:0-5163 GCA_036478295.1 Candidatus Krumholzibacteriia bacterium
CCGTCAGCACGAACGGGACCGCCTCACCCCCGAGGAGACGAGTCAACTCGCCGTGGACGATCTTGACGATTTGCTGCGCCGGCGTGAAACTCTTGACGACGTCCTCTGCCAGGGCACGTTCCCTGAGCCGAGCTACGAACTCTTTGACCACGCGGAAATTGACATCGGCCTCGAGTAGCGCGCGCCTGACCTCGCGAGCGGTCTCGTCGATATCCCTTTCCGAGATCTTTCCCTTGTTTCCGAGTCCGGAGAGGATTCGGTCGAGCTTCCGCGCCAAATCCGTAAACATACCTGCCCCTTTTTACGCAATCATTCGACGGGGGATGCTACAACTGACTGGACGAAAGCGGCTTGGCCGGGGCTCTATATGTTCATAAAACATGGAATTTACCAGATCGGAAGCGATTACGCAAGGTCAAAAACCGCTTACATGGCTTCAGGTTAGCGGTCGGGGTGGGCCGCTCCACCACCGCTGTGTGCGGTGGACGGCGACGAGAACCCACTCGCCCGGCTCAACCGCCGGGGTCAATCGCCGCGGCAGTCCGCGAGTCGATGCCCGTGACTACTGGATATAACCGAGGCTGCGGAGTTTTTCCCTGAGTGTGTCGTCGACACGGACTTCCTGGGCCCGCGCGGGCTCGGTCGAGAAATGCTCGGCGAGCATGACGAGGAGTTCCTTTGCCTTGGGGTTGCTGTCCGAATAGATGTTGGTTCGTTCAGCCGGATCCTTCGACAGGTCGTACATGTAGATGCCCGGGTGTACGTTGGTAATCTTGACGTAGGTGCCCTGGCTGGTGGCCGGTATGCGAGTGCTGTCCGCCCGCTCGATGAAGACGAGCTTGTACCCGTCGTAGAGGATCCCGCGCTGGTTGTACGGGGGCGGGCGGTCTCTTTCGAAGAAGGCGGGGCGCTCCTCCGCGCCCGGCGGCGTGGCCAGGATGTTGCGCCCGGGAAACACCTCGCCCTCCCGGGGATCAATCTGCACCAGCGCCATCACGGTCGGGAGCAGGTCTATCTGCTCGACCCGCATGCGCTTCACCGCCGGCTCGGCCCCGGGCACCTTGATAATGAGCGGTACACGGAGCACTTCTTCGTAAAGCGTATAATGGTACTTCGCCCCATGCTCTCCGAACTCCTCTCCGTGGTCGGATGTAAAGATAATGACGGTGTCGTCGTACAACTTCTTTTTGCGTAGCAATGCGAGCAAGCGCGCGATTTCAGAGTCGGTGTGCGCGATCTCCTGATCGTAGCGGTCGATGTCCGCCAGGCCGAATGAATGCCACCTGGCGTGGGGCAGGTATTTGAAATGGGGGTCGAAGTAATGCACCCACAGGAAGAACGGCTCGTCGATGGTCTCGATGCTCGCGAGCGCGAGATCGGTGAGTTGGCGGGCGGTCGCGACGTCGTGTGGATGGCCGACGTTCAACGAGGAGTAGTCGTACTGGGAAAACCCTTCGGCAACGCCGTAACTGGGTTTGAGGATTACGTGGCTGACGAATCCGCGTGTGTCGTAACCCCGCCGCCTGAGAATTCCCGCCATCGTCGGCAGAACGACGTCCATGGACCAGTGAAAATCGGTGGCTCCGTGATCGGATGGATAGCGGCCGGTGAACAGCGTCGCCAACGACGGCAGCGTCCACCCGGAGACGCTGTAACAATCCGTAAAAACGATTCCCTCGCCCGCCAACGCATCAACAGCCGGGCTGGTGGGACGGCTATGGCCGTTGTACCCCAATCGATCCGGGCGCAGGGTATCCACGGTGATGAGGACAACATTGGGGGGTTTGTCTGCCCCGGGACGGCAAAACAAAACGACGGCCGCGACGAGCGCGAGCAACAGCAGCGCGGCCACCACGATCGATACGCGATTGATTACCCCAGCCATTTTTTCCGCCACATTTCGAACTCGAGCACAACCCACAAGCGCGAGCAGTTGGTGATGCGCCCCGCGAGAAAGTCGTCCGTTTCTTTTTGCACCAACGACCAGTCGAATATCCCCAAACAGCGACAACAACTCGCAGGCTAACCAAGGGCCATGCACCTGTCAAATTGTATTGACGATGCGGGCGCCATCCTGTCATTATGCGGCTGGTCGTTCAGGCACCCTCGTTGCAGCCGTCGCCAGAAAAATGAATTTTCCGCAAGATACCGCCAGTGACACCACTTCGCACAAGCCCAAGGCGTCGGTCATTATTCCCTGCTACAACGGTGAACGGTTCATCGCGGAGGCCATCGACAGTGTTCTGGATCAGTCGTTCAGCGACCTCGAAATCATCGTCGTCGACGACGGATCCACGGACGGGTCGAAGGCTGTCGTCGAACGCTACGTCGGGAGCGAGCGTGTCACGCGCATCGACCACGACGAGAACCGCGGCATCGCGGCGGCCAGAAACACGGGTGTCAGAGCCGCGCAGGCCGAGTTCATCGCGTTCCTCGACCAGGACGACTTGTGGTACCCCCAGAAGCTGCAAAAGCAGCTCCGTGTCTTCGAGGAAGACCGGACGGCTGAAATCGGGCTGGTGTTTTCGGCACACAAGATTTCGTTTATGGGCAAACCGCCGCGAACCCCCCGCGGCACGCACGTCCCCACAGTCGTCAACAAAGCGTCACGTGAAGCGATCTTCAAGGCGCTCTTTCTCCATAATTTCATTCCAATGTCATCAGTTGTGATCCGGCGCCAGTGTTTCGACACCCTCGGCCTGCTCGACGAGAGCATCCGCAGCGGAGCGGACGATTACGAATTCTGTACGCGTCTCGTGTTGAAGTACCGCATATGCCACGTCGATGAACCGCTGATGCTACGCAGGGTGCACGACTCCAATTTCACCGACGACGAAAAACTCTCCCCGGCCGGCATCGAAATCAACCGGCGGTTGCTGGATAAGCATCCCGAGCTTGCCCCGCTGCGGGTGCGGCGTGAGAGCGAGCTTTTGTTCAAGCTGGGGCGCGCGCTGCACGGCAAAGGCGAGCGCAAGCGCGCGAAGCAAGCCTACAGAGACGCCATGAAGGTCCGCCCTGGTTACATGAAGGCGTTGCTCGCGCTTGCGTTGTGCAACCTCGGGCGTGTCGGTGACAGCGTACTGCGGGGATGGAAGCGGTTTCGGGTGGGCTGAGCCGCAGTTCGACACTTCGCCGCCAAGCCCGAGCCGCGGCCCCTATCTCTGCCGGCCCAACATTTTCAACTCGTCCGCTCCAACCTCTCTGAGAAGAAGTAACGTACCGACGTACGCGAGCACAGCAAGCAGCACACCGGCGGGGATCGCCAGTCCAACTGCAATCCTGCCCACGAGCAGCGCACGTACGCCAATGAGGACCGCAGTCGTCACCAGTGCGGAGACGACGAGGTTTGCGACCGTGCGCCCCGCGACGTACCAGCGGATGTTCCTCCTCGATACCCACCACACCATCAGCGGGTAGGACAGGTAACTGGCGAACGTGGTGACGGCGGCGCCCTGGTAGCCGTACCTGGGAACGAAGATGAAATTCAGCAGAATGTTGAGACCGGCGGCGATGACGACCAGCCGCAGCATGACTCTGGTTTTTTCCATGATTTCGAGTCCCTTGTGACCGACCATGGACAGTCCCCACGCGGCGACACCGGCGAGAATAAAGGGTATGATCGTATGTCCCTCGCGAAAGTCGCTGCCCAGCAGAATGGAAACGAGCTCACGGCTGAACACGGCCAGGCACAGGACGATGGGGAGAACTGCGAGGAGGTAGTACCTCGAGAAAGTCGCGATCAGCCCGGGAATCGTCTCGCGGTGGCCGTTTTCCCATGCCGACATGATTATGGGGTAGCAGGCGGTAAGGATGGGACCGGAAACCAGTCCAAACCCCCTACTGACCAGGTTGTAATTCGCCGAGTAGATTCCGACTTCGGAATCCCCCCGGAAAGCAGCGATGATAAAGCGATCCGAAAGCCCCAGAATCTGACTCGCAATCAGCCACCCCATCATCGGCAGGCCGTAGGCGGCCAGCATCTTGAGGAACCCGGCGTCGAGGGATCCCCACAGCGTCCGCGGTTTGACGGGTTTACTCAACCGCACCACCATCGGAACGATGAGCACGATGTTTGCGACGGCGGCGGCCAGGACCAACGCCACGATGTCCCTGCTCACATAGAGCACGTAAAGAAGCGCCAGCACCAGTCTCAGCACTGAGGCTGAGATCTTGAAAACCGTGTAGTCCTTCGACCTGAGGTCGGCCTGGTACAGCGCTCCGTAGCTGATGAAGATGGATTCGGCCACAATGAGGAGCCACGCCGGCAGCAGAAACGGGGCGTACGCATCCATACGGGATGCGAGAATGCCCCGGCTGGCGAGGAATACCAAGGTGACGGCCAGCACCACGCCGCTGAGCACGACGTTGAGTTTTCCGATGAACTCGCCCATCCGGTGCTCGGCCCGAAAACGGGGAAGGTACCGGAGAACGGACTGTCCGATCCAGCCGGACAGGAGCATGACGGCGATGACGGCGGTCGACATGACGAGGGCGTAGCGACCGTATTCCACAGAGTCGAAGACGCGGGTGAATATCGAGACGCTGGCCACGCTGATCCCGGCGGGGATAATCGCGGAGGGGATGTACCGCAGCGTATCCGCGCCGAGCATCCGCACCAGCCGGTCGAGCGCGCCCGCCGGTTGTTCCCCCGTGTCGCCCCGCGGCGACGGTCCGTTCGTTTCGTTATCCATGACCTTCCTCGCTGGAATGCAGGTGAATGTCGTTTACATCCACGAGACCATTCTTGTAACCTATCCTGCGTAAATTGCAAGGGGTTTTGTTCGTCTCCGCGCCGTGACCCGAGTCAATCCCATGAGCCAGATCGTAAGAATAATGAAAGCCTTCAGGACGCCGAGCGGCGCGAAGGCTTATCTGCGCGACAAGTATTATAAGTATTATATCATCCTCAACAACTTCATGAGATCCAGTGATTCCAACGGCGCCATTGCACCCTCCGGGTTGGCTGAGTTGGATGAAGTGCGCCGGCGTGCCCTCAAGGGCACCGATGTAAACGACCATCTGGTTACGATGTTCAGCGAGGCTCTCAGCCGGCGGCCGTCACTGATCGTGGAACTCGGTGTCAGGGGAGGCGAAAGCTCGTTCGTGTTCGAACGTGTGGCCCGGCTTTGCGATGCCACGCTGGTGTCGGTCGACATCGAGGAC
>JAZGDW010000019.1:0-22882 GCA_036478295.1 Candidatus Krumholzibacteriia bacterium
ACCCTCGAGCGCCACCGTGCCGTCGCTGTTCATGATGGGCGACACATACGATCGTGCGATCCCGGGGTCCAGATAGAACGACACCGGGTTCAACAATTCCAGCTCGGCGATGAGCTTGCGACGCTTCTCGGGCTTGCCCATACGTGCGTAGGCTTCTGCGAGGTAGTAGAGAAGATCCTGGTTCTTTCTGCCCGTGCGCGCGAGCGCCCGTTCCAGAATCGCCACCCCGCGAGAGTAGTGTTTGTGGTTCATGTAATAGACGGCCAGTTTCTGGGTGGCCACTCGCGAGTACCGGTGACTTGGATAGGTGTTGTTTATACGGTCCAGCAACTCCAGGGATTTCTTGCTGTTGGCGGAGCGCATGTACATGTCGGCCGCCACCAGCAACGCCTCCGCCGCCTTGGCGTCGTAGGGGTAGCGGGTCGCAAACTCGACGTACGTCCCGGCCGAGCGCACCGTTTGCCCGGTCTTGCGGTAGATCCTGGCGCGAAGCAACATCGCCGAGCGCTCCAATGACGCGTTGCTGAACTTGTTGCGGATCAAGCCGAATGATTTGCTGTAGCGTTTTTCTTTGTAGTAAAGATCTGCGAGGAAGAGCTTGTGGCGCTCCTTCTGATCCCTGCCCAGCGAACGGTGTTTCAACTCTTCCGTCACCCTGTCCGCCTGCGCCAGGTTGTTTCCGTCGAGCAACACATCGCAGAAAGTCAGCAGGGCCGCGTCACTCACCGTGTTCAGCGGGACGGAACCGGTGATTCGTTCCACCGCCGGCAGCGCCACATGGCGGGTTTTCCGGTTCTTGGCGATGCCGACCGCCGCCTGCACAGCCTGCAGGGTGTCCTGCACGAGGAACATCAGGTCGACTTCGCGCACCAGCAGCGGTGCCATGCTTGATGACCTGCTCCGCCGGCTCTTGAGCACCTTGATGAAACGCCGTGCCTTGTCCAGCTTGTTGCACCCGATGTAGGCGTCCAGCAGGTACTCCTCGAACCGCGGCGACAAGGAACGCGGAATCCCCTCGGCCAGGCGTCTTTCACCAACCACGCAGGCCTCTTCGAAACGACCGAGCCTCGTCAGCGCCTCTTGTGCGATGAAATCCTTGTAGGGCTCGAAAGGGGGCTGTTCGAGACTGTCGATGAGGGCAAGGAAGCGCAGCGCCCGCTCGTACCTGCCCGCCAGTGCGTTGAGCCGCGCCCGCTGCACGCACAGCGCATAGTAGGTATCGAGGTTACCCGAGTAGGACTGCAGGGCCAGTACGCTGTCGGCGCGCTCGTACAGGCCGATCTCCGCCAGCAGCCTCGCCTCGAAGCGCTCCGCCTCTCTGTCCACCGTCTCGTCCGGCCGACGTGTCTTCAACACGCCGTAGGCGCGCTCGCTCTCGCCAAAATGGGCCAGCAGCCTGGCCCCGTTCCAGCGGCTGTCCAGATCGATGATCTGGCCTCGCAGGCTTTGCGGGGGACGCTTTATGAGAAGTTCGAGCGCCGAGGATTCGCCCCGGCCCGGGGCGGGACGCAGCGCCAGCAGGAAGTAAAAAAAGATGAGGAGCAGTCTGCGCGGCATGGGTACACCGCCTCCCGTCTCCGTCCGTGAGGACGCGATGTACAGGCTGGCGATAAAGTTCCTCCCGGATCATTCCCACTCGATCGTGCTCGGCGGTTTCGAGCTGATATCGTACACAACCCGGTTAATCCCAGTCACTGAATTAATAATACCGTTGGAGACTTCCTGCAAGAAAGCATCGTCCAGTTTTGCCCAGTCCGCCGTCATACCGTCGCTGCTGGTTACCGCCCTGAGCACCACGGCATTCTCGTAGGTGCGCGCGTCACCCATAACACCCACGCTTTGCACGGGAAGAAGAATCGCCCCCGCCTGCCATACCTCATCGTAGAGGTTCCAGCGCTTGAGAGCGTCGATGAAAATCTTGTCTGCCTGTCGCAGGACGGACAATCTCTCTTCTGTCACTTCTCCGAGCACCCTCACAGCAAGTCCCGGGCCAGGAAAGGGGTGGCGTTCCAGTTGCGCGGCGGGCAGTCCCAGTTCGGCGCCTATCTCGCGCACCTCATCCTTGAACAAATCGGCGAGTGGCTCGACCAGTTTGAAGTCGAATTTCTCGGGCAGGCCCCCAACATTATGGTGTGTTTTTATTGTGGCGGACGGACCGAACGTGGCCACGCTCTCGATCCGGTCCGGGTATAGCGTGCCCTGTGCAAGAAACTCGAACGGTCCATTGTCCCGGCTGACTTCCTCGAATATCTCGATGAACAGGTTTCCGATGCGTCTCCGTTTTTCCTCGGGGTCGATGACACCTTTGAGCCGGGCGAGAAAACGCTCGCCGGCGTCCACGAATACCGGAGGAGCGGAGAGCTGGCTCTTCAACACTTCCATAACCTCAGCCGCCTCGCCTTCCCGCAGGACACCGTTATCGACAAAGACGCAGAGGAGTTTCTTGCCGACCGCCTGGTCGACGAAAGCGGCCGTTACCGCGCTGTCCACACCGCCGCTCACCGCGCAGATGACTCGTCCGTCTCCCACGGTCTGCTTAATCCCGGCGATCGTCTTCTCAATGACGCTGCCGGGCAGCCAGTCGGGATCGCATCCACACACGTCAAAAACGAAATTCTCGAGAATCTTTTCACCATGCATCGTGTGCCGCACCTCGGGGTGAAACTGAACCCCGAACGTTTTGCGCCCCTCGTCGACGAAAGCCGCGACCGGGCAGTCCTGTGACGAGGCGAGCAGCGTGAAACCATCGGGCGGCTGGAGAATCTTGTCGCCGTGGCTCATCCACACGCGAAACCGTTCCGCTGTCCCGGCAAGAAGGACGGCCTCGTCGTGCACGTCGATTTCGGTGTGCCCGTACTCGCCGACCGTCGAGCTGTCCACCGGCGCACCGCCTCGCTGCGCGATGAGATGCATCCCGTAGCAGATGCCGAGTACCGGCACGGTAATCTGCTCGTACCAGTCGGGCAGACCCGGCGCGGCGTCGCCGAAAACACTGGAGGGACCACCGGAGAGAATGATACCCCGGGGGCGCGCGGAGAAAACCGTCGCACCGGGGGCGGAAAAGGGGAGGATTTGTGAGTAGACCCTCTTGGCACGGATCCGGCGCGCGATGAGCTGGGTGAACTGTGACCCGTAGTCGATTATAACAATTCCGTTTTCAGGCATCGCGACCATTCCATCAAATATGCCGGAAGTGCCTTCGGCCTGTGAACAGCATGGCAAGGTCCGCCTCGTCGGCGGCGGCAATGACCTCGTTGTCCCGCATGGAGCCGCCCGGCTGGATAACCGCCGTAATGCCCGCTGCGGCCAGCGTGGTCACACCGTCGGCAAACGGAAAGAACGCGTCGGAGGCCGCCACTTTTCCGTCGAGCGTAAACCCCGCGTCTTTCGCCTTGCGCGCCGCGATCTGCGAAGAATCGACCCGGCTCATCTGGCCCGCGCCGATGCCGATGGTACCCTCGTCGTCCGCGATAACGATCGCGTTGGACTTCACGTGCTTCGCCACGATCCAGGCCATGCCGAGCGCATTTGACTCCGATTCGGAAGGCTTGCGCCGTGTGACCACGTCGGGTTCGCGGAGCTCCGGAAATCCCACGTCGGCGTTCTGCAGCAAGAAGAACCCCTCGGTGAGCAGACCGAAGCGGCCCCCGGTCGGCTGTGCCCAAAACTTTTCCGGTACCGTTAACACCCGCAGGTTCTTCTTTTTCGACAACGCCGCCAGTGCGTCCCCGCCGAACCCCCGCGCCACCACGACCTCCAGAAACAACTCCTTGAGCTCGCCCGCCAGCTCGCCGTCCACCGTGCCGTTCACGGCGACGATCCCGCCGAAGGCGCTGGTCCGGTCCGTGCTGAGCGCGCGACGAAACGAGCCCTTGACGTCTCCGCACCACGCCGCCCCGCAGGGGTTGGTATGTTTGATGATGGCGACGCTTTCCTCCCCCAAATCTCGCGCGATCGAAAACGCCCCGACGAGGTCGAGGTAGTTGTTGAAAGACAGTTCCTTGCCCTGGTGTTTCTCCATGGACAGCACCGGGGATTCCCCAAGCGTGCTGTAGACGGCGGCGAACTGGTGCGGGTTCTCCCCATAGCGAAGATCCGCCTGTTTCTCCAGCGAGAGATTGATGCGGGCGGGCGTTTTGTCGCCGGGCAGGTTGCCTGCAAAGAAAGCGCCGACTGCCGCGTCGTACGCTCCAGTCAAGGCGAACGCCCGGCCGGCGAGGCGCCGCCGTGTCTCCAGCGTGGTGGCACCGGTTTGTCGTATCTCGTCCGCCACCACGGAATAGTCAGCCGGATCGGTGACAACCGCAACGTGGTGAAAGTTCTTGGCGGCCGCCCGCAGCAGGGTGATGCCGCCGATGTCGATGAATTCGCAGAGTTCTTTTTCGGAAAGGTCACCGGAACGGTATTTTTCGATAAACGGGTAGAGGTTCACGACGACGAGGCCGATGGGCTCGATTCCCTCTTTCTCGAGTTGTTCGTTGTGCGCGCGGATGTCCCGATCGGCGAGAATGCCGGCGTGGACCTTCGGGTGGAGCGTCTTGACACGGCCGTCGAGCAACTCGCCGCTCCCCGTGTAGTGCGCGATTTCCTCGGCGTCGATACCCCCCCCGGCAAGAAACTTCTGCGTGCCGGAGGAAGAGAGAATGCGCACACCGCGGCTCTTCAGCACCGAAGCCAGGTCCAGCAGTTTGGACTTGTCCGTGACACTGATCAGCGCCGTCTTTATCGTACTGTCGCTCACAGAAACTTCTCCAGATTCATGGCGGGAAAAAGCCTGTCGCACGCTTCGCGGTACCGTTCCACCGTTTTTGTGACGATCTCATCGGGCAGTCTCGGGGCCGGCGGGCTGTGATCCCACCCGATTTCATCCAGGTAGTCCCTGACGAACTGCTTGTCGAAGCTGAACTGCGACCGTCCCGTCTCGTAGGAGTCCAGGGGCCAGAAACGAGAGGAGTCCGGCGAGAGCATTTCATCGATCATGGTGATGTCGCCGTCGATGGTGCCGAATTCGAACTTCGTATCCGCCAGGATGATTCCCCGCTCGCGCGCGTATTCGTGCGCACGCTGGTATACGTCGATGCTCTTGCTCCGCAACTCGCGCGCGATCTCCTCGGGTACGATCTCGATCATGCGCTCGAACGAGATATTCTCGTCGTGCCCGCTATCCGCCTTGGTGGCGGGCGTAAAAATGGGCTGCTCGAGGCGGGCGGATTCGGGCAGGCCGCGGGGCAGCTTGATACCGCACACCGTTTCATCTTTTTTGTACTCCCGCCAGCCGGAACCGGCGAGGTAGCCACGAACGACACATTCCACATCGAACCGCTCGGCCTTGCGTACCAGCATGCTGCGCCCCGCCAGCTCCGCCCGGCCCCTGAAAGGCTCGGGATACTCGCCGGGGTCCGCACTCAGGAAATGCGTCTTGAGCGTCGCGCCGAACAAGTCGTACCAACCCAGCGTCATCTGCGTCAAAACGATTCCCTTGCCGGGAACCGGATCGGGGAGGATCACGTCGTACGCACTCACCCGGTCGGTCGTCACGATCAACAGCCTGTCGCCCAGATCGAAAATATCCCGCACCTTGCCCGAGATATCCGGTGTCAGTCCGTGATCCTGCATTTTCATCATTACGTTCGCCATATTTGCTCCGTCCTGCAGCACTGCCTCATGGTTTGAGAAATTCGCTATCCGGCAATCATCACCCGCCTGCCCTGGATCCGCAGCCGGTCCAGTGCATAGAGCTCGATCGCCCTTACGTAAGTACGATACTCTTGCTCGTGTATCTTCTGCAGCAGGCTTTCCTCGTCGTCGCCGTCTGCCACTTCGACACACGCCTGCAGGATAATCGCGCCGCCGTCCACGGTGCGGTCGACGAAATGCACCGTGCAGCCCGTCACTTTCGCTCCGTAGTCGAGCGCCTGCTTTGCGGCGTGCAGCCCCTTGAAGCTCGGCAGCAGTGACGGGTGGATGTTCATGATCCGGCCTTCGAATCCCGACAACAGCGGCCCACTCAGAATCCGCATGAACCCCGCCAGGGCGACCAGGTCCACGCTGTGATCCGCGCACAGGGAGACGATTTTTGTCTCTGCCGGCTCCGGCAGGCCTGCCTTCTTTGGCGCCGCATGCACGACGTGCGCGGCGACTTCGAAACGCCGTGCAATGTCCAGCGCCTCGGCGTCCGGATTATCGGTGACGAGGCACACGACACGTGCCGGGTAGTCATCACGCCTGCATGCTTCAACTATGGCCTGGAAGTTGGAGCCGGTCCCCGAAGCGAGAACGGCCACGTTGCACCGCTTTTGGGTCAAGATACTATCCCTCGCGCCTCTCGAGAAAACGCTAATATAGCACCTCTCTTCCGGCCCCGCACCAAAAATCGTCCCGCACTCACGCACTCAAAGAAAGGCCGCCGCACAAATCGCCAGGCCGACGTACCTCACCCACGGTTTGCGGCGGGCCAGCCAGAAAACGCCCAGGCCGCAATAGAAAACCACGAACGACGGGACGGGCAGCTCCAACGGACTCGGCGCCGCCTCCGCCAGAGCGACGAGCGCCGCATCGAACCATTCCGTCAGGTGGTCCACCACAACGAACAGTACGCTTCCCGCCGCCGGATAGAGCAAAGCTGCCAGGGCTGCCGACGCGCAGGCAAACAGCATCACCGCCACCGGTACGAGAAAGATTACGGTCGCCACCGGTGCGACCAGGCTGATGCGGCCGAAGTACTGCAGGATGACGGGCGCCAGAAAAAGCTGAACCGCCACGCTGATCCACAGGCTCGACCGCACGAAATGCCACACGCGGCCGGCGAGATCCCGTCGCCCCTGCTCGCCGAGTTCCTGCGCGCACAACAAAACGGCAAATGTCGCCAGAAACGACAGTTGGAATCCCACCGCGTGGATGGCGTGAGGGTGTACGATGAGCAGCAGCACGAATGCGTGCACCAGGGCACCCATGGGACGGAGCGGCCGGTGCAAACCCGCTGCGGTAATCAGGAGGACCGCCATGACGAGTGCGCGTTGCAGCGACAGCACCGGACCCACAGTCCCAACGTACAATAGCAGGACGGCGACCAGAAACCAGTGGCTGCGCCGGCGCAGCAAGCGCATGGCCAGCACCAGCGCCCCCACCACAAAGCCCAGGTGCAGGCCGCTCAGGGCGAGCAGGTGGGAGATTCCCAGGACGATGAAGGTCTTGCGCAGGCGGCGGTCGATGAGACCGCGCTCGGCGATGAGGAGCGCCAACGGGATACCCGCGCGCGCGCCAACGCCGGCCGTGGTCCGGCGCCGTATCTGCTCGTGCAGCGGCGCGAGCACGTGCCGCACGATGACGTTTCCCCCCCGCCCCTCGAGCACCTCTACACCACCGGGCACGGCACGGATAGAGCCCGCACATCCGCGCCCCCGCACGTAGGCCCCGTTCGACCGCCGCTTTGCCGCCGGCCGGCTCTGAACCCGTATGCTCTCCCCGTAGGCAACGACAAACTCGCGCGTGGAGACCAGGACCTGCAGCCGTACCCCATCCAGCGTCGTGGTTAGCTCGAAGCTGACCCGTCCGAAACCGTGAGACGGAAAGCTGGAGATCCACCCGGCGAGCACCATTCCCTCCGGGTGCGCCGCCGCAAACGACTCGAACACCGCCGAGCGGCGCTGCAGATTCTCCGTCGCCAGAACCCCGTATCCCCAGAACACCGCCCCCGTCAAGGACGCGAGCAGTAGTCCCCTTCGCCGGCTGCCGTTGACAAACCCGTCACGCAGCAGAAAAAAAAGGGCTACCGGCAGCACCCGAAGGTCCTGCAGGAGCCCTGCCGCCAGGGCGGCGGCCAGTGCCCACACCACCGTCGTACCTCCTCACCCACACCACACCCCCTGCGACGCCGGTCCTAGTCCTTGTAAAACTCCACCCGGTTTTTTCCCTTGCGTTTGGCCCGGTAAAGGGCCGAATCGGCCTTCATGAACAACTCTTGTTCCGTGCGCGCGTGGTCCGGGAACACCGCGGCACCGATACTCACACGAATCGGACGAATCTGGCCGTCCTGGTCCTGAAACGCCGTCGATTCCTCGACCACGCTGCGAAGTCTCTCAGCCGTATGGATGGCCTCGACCTCCGCCGTACCTGGCAACAGTACCACAAATTCCTCGCCGCCGTAGCGGAAAGGCAGATCGATTTTTCGCAGGTTCCCCGACACGAGACCGGCTACCAGCGCGAGTGCCTCGTCACCCTTCTGATGCCCCATCGTATCGTTGATGTTCTTGAAATCGTCGATGTCGAGAATCAGCATCGACAGCTTCCCGCCCGAACGCGTGGCCCGCTCGATTTCGATCTCTACCTGCTTGTCGTAGAAGTGACGGTTGTAAATCTGCGTGAGCTTGTCGATCGAGGTCAGGGTCTGCAGCCGCGCCGCATTATTGATGATCTGCTCGAACATCTCCACGGCCACGTGGATCCGCCGCCGTAGGTCGATGTCTTCACCCAGCACCCAGACCTCGAACACGCCGCAGAACTCGCCCATCGCGGCCAGCGGCACGACGGCCACGCGTTGCCCGTCTTCAACGGCCACCCCGGGAACCTCGGGCTCGTTGATGCCCAGCGTATGGGCCGCTTCGGCGTCGATGAACTCCACGCGGCCCGACCGGTGGCAGCGCTCATAAACCGGATTTCGCAGGATAGTCTTGCTGGTAAGGGTCTTTACCCAGCGGCGCTCGCCACCCCACTCGCCGAAGCGTTCCTGATCCAGGATCAGCCGTCCGCCAGGGAGGTTCAGCCACTCCGGCAGCAGCTCGAGCACCGATTCCAACCGGTCCACCGTGGAATGCCGGTGGTCGTTTATCGACAGCGACTTGATGACCTGCGGCATGATGTCGATGGAGGCGGCCACCCGGGCGCTTCCAGCCATGGTCCCTGCCGCCGGAGTTTCCGCCGTGTCCTCGAGATGGCCCAGCGCCCGCCATTCATGGGCCGGCAGCTGCAACCGCAACTGGTAAAATCCGTTATTTCTGACATAGGTCAGAATAACGTCATCATTCTCCGTCTGGGTCGGCCGGCGCTGAAAATAATCAACGCGGCAGAGGTCCTCCAGCGCTAGAATCGACTCGAGCCGGATCTCTCCAGGATCTCCAACGCGTACAACCCTTTTGATGCGGTTTCGCCTGTCGGGAGTCAGCCGATGCTGGGGGACGAGGTTGAGGAGAAGGTATTTATAGTCTTTCTCGAAGCTGCGCATGCCTGATACCTTCTGATCTGTATGTGCTTTGAGCTATTATACAATATTTAGGTTGAATCCTTCCACCATAAATATTATGCATGCCTGAGATGTCCCGTGCCGCACTCCTCCAGAGGGTAGCATTTTTGGCTTGCATTTTGCTGAAAAGACCGGTAGTGACAAAACCTTACCATAGCGTGTCCCAACGAAAAAGACCCGTACTCTGGAACGTCAACCGAGAGAGTGAGTTATGAAAAAAACCATCGCGGTGCTTTGCCTTTATGTCGTCCTGGGTTTGGGGTGCTCGTCGGGTGGTGACATTTCCAGGCACGCCCGCAGGGCAGCCACAGGGACCCCGGAGACCCGGTCCGACCGGACACAGCCGATGGACGAGGCCGAACTGGGCAGATTCCGGACGGTCGTCGACTCCGCTGAGGCCATCTTCGATTTTGGTGCTGTGGGCGATTTCCTCACCCTGCGGGATTCTCTGGCCGAATATTTAGAATCGATCGCAAAGAACAATCCATCAATACGTTCCGACCCGGACTTCGAGCGAATTCTCAAGAGTCTTGAGGCGCTGGATTCTCTGGGGATCGTCAAGGCCTATGCGCGTCCCAGCCCGAGCGAAATGGACAGTCTTGCGTTGACCATCCAGCAGTGGCCGGAGTACGACAGTGCCCAGGCCGAAATGAGTGATTTCTCGTTCAGCGACACGCTGTTCCCCATCATCGAAAACAGTCGTATCGATTTCTGGCTGCGGTATTTCACCGGCCCGGGTAAAGAGCGCTTTGGACGTTACCTGTACCGTCTCGAGCTGCACCGGCCGACCGTGGAGCCCATCCTGGCCGAGATCGGCGTACCGGGAGAGCTGATCTGCGTACCGTTGATCGAGAGCGGCTTCAATCTCAAGGCACGCTCGCGCGCTCGCGCCGTGGGCCCCTGGCAATTCGTCGCGGGCACCGCCCGCATTTACGGCCTTCGTGTGAACTGGTGGTACGACGAGCGCCGGGACATCGTCGCGTCCACCTACGCGGCGGCCAATTACCTCAAAGACCTCTACTCGATATGGCACTCGTGGCCGCTCGCCCTCGCCTCGTACAACTGCGGCGAGTACCGGGTGGCCCGCGCGGTCGCACGTCACAAGACGACCAATTTCTGGAAGCTCAAGCTGCCCAAGCAGACGGAGCGTTATTTTCCGAAGTTTCTCGCGACCCTCTACATCCTGCGCGACCCGGAGAAATACGGTTTTACGATTCCCAAGGTGCAGCCGATCGAGTTCGATGAGGTGCAGATAAAGGACGCCACCGACTTGAAGGTCATCGCGCGTTCGGCAAACACGACGGTCGACGGTCTGCGCGACCTCAATCCCGCGCTGCGGCGCTGGAGCACCCCGCCCAAAATGGAGATCCAGCTCAAGGTCCCGATGGGCATCGGCAAGGTGTGCAGCGCAAAACTCGCCGCAATACCGCCGAGCGAGCGTATCACCTGGAGAAAGCATCGTATCCGCAAGGGAGAAACCCTGTCGGTAATCGCCTCCCGTTACGGCACGTCGATATCCGCGCTGAAACAGCTCAACGGCATCCGCAACGCGCACCGTATCCGTGAGGGCAAGAGCCTCATCGTGCCCATCAAGGGACCGTTCGTAGAGACGGCGAGTACCAAGCCGCAGTACAAGACAAAACGCCGCAACCTCAACAGGAAGGCGATGGACAAATACGCGCAGAAATACGCGCCGCCGGCGAACCACAAGCGCGTCGTCTACCGGGTCAAGTCACGTGATACGCTGGGAGAGATCGCGGAAGTCTTTCGCACCAGCGCGAGGAAGATCCGTCGCTGGAACAACCTGGCCTACCGCTCCTACATCCACCCGGGGCAGAAACTCGTCATCTACGTGCCGGACGCCTTCAACGTCTCGAAGATCTCCTCGACGGAGGCCGCAAGACCGACCTCCAGGGACTACGTCAAGCACAAGTATGTCGTCAAGAGGGGCGATACGATGTACTCGATCAGCAAGCGCTACAAAGTGAACGTTTCCGATCTGCTCGCGTGGAACAACAGGACGTCGAGGTCCAAGATTTATCCCGGGCAGACTTTGGAAATCTGGCAGAAGAAGTAATGGGGACCGAGCGTCAAAAATTGACCAGCCCCGACACGCGGTGCGTGGACTCGAAGTCGTCGTGGTGCAGGTAGGCGTAATCGAATCCCAGCGTACCAAACCGGAAACCCGCACCGGCTGTGGGGTTGCCGGCGTCGTAGCCGCCCCTCACCATAACCTTTTCCTGAAACTGTAACTCGCTGCCAAAATGAAGGTCGAGGCTGTAACGGTCGATCCATAGCTGGGACGCCTGCCTGCGGTCTTCGAAATAAAAATCCCCGTCGGCGACGAGCAGCAGCGCGCCGTTCAACGACGGCGAAATGATGTGGTAGGCGAGCCCGATCTTGACGGACGGTGCGATGAATTCGTTCGTTCCGCTGCTCCAGCTGATATACGTGCCGGTGATGTCCTGCAGTTTCACACCCGCGTCGAGCCTTGGAAAACCAACGTTTCGGCGCAAGAACCCTATATCCAGGCCGACACCCGTGGCGCTAAAACCGTCGATGGCGTCCGTATAGATCAGCTTCAGCGTGCCGCCCAATCTTCCGTGCGACGTGCGCATGGCGTAGGTGGCGAACAGGGCGAAGTCATTGTTGCCCTCCATCGGAATGCCGCCCGACAGATCCAGTCTCTCCCCCAGCTCGGGCTCAAGCACCCCATTGCCGTTGTCGCCCAGGATCCGCAGATTGTTGGTTACGGGGATGTCGTCCACACCAAGGTGTATCAGCGCCAGCCCGAACGCCCCCTCGTGCTCCGCCGACTGGAACATCGTGGTGGGGCTTGTGAACGCTGCGAAGTTGTAATTGATGAGATCGCCGAAACGTTCCGAATGCATGAACAGCGCCTGCCGTCTCTCGAACCCCGATATCCCGGCCGGATTCCAGAAGATGGCGGACGCGTCGGAAGCCACCGCGCAGTACGCACCTCCCAAGCCCAGGGCTCTGGCCCCGCCGCCCATCGCCATGAATTCCCCGGCGAATTTCTTCGCCGACGCGCGGAGCGGCCATCCAGCGACGACGACGGTAAGCAACAAGATGGATGCAAGCTTTACGACTTTCAGGAACATGGATGCCTCTGGGTTGGGGTCAATTTCCGATCAGCGGGCGCCTATTGCACAGGGCATCAGGGGGGAAATCATTGCAGACTACGGAGTAAAGTATATCGAACGGCCCGCGAACTGTCAAAACTATTCTACACCAGCCCGTACTCCTTTATCTTGCGGTACAGCGTCCTCTCCGATATGCCCAGCATGTCGGCCGCCCTGCGGCGGTTTCCGGCGCTGACCCGGAGGGCCCCCGCGATAGCCGACCGTTCCAGATGGGCGAGGTTCTGCACCGGAGCCGCCGCGCTCGCCCCCGTCGAGTGCACCTCACTGAGCGCGTCGAGCGGGCCACCGACCTGCTGCCGGCGCAGCATCGCCAGTATCTCGCGGACGTCGTGGTGGAGGGCCAGTATCGACGCGTAGATCATTTCGCGCTCGGCCTCGTCCTTCGAGCGGTGCAACGGCACGGGCAGCAGAGAGGACTCCGGCGACTGCCCGTCCGCGAGACGAGGGCCCACCACCTCGAGTGAAATGCGTCCGCCCGGGGAGAGCACGACCGCCGTGTCGATCAGGTTACGCAGCTCGCGGACGTTCCCGGGCCATGGGTTGTCGACGATCGCCTTAACGGCATCGCGGTCAATACCCTTCACGTCCTTGTGATGGACCGCATTGGCCCTGCGAATGAAATAGTCCACCATGAGTGGGATGTCCTCCGACCGTTCCCGCAACGGCGGCAAGTAGAAGCTCACGCCCTTGAGCCGGTAGTAAAGGTCCTGGCGGAAGGAGCCCTGAGCGACGGCGGCGCTGAGAGTACGGTTCGTGGCGGCGATCACCCGGACGTCCACCTTGAAGCTCTTTACACCACCGACCCTGAGGACTTCACCGGATTCCAGGACTCGCAGCAGGCGCACCTGCATGTTCGGGCTCATATCTGCGACTTCGTCCAGGAAGATCGTCCCCCGGTGGGCCTGCTCGAATACGCCCGCGCGCTGGCTCACCGCGCCCGTAAAGGCCCCCTTTTCGTGGCCGAACAACTCGCTCTCCAGCACACCCTCCGCCAGCGACGCGCAGTTGATGGCGATGAAGGGCCCGTCGCGCCGGCGACTGGCATTGTGAACCGCCTGGGCGATGACGTCCTTGCCGGTGCCGCTCTCGCCTTCGATGAGAATTGGTACCTCGGTCGGGGCCACCTGGAGGATGACCTCGAAAATCTCTTCCATCACCGGCGAGCGGCCCACGATCTCCGCCTCCGCCTTGAGCCGCGCCAGCGCGAGCCGGTGATCCACCGCGGCCTTCAGCGGTACGGGCTCCAGAGGTCGTTCGAAGTAGCCGTCGACGCCGTCGCGCTTCTCGCTGATCCGCAGGTCATCCGATTTCGGACCCCCGACGACCATGATGTCCACGGCGGGAAATCGCTTGCGAACCCGTTTGATCAGGGAGAGGTAGTTGCTTCCGGTCACCGACTCGTCGAGCAGCAGAAAATTGGGGTGCGTCACCTGCGCGGAAAAAATCCTCTCGGGGGTGTCGAAGAGGACCACGCTCCATTGTTCGGGATCGATCTCCTGCAGAACCTGGCTAATTGTCGGGTCTTTGCTTGCCGCTAGTAGTTGTAGCTTTTTGGGGGTCAATGACTTTCACCGAAAGCCACAATAGGAACACCCTGACATTTTGTCAATGCCTATTCACGGGCGTCCCCCCCATGGGCGCCGGCATACCGGGCGTGGCAAAGAGCCCCGCCCGGGACTGCCGGGTTTTAGGAATCGCTGTGCACGAGTTCTTGCTCGGTGCCGTGTTCCGATGTGCTGTCCAGATCTCGGTACAAGCGCAGCTTGTTGCGTATGGTTCTGACGCTGATTTCCAGGGTTTTCGCTGCGCGCGTTCGGTTCTGCGCGTTCTCGGCCAGCCGCTGCATGATCATCAGCCGTTCCATGTCGCGTACCGATCCGTAACGGAACACTCGCTCCACGTCCGACAGATGGCTTTCCTCTGCCTCGTCCAGGAAAAAACGGTTCTCACTCAACGGGTCGCCTCCCTCCGGTTTGGGTTTCTCCAACACCACAGGCACACGGCAATCGATATGCCAGCAGGGGGAAAAATCATCCCCGGGATGAGGCTTTAGCGCGGTTGGGCCTACGAAGGCGTCTTCTGGGCGCGTGAGGGGTTGGGAGCGGCCTCGCTACCACGGGATCGGCGCCCGGATCCTGGCAAATATTTTTTCACTTCCAGGAGGCGGCAGCCGCCTGTGGTCAACTATCGGTCGGCCGGGCCCTCGGCGGCGGCTCGCTCCGCCAGTTTGAGCTTCTCCCGCAGGGTCTGCCTGGATATACCGAGAATACCGGCGGCCTTCGACTTGTTGCCCTTGGTCTGGTCGAGCGTCTTGAGAATCTGAATCTGCTCGACCTCCTTGAGGGTCATTGGGAAGAACGAGGTCAACAGGTGCGCCGTCTTGTCTGAACCCTGCGCCGCGGGCGCCGCGTGGTAGATCTCGGACGGCAGGTGCTCGCTGAGGATCGCGTCCTCCGCGTCCAGCAACATCGCCCTCTCGATAACGTTCTTCAACTCGCGGACGTTCCCCGGCCAATCGTACTTGATGAGAATCTCCATGACTTCACGGGCCACCGGGTTGACATGTTTGCCGAGTTCATGGTTGAAGCGCTCAACGAAATGATTGACGAGGAGCGGTACGTCCTCCCTGCGTTCGCGAAGCGGCGGCACGTGCAGGGGAATCACCTTGAGGCGGAAGTAGAGATCCTTGCGAAACATCTTTTCTTCGATTGCCGCTTCCAGGTTGCGGTTGGTCGCCGCCACGATCCGCGTGTTCACCCGCAGTTCCTGCACGCCGCCCACGCGTCTGAACGTCTTGTTTTCAATGACCCGCAGCAGTCTGGACTGCAGCGTGATCCCCATTTCCCCGATCTCATCCAGAAAAAGCGTCCCGCCCTCGGCCAGCTCGACCAGTCCCTTCTTGCGCACCTTTGCATCGGTGAACGCCCCTTTTTCGTAGCCGAAGAGTTCGCTCTCGAGCAGGGTTTCCGGCACAGAGGCGCAGTTTATTTCCATGAAAGGGCGTGGCTCGTTATAGCTACTCGCGTGTATCGTTCTCGCGACCAACTCCTTGCCGACACCGCTCTCACCCGTGATGAGAATGGTGCTTGCCTTGCTCTTTCCGATCTTTGCGAGCTTTTCGAATATGGCCGCCATCGGGGCGCTCTGGCCGATAAAATCGTTGTAGGCCTTCGAGACGCTTCGTTCCCTGAAATACGTGACTTCGCTCTTCAGGCGGTGCGCCTCCAGCGCGTTCGCGATGGTCACCTTCAACTTCTCCAGCGCAAAAGGTTTCAGCACAAAATCGTAGGCGCCGTTCTTCATCGCCTCGACCGCGGTTTCCACCTCGCCGTACGCCGTCATCATGATGACCGGCACGCTCCTGTCCGCCGCTTTGACTTTCTGGAGGATCTCGATGCCGTTTTCACCGGGCAGCTTGAGATCGACGAGGACGAGGTCGACTGCTCTCTCCTTGAAAATTCCTATACCCTTCTCACCGGTGTTCGCGTCGAGCACCTGGTAGCCGCTGTCCTTCAAGGCCTCACCCAGCGACCAGACAATTGTCTTCTCGTCATCAATGATCAGGATCAGCTTCGACATTCCTCTCTCCCTTTCTGGTCAGATCGAACGACCGCCGGCCGGTTTCTTCTTCGTTTCGATCGGCAGCCGGATCGTGAAACGTGTTCCTTTCTCCAGAAACTCGCAACCTATTTCACCATTGTGTTCCTCGATAATCTGCTGGCTGATGGCCAGCCCAAGTCCCGTGCCGTGGGTCTTGGTCGTCACGAAGGGCTCGAACAGGTGCGCCCGTATTTCCTCCGGAACGCCGCACCCGTTGTCGATGATGTCTATGCGAGCGAAGCCCGTGGCCGGCGGTTGCGTAGCGCCCTCGTTACGAAGGACAATCTTGACTTCGTCACCCTGGCCACACGCGTGGATCGAGTTGAGTACCACGTTGAGCAACACCTGTGTCAGCTGGTTTGCATCGCCGCGGCACAGACCGTGTTTCAAATCGTCCTTCACCTCGAGATGAATTCCCTTCTTGCGGGCCTCGTCGCACAAGAGTCCGGTCACGCGATGGGACAGTTCTGCGATCGCACACGAGTCGAACTGTGGCCTGGCCGGTTTGGCGAAGCTTAGCAGGTTGCGGATTATCTCATCCAGCCTGCCGATCTCTTCCAGGATCACACGAATGTATTTGACCTTGTCTTCTTGCCCCTTGAGTTTGCCGCCCAGCACCTGGACGCTCGTCGCGATACCGGTCAGTGGATTACGGATCTCGTGCGCGACCCCCGCCGAGAGCTGGCCCAAGACACGCAGGCGGTCGTGCCGGCGGATCTGGTCCTCCAGGCGCTTGCGCTCCGTCAAGTCCTCGAAGATTGCCACCAGAACCGAGCCGTTAAGATTATCATCGTGCATCTTCGTGATGTTCATGCGCGCTGAGTACTCCGTGTCACCGGCACCCTTGTAAAGAATCTCCATGACCGTCGTGTCGTCTTCGGATTCAACGATCTTGCTGTAGAAGTCACCCGGAAAACGTTCGCTGCGAAAAAGCGTATTGAAATGCACCGGCTGTTTCGAGCCGAGAGCCTGGCACATACCCTGCGCCTGCCGGTTAAAAAAGCGCACCTGGCCGTCGAGGTCGGTGGTAATGACGCCGCTGTGGATGTTGTCGAGCACTTTCTGATTGAAGCGTCCCAGCTGCCGCAGTTCACTGATATAGGAAGCATTTGCCACTTCGCCGGCCAGGATGGTCTGGATCGTGTTGAGAAAATGATAATCCATCTTGAAGGCCAAGCTGGATGCGTATTCCTTTTCGACAAACAAAAAACCGAGCAGGCGGTTGCGGTGCCGGAGCGGTATGACCGTGAAACGCCACTCCTTGGTTCTCTCGAGACAGGTGTCGAAGGCGCGTTCCCGGTAACTCTCAATCGTGTGGATCTCCGAACTGCGCGGGTTGTGCCGCCAGTTCTCCAGCAATACCTGACACGATTGCGACAGGATTGCCGGCTCCACTTGAAAACTCGCTCGTACCGCGAGGCGCGTTTCCTTCTCGCTGAATAGCAGCAGCGCGGTGCCGCCCGCCCGCGTATAATTCACCAGTGCCATCAGAAAACGGTCGAGCGCATCGCTCCAGTTCTCGTTTTCGGCGATGTCCCTGCCCATCTGGTAGAGGATGGTCAGCTGGGAAACGTGGTCCCGCAGCGTCTTGTTGAGAATCTGCAGCTCGCGGTTTGCGCGAACCATCCCGCGTGCTGCCTCTTGCTCTCTCTCGTCCACGGCCGCGCGCAGGGTTTCGACTAGCCGCGAGCCATCCACGGGTTTGGACAAGAAATCGTCCGCGCCGGCGCGCATCAACCGGATCAGGAACTCCGGGGCAGGGTCGGTGCCGCTGACCATGAGGATGAGATCGGGGTGCCGGCGGCGCACCCCGGCGACGAAATCGGCCGGCTCGCCGGGCAGCGCGTCTGCGTCTACCAGGACTAGCCGGTAGGCGCCGCGCTGCAGCGCGGTCGCGGCCTCGGCGGCGTTCCGCATCGCGTCGATCGCCAGGCCAACAGACTTGCCTGCCCGGCTCAACGCGGCCTCGTCGTCATCGAGGCCTACGATCAACACCTGCGGCACTGTGTCCATCGGGCGCTCCGGTAATCGGGTCATCGCATCAGCCCCAAGGCATTTGTGGACATACATTTGGACGGTTCGATCGTGACGTTGGACAGTTTCTTACCACAGCTGGGTAAATGCATCAACAAAAAAATCCCCAGGCTGACCTTGCGCCCTGCCCACGACCTGAGGGGTTTTTCTTGGCGGATTGTGCCTGGTGAGCCCGGTTTCCCGGGCGTGGCTAGAAGGCGAGTTGGTGCAGGATGTAGGACTCGAGAAAGCCCTTGTCCTTTTCGGAAATCGATGTGAAAAAGCAGGCAATCTCGTAGTCGTCTTGATTGTCGGAAGGTGTTTCCGGGTCCACGCGCACGACCACGCCCTCACAGAAAACCTCGTGGCCTTCCCCGGAGGTACCATCGGTGTTTTCGGGCAGTATGAGCGTGATGCCGAGCTTGGTGAGCGGCGCGATGTGCTGCGGAGATGAGAAGTACACGCCGTTGGCACTGACGTTGATGCTCTCGACACGCTCGTAGTCGCGGCCGCTCAGCTTGACCTCCATCGCAAGCCTTGCGGGCGCGCGAATCTCTCGTCTGCGCTCACTCTTTGTCATGTGAGAATCGGACTCCAGGTTGGCTGCGATACCGCAAGCGCTTGTGGCACAAACTCCGCCGTGATTACAACGGAGCCCTTCGGTCTTTCGACTGCAGGAGAGTCACTGCCACCCACCCGGCTGTGGTCCTATTTCTTCTTCTTGTGTCGGTTCTTGCGAAGCCGCTTCTTACGCTTGTGCGTCGCGATCTTCTTTCTCTTCCGTTTTCTCCCGCAGGGCATTCTCGAAAGACCTTTCTTGCTTAGACTTCGCCGCGGTCGTGACCGCCGCTGTGATTGACTCTGGTTTTTAACTCGTTCGAGGCCTTGAAGTACGGCACCAGCTTCGCGGGTACGTAGACCCCCGCCCCCGTCCGAGGATTCCTCGCCTTCCTCGCCCGCCGCTCCTTGACCTTGAAGCTGCCGAATCCCCGAAGTTCCACCTTGTCTCCCTCCGCAAGGGCACGGCAAATGTTTCCAATGATTTCGTTTACGACGATGCTGGTGTCCTTCTTGTTCAGACCCGTTTGTTTCGAAATCTCTTCTACCAAATCAGCTTTCGTCATTATGCGTCACCTCATTCTGGTTATAACGCTACTGCACCGTTTCAACAACCCCACGCCCTGTCAAAAGGCCATTTATCCGCCGGGATGTCCAAGCATGGGGCAGCAATCAGAACGGAATGAGCAGCCGCTACAAATTACCATACAAGCGAAGTGGTGTCAAATAATAATTTACGGCATTATGTACTGCAGGCGCACCCGATCCCCGACGAGCACGGGCAGGCTCGTGGCCACCCGTCCGAGCAGGATCTCGGCCAGCGTCCGCCTTCTCCGTTTCTTGATGACCTTCGGGGGCCCCTCAATCCCCGCCATATCCGCCGCCAGGTCGAGGGCCTCCTCGTAGGTGCCGATCAGGTCGACGAGGCCCAGCTCCTGGGCCTCCTCACCAGAATACAGGCGCCCCTCCGCCAGGTCCTCCACCTGCGCCAGCGGCATTCCACGACCGGCGCTTACCGCCTCGAGGAACTGCACGTAGACGTTGTCGAGCAGCGCGCCCATGTAGAGCTTCTCGTCTTGCGTCATCTTCCGGTGCGGCGATCCCACGTCCTTTAGCTTGCCCGCCTTGATAACGGTCACACCGAGACCGACCTTGCGGAACAGTTCCTCGGTGCGAATGAAAGACGCGATGACGCCGATGCTGCCGGTCAGCGTTCCCTCGTATGCGACGATGGAATCGGCTGCACACGCGATGTAGTAGCCTCCCGACGCGGCGACCGGGCCGAGCACCGCAACCACCGGTTTCTTGTCCCGCGCGCTCATGACCGCGTGGTAGATCGCCTGCGAAGCGGCAACCCCACCGCCGGGACTGTTGATGTGGAGCAGTATCGCCCTGACACGATCGTTGTCCCGGTGCGATTCAATCTCTTGCACCTTCGACAGGTCGTACAAAATCTCACCGTGGATGTCCACAACCGCTACGGCGTCACCGAAACCCGCATCATCATCAGCGAGGAAAACCAGGCCGACGTAAAGCGCGAGGCAAACAACGCTCAGAAGCACCGCACCGGCGAAGAGGATAATAAACACGACATTCTTGTTTCTTGCCATAGAAGTTGTGGAAGTTGGCGCTATCGTTGGGGGCATTTGACTCCGGTGCGACCTCAGCGATGAGCAGAAATATATCAGGGGCTCCGGGGCCTGTCAACGTGCGTACCCCACAGGATCGACATAACTGTGTCAGGGGCCACAGGGTCCCCTACCGGCACCAGAGGGGGCAGGGGTGCCCGGCGGGGGCACAAAAATGCCCCGCCTGACCGTGTGCATGGACTCGTCGAACAGCATTAACCATGAGGAATGGATCTACGCCATAGCAAGTCACGGGAAAGGCAGGGCGCTTCTTCTACCCTGCCTTCATCAAGTAACATGCCAGTGCGGTGCGGCGCCTTGCTCCCCGTCGTGGCGCGACGGTGCCCGTTGTTCCCCACACTTGCCGCAGAAGGCCGAAACGTTCTAGTGTCCTGTCCCAGAAGTTCCTTGTCTTTCTCGCGCGGGTGGCGCCGATGGGGCCCCCGCCACGCGCGCAGCGATAGCGAGCACGGGCGGGGTAATCGGCGACAGGACCCGCGCGGCTTCGGCGACAGCATCGTTAAAGGACTTCTGGGACAGGACACTAGATGTTCCGGAGAGTCTTTTCCGATAGCTCGAAGATCTTCTCGAAATAGTGCCGGTAGACGTCGTCGAATTTTACCTCACGACGCTCCATCACGACCTGTGCCGTCAGGACGGCCTTTTCTAGTTCATACTCCACCAGGTCTCCCCTACTGCCCCACGAGTAGCTCGGCACGAACTTCTCCACCATATCGACACCGAAGATATTGCAGTTGAACCCGACCACGGTGCCGGAGTTGAAATGGGTTCCAATCCCTGTCTTGCTGTGGTCGCCCATGATCAAACCGAGAAACTGTCTCCCCGTTTCGCGCATCGTCCCCGCACACCACATGCGCACCGCACTGTAGTTGTTCTTGAGGTCACTGGTATTGGACCCCGCTCCGATGTTCACCCATTCACCGATATACGAATGGCCGATAAAACCGTCGTGTTGCTTGTTTGTGTAGGCGCCGAAAATGCTGTGATCCACTTCGCCCCCGATCTTGCACACGTCGCCCACGGAAGTGCCTTCGAGGATCTTGGCCCCCGTCTTTATCGTGCTGTTCCGGCCCACGTACACCGGCCCGAGCAGCGACGCGTTGGGCATCACCGTACTGCCGTCGTTGACGATGACCGGGCCCGCGGATGCGTCTATCACCACGCCCGGTCGGATCACCGCTCCTTCCCCGATAACGATGTTCTCTTCGCCCACCATCTGCACGCCGGGGTAGACAATGGATTCTTCGGACTGCCCCCGGAACGGGGACTTCTGAAAATCGTCTTCGATGACCGCGGCATTCTCCTCGATGATCTGCCAGGGGAAAGAAAGCAGCCTCGGCTCCGGCATGTCAACGCGCGTCAGGTTATGCTTGTCGATCATCTCCAGCAACTTCTGCGGCAGCTTCTCGGCAAGGCTGTCCTGCCCGAGCGCGTGATCGTCCTCGTACGTTCCCTGGTCGGCTTCCTGCGGGACGATGTTTTTCTTGCGGGCCTTCGCGCTGGCCGACTTCTTCTCTGGCGCCACGTAGTGCCTCAGCTCTTCGCAGAGCTGCTTGATGGTTTCTTCCGAAATGCGACGGCGAATGTAGCCGGCGAAATCCTCCGACGCCCGGTCGGCCAGCTTCGCGGCGATGACATAGCCGCCCTTGACCGCGATTCCGTTCTCGGGGATTTTGGCGAGGAGCTCCGTGAGCTCGTCGGAATAGCAGAGCAGCCGGCCGTTGATGAACAGGCACTCGCCCCCCGGCACTTCGTTGACCAACAGATCGGTGTTCCTCAGACCAACCAGCGGCGCCAGGTAGTCACGGCACAGAACTCCGCACTTCTCCGCCCCGGCCTCGACCTGAAGGCGCTCACGAAAATTGCGCCCGCCGATACGTAGTTCGAACACCGGCTGGCTCAGCGAAAGGGGAAAGAAGTTCGAGAATTTCTTGTCTTCGAATATGACGGTGAACCGGGTCACTTTGCGACGTCCCTACACCGATAAACACGCTTGGGCTGCCGAACCAGCCTTCAAATAATTTAAGTCCCCTTCAGCCGGGGACTTCATGCGAGGTGCCGAGACTGGGGAATGGTGGAGTTGACGGGGATCGAACCCGTGACCTCTTGTCTGCCAGACAAGTGCTCTCCCAGCTGAGCTACAACCCCACGCGAAAAGACCTTAGCAAAACACTTCTTGAAGTCAAGCGCAAAACAACCGCTAAAGCGCTCAAGGGCATTGACACGTAGCGGGTTAAGCAACTACCATCCGACGACCAGGCAAGATTATCTGTCCACGCCGGAGTGGTGAAACTGGTAGACGCAGGGGACTCAAAATCCCCCGGAGCCTGGCTCCGTGTCGGTTCGAGTCCGACCTCCGGCACCAGCCTTTCCCTTCAAACAATTAGTGTGTGGCGCCCTCGTGTGTCCAGAAGAGGTACTCGTGCCACGCCGTCGGCGGCGGCTGCGCGGCGAAGCGCGCACGGAACCCCAACAGCCAGCTCGGGCGCGTCGGCTTCTTGAGAAGCTTCAGGCCCGCTTCGTCGGGAGTTCGCCCCCCCTTCCTCCGGTTGCAGGGTTTGCAGCAGGTTACAATGTTCGACCACACCGTACCGCCGCCGCGGGAGCGTGGGATAACGTGGTCACATGTGAGAGCTTTCGGATTGAGCCGGTCACCGCAG
>JAZGDW010000190.1:0-26704 GCA_036478295.1 Candidatus Krumholzibacteriia bacterium
AGCCCTATCTTAAAAAGCATGGGGGAGCAGCCGTACCGCCCTGCGGCGCAAGCTCTTAACCACTAGCGAGGGAGACGCATTGTTCCGCAAACCGTCGACTCTAGTTGTCGCCTCTCTTTTCCTACTGGCCAGCCTGGCAATGCCCGCCCACGCCCAATTCGGCCGGAACAAGATACAGTACAAGAATCACAACTGGCACGTGCTGAGCACTCCGCACTTCGAGATCCACTTCTACGATGGTTCGGAGGCGTTCGCGGTGCGTGCCGGCCTGGTGCTCGAAGACGGGTACCGGATGCTGTCCGAGAAGCTCCACGAGACGCTGCCGTGGAAGGTGCCGATAATCCTCTACGGCTCGCACAACGATTTCCTGCAGACCAACGTCTCGCTGCAGAACCTGCCGGAGGGGGTGCAGGCGTTCGCCGAGCCTTCCCGCAAGCGGATCGTGCTGCCGTTCACAGGCTCCTACCCGCAGTTCGCCCATACGGCGATCCACGAGCTCGCGCACGTGTTTACGTTTCAAATAATCTACAACCGACTGTTGGACAACGTCTTCTCCCGCACATCGCTCTTCGGGCTGCCGCTGTGGGTGATGGAAGGCGTGGCGGAATACCTCTCCGTTGGGTGGGACACGGAAACCGACATGTTCGTGCGTGACGGTGTCATCCACAACTACCTCGGCGATCTGAGTCGAGCCGGAGGGTTCGCCGTCTACAAGCAGGGCCAGTCGGCGTGGAACTACATCGAACAGACGTACGGCAAAGAGAAGGTGTTGGAGATCCTCGACGCCCTGGCCATTACGCGGAGCGCCGACGCCGCGCTGGAGAAAACCATCGGTTTGAACACCACCGAGATGAGCAGGAGCTGGCAGAAGACGCAGCGCAAGCACTACTGGCCCCTTTATGCCGACAAGACGGAGGCGGAAGACATGGCACGGCGCCTCACCCATCACATAAAGGAGCGCGCCGCTTACAACACAAAGCCCGTGATGTCACCGGACGGCGAGCGCATCGCGTTTTTCTCGAGCCGGGACTTGATCTCGATCTACCTGATGTCCGCGGTAGACGGCAAGATCATAAAGAAGCTGGTCACCGGCCACCGTTCGAACCAGTTCGAATCGCTGCATTTCTTTACCAGCAGCATGTCGTTCAGCCCGGACGGTGAGATGCTCACCTTTGTCGCCAAGTCCGACGGCCGCTCGCAGTTGTTCATCGTCGATACCAAGAAAGGCAAGGTCCGCAAGAAGCTCGATCTGGGCGCTGACGGACTCGCCTCGCCGACGTGGTCACCGAAGGGCCACATCATCGTAGTGAGCGCGGTCTTCGGTGGTCAGACCGACCTGATGCGGGTCGACGTCGAGAGCGGCGAGTACGTGCGTTTGACCAATGACTTCGCCGATCAGCTCAATCCACGCTTCTTCCCGGACGGAAAGAAAATCGCATTCGAATACTATCCGGACGTGATGGCGCCGGTTCCGGCGGATCTTTCCGCGGAATCCAAGCGGAACCTGAGCGAGATGGATTTTCTTGCCACGGACAATATCAGACACGGAGCGACGCTGGACATCTACGAGATGGACCTCGAAACAGCTTCGATCCGGCCGCTCATCCAAACCGACGGCGACGACAGCAGCCCGGTGGTGTTTGACGGGGGGCGCCGGATGGTATTCACGTCCGACGCTTCGGGAATTCGTAATCTCTACGTCGCCGATCTCGAAACCGGGGCGTACCATCGTTTCACAGACGTGCTCGGGGGGGTGTTCACCCCCGACATCATAGACTCCAAGGGACGGCTCGCGTTCTCCGCGTTCTCGAACAACGGTTGGGATATTTATGTGTCCGACGACCTGGAAGCGTTGCTGGATCAGAACTTTGGATCGGATGTCAGCGTCGCCCTCGCGGCGCGCCGGCAGGAGCAGGTCACCTTGCTCCGTGAAGGTCCACGCGGACCGGATATACCGGCGGGAACGGCCCTGATTCAGGCCGAAGAGGACAAAGGGGAGAGTCCGACCGTGACGCTCAAGCTGGTGGACGATAGTGAGGACGACGTGTATTCGGTCGCCGACGAGGACTCGTTGAAGCAACTTGGAATTACGCTGCGCATGCCGGTGCCGACCGTGTCGGGTCAGTCATCGGTGCAGCTGACGAGGGACAAGGACGGGACGAATCCCCCCAGCAAACAGGTCGAAGGCGTCCAGCGGCCGATCGCCGGGGACGAGCCGGCGACGCGGGGAGGCTCGGTGGCCGGCTACAAGCTCAAGCTTTCCCCCGACTTCATCGGCCAGGGTGGGGGGCTGTACTACTCGACCGGATTCGGGTTCGGTCTGGCAAACACCATTGCGATGAGCGATATGTTGGGCAACCATCGTATGGTTTTCTCATTCAATTTGTTCCGGACCATCGAGGATTCGGACCTGATTGCGCAGTATTTCTACCTGAAGCATCGCATCAATTACGGATTCGGAATTTTTCAGTTCAAAAATTTTCTGAACAGTCGAGTTACTTCGATTGGCGAATCATTTCAGGACTACCAGTTGTTCTCGGAACGGAACTACGGCATCTTTGGGCTGATCAGCTACCCGTTCAACACGTTCAACCGTCTCGACCTGGAGCTGCAGGCGTTCGTATCCGACCGCGAGTTCTTCGAGGAGATCATCACGCCAGAAGACCAGTTGCTCATCCTGGAGTCGGGCAAATCCACGCGTAATCTGATCGAGCCGTCGCTGTCCTACGTCCACGACGCGTCCTTCTACGGCCCATATGGTCCGATCGAAGGATCACGTTACTATATCAGCGCTTCCAAGGGATTCGGCGTCGGGAATGACGGAGTGGCACGGGAAACAGTTTACATCGATTACCGGAAATACTTCAAACTCTGGTACCGCAATTCGCTGGCGTTTCGCGCGACCTTTGCGGGCAGCGAGGGCGACCTTGAAGACCGCCGGTCTTTTTTCCTCGGAGGGCCGTCGACGCTTCGCGGGTACGACTACCTCGAATTCGAGGGATCGCGCCTGGGGCTGGCGAGTCTGGAGTACCGGTTTCCGCTAGTAGACGCCCTGATTTTTGGATTTCCCGGCCGCTGGGGATTTGGCAATATCGCCGGCTCGTTGTTTTTCGACGTGGGGGCGGCGTGGGACGGCAGCGACCTCCAGGCGTTCAAGAAGGACGTCAACGGGCTGCAATTCGAAGACCTCAAGGGGGATTTCGGTTTCGGAACCCATTTCTATTTTGGGTTTTTCCTGCTCAACTTCCAGTTGGCCTGGCAAACCGATCTACGCTCGGTTGACCACAGCCAGTTCCATTTCTTCCTCGGCCCGAGTTTCTAGCCGAGAGCTCGAACCCCCGGGGTGGCAGCGATGGTACCGCCGCCCCGCGGCGTGAAGGCTGTTGTTGATTCCACTTCCATCAGCGGTTACAGTCTAACGGTTTCTCGCCGTGTGCAAGCGGCGGGAGCGCCCTGGACATCGCTCCGGCCTGACGCTGGCCCGTGCTCCGGCGGCGCCGCGGGGGCAGCGGAACCGGCCGTGCGCCAGCACAACGGCACCTTTGGCATCGAGGGGGATAATGAGCGACGAATTGAATGAACCACAACGACAAGCCGTGCAGGCGAATGAGGGACCGGTTCTGGTTATCGCGGGGGCGGGCAGCGGTAAGACCCGCGTGTTGACCGAGCGCATCGTCCATCTGGTGCGGGACAGAAACGTCCCCCCGTGGAATATCCTGGCATTCACGTTTACCAACCGCGCGGCGCGGGAAATGAAGGAACGTCTGGAAACGCGACGGCCGGGTATCGCGGAGCGACTGTGGGTCGGCACCTTTCACGCCACAGGTGTCAGGATTCTGAGAAGTCACGGCGAGTCCATCGGGGTCGACCGCAACTTCTCCATTTACGACGCCGATGACAGTCTGAGCCTGGTCAAAGTCGTCATCTCGCAACGCGCGCTGGAGGGTGGGATGTTCCGCTCGCCCCGATCGGTGCGGGATCGCATCAGCCGCTGGAAAAACGACCTCATCACCCCCAAGATGGCGTTCGACAACGCCGTCACCAACCTCGACAAGCGCATGGTCGAGATCTATCGTGATTACGAAAAAGGGCTGCGGCGGGCCAGCGCGCTTGACTTCGACGATCTCATCGCCAGGGTGGTGGAGCTTTTCGAGCTGGACGCCGACGTCAAGGAACATTACGCGCGCCGCTTCCGTTACGTTCTGGTCGACGAATTCCAGGACACGAACCCGATCCAGATGGCCCTGATCGACGGGGTCTCCTCCGTGCACAAGAACCTCTTTGTCGTCGGCGACGACGATCAGTCGATCTACAGTTGGAGGGGAGCGAAGGTGGACCACATCCTCAATTTCGAGTCGCTGTACCCGGGGACGGTCGTGATAAGGCTCGAGCAGAACTACCGGTCCACGCAGACCATCCTCGACGCGGCCAACCACGTCATCGCCAACAATCTCGGACGCAAGGGAAAGAATCTGTGGACGGCGGGGGAAAGCGGCGACAAATTGACGCTGCTGCACGCCATCGATGAGCAGTCGGAGGCGTTGAACGTCCTTCACGCCGTAAAGAGCCTGGTGCAGAGAGGTTTCGATCTCCGGGATATCGCGGTGCTCTACCGGACCAACGCGCAGTCGAGGGCACTTGAAGACGTCCTCAAACTGGGCTCGCTGCCGTACCAGATCATCGGCTCGGTCGGTTTCTACGAGCGCGCCGAAGTCAGGGACATTCTCGCCTACTGCAAGTTGGTGGTGAATCCCGCAGACGATGTGAATCTCAAGCGCATTCTCAACGTGCCCCGCCGGGCCCTGGGCAAGACGACGTACGAGCGGCTCGCCGCGCAGGCCGCTTTCCGTGACACTTCGATCCTGCGTGTTTTGCGCTCGGGGCACTTCGATCTGGCCGGCGCGCAAACCCGGCACTGCGGCGATTTTGTACGGTTGCTGGACAAGCTCACCGCGATCGCCGACACGCAAGATGCACCCGGAGTGATCGAGGTTATCGTGGACCAGGTCCGATACCGGGATCATCTCCACGACAACTACCCCGACGGAGATTCGAGAGTCGAGAACGTCGAGGAGTTGGTGGCGGCAGCCGCGACCTTCGCCGAGAACTCCGAGAACCACTCGCTCCAGGCGTTCCTCGAGGAGATTGCACTGGTTGCCGATGTGGATGCCCTGGACAAGAGTCGCGGGCAGTTGACCTTGATGACCTTGCACAACGCCAAGGGGCTGGAATTCGACTGTGTGTTCGTCACGGGACTCGAGGAGGGGTTATTCCCCCATATCAATTCGATCGACGATCCCGATGCGCTCGAGGAAGAACGCCGCTTGTTCTATGTCGGAATGACGCGGGCCCGCAAGCGGCTCTTTTGCTCGTATGCCCGAATGCGCAGACGCATGGGTGTCGTTGAGGGGGGGATGCCGTCACGGTTCCTTTTTGAAATCCCGCAAGCGATGCTGGACGGTGCCGTGGAGACTTTGGCCCCTCACAGCGACGTGCCCGGGGATTTCGACGACCATGACCGCCTGGCCGAAGGCGGCGGGCGTGGCTACGCATCGGCGCACAAGGAATTCGAGGAATACTCGCAGGAAGAGCTGCTGTACTTTGTGGGAATGCGTATTCACCACGACAACTTCGGACGGGGCGTGGTGCGCAGGGTCGAGGGCTCGGGCGAAAGGCTGCGCGTTACAGTCATCTTCGACGGTGGCGGTGAGCGCAAGTTCCTGGCGCACTACGCGCCGATGAAACCTTTGGGATGACGCCAACCCGGGGCCGGTGGTATCCTGTGGCGGTTTTGTGGCCCGATTTGTTGGAAGGACAGAGATGAAAATTGACGAAAAGATGATACGACACCTCGAGATGCTCGCGCGCATCGACCTCACCGCTGACGAGCGAGAGCGTTTGTCCGAGCAGCTCGACCGTATCGTCGGGTATGTCGAGCAGCTGCAGGAGATAGATACCGAAGGCGTCGCTCCGACCAGCGCGGTCGTTCACGACGAGCATTCGGCGCTGCGGCCGGATGAGCCCGGTCCGAGTCTGGACCGCGACAAGATTCTGGGCCAGGCACCGGATGCGAAAGACGGGTTCTTCCGCGTTCCCAAGGTTGTGGAGAGGTAGCAATGGGACTCAATAGCCGCGGCCTGGTGGAGTTGACCGTGCTGCTGAAGAAGGGCGAAATCTCGCCGCTCGACGTGGCCAAAGACGTCGTGGCCGCCGTGGAAGAAAAAGACGGCGACGTACACGCCTACGTGGAATTCTACAAGGAAGATCTCCTCGAACGCGCGGCGGCACTCACCAAGAGTGGCGATTACCGCTCGACACCGCTCGCGGGGCTGCCCATTGCGGTAAAGGATAACATCTGTGTGGAGGGCCGCGCGACCACAGCTGGCTCCCGCATCCTCTCAGGCTACACCAGCCCGTACACAGCGACCGCGGCCGCCAACGTGCTGCGCAGCGGCGGCATTATTTGCGGCAAAACCAACCTGGACGAGTTTGCAATGGGTTCTTCGACCGAGAATTCGGCGTTCGGGCCCAGTCGCAACCCGTGGAATCTCGACTACGCGCCCGGCGGCTCCAGCGGCGGTTCGGCGGCGGCCGTGGCGGCCGATATGGCGGTGGGGGCGCTGGGCAGCGACACCGGCGGTTCGATCCGCCAGCCGGCGGGTTTCTGCGGCGTCGTCGGCATGAAACCAACATACGGGCGGGTATCACGCTACGGCCTGATTGCCTTCGCCAGTTCGCTGGACCAGATCGGGCCGTTCGCCCGGAGCGTCGAGGACTGCGCGGTGCTCTTGGGCGCGATCAGCAGCGGCGACGCGCAAGACGCCACCAGCCTCAGGGCACCCGTCCCCGATTTCGCGCGCGACCTCGACAAGGGACTCGACGGCCTGACTGTCGGCATACCCCGGGACTTCATGGAGATGGGAACCCGGCCCGAGGTGGAAGAGAATCTCACCACGCTCTGCGCCCGGCTCGAAAAAGAGAACGTCGCCGTCGTCGATGTGTCCCTCGCGCATGCCCGCTATGCCTGCGCCTGTTATTACGTCATCGCCAACGCGGAGGCCAGCTCGAACCTGGCCCGGTTCGACGGCGTCAGGTACGGTCACCGGACGGAGCATGCCCGGGACGTCTACTCCATGTACACGCACACACGCGATGAGGGTTTCGGCGACGAAGTCAAGCGTCGCATTCTGCTGGGAACGTACGTGCTCAGCGCCGGCTACTACGACGCGTACTACCTCAAGGCACAGAAGGTCCGCTCGCTGATCATCCGCGACTTCCAGAACGCGTTCGATCACGTGGATCTCATCATGATGCCGACGGCACCGTCGGCCGCGTTTCCTATCGGGGAAAAGGTGTCCGATCCGCTGCTGATGTATCTATCCGATATTTTTACGATTCCGGTCAATCTGGCGGGCCTGCCGGCGATTGCGATCCCCAGTGGCGTGGCACCGGACGGGTTGCCGCTCGGCGTGCAGCTGATCGGGAAACCGCTGGAAGAGAACACCGTGCTGCGTGGGGCGCGTGGTGTGGAGCGGCTCGTCGATTTCGAGAGGAAGACCGTTGTCTAGGTACGAACCCGTTATCGGCCTCGAGGTGCACGCGCAGCTCCTGACGCGGACCAAGATGTTCTGTTCGTGCTCGGCCGCCTACGGGGGGGAACCCAACACCCGGGTGTGCCCGGTGTGTCTCGGCCTGCCCGGCGCCCTGCCCGTGGTCAACGAGAAGGCGGTGGCGGCCGCCGTCAAGATGGGACTCGCCACGGGCTGCAGGATCGCGCCGCGCAGCGTGTTCGCGCGCAAGAACTATTTCTACCCGGATTGCCCCAAGAACTACCAGATATCGCAGTACGAGAAGCCGCTGTGCGAGGGCGGGAGCCTTGTCATGAACGGCGGGCAGAAGAGAATCGGGATTACTCGCATCCACCTGGAAGAAGACGCGGGCAAGCTGCTCCACGACGAATATGATGACTACAGCCTGGCGGACATGAACCGGGTAGGGGTGCCGCTCATCGAAATCGTCAGCGAACCCGACATACGCAGCCCGCAGGAAGCGGCCGAGTACATGCAAAAGCTGAGGACCTTGTTGCGGTACCTGGAGATCTGTGACGGCAACATGGAGGAGGGGAGCCTGCGCTGCGATGTTAATGTGTCGCTGCGTGAGAAGGGCTCCGAAACCTTTGGCACACGTACCGAGGTCAAGAACCTCAACTCCTTCAAGGCGGTCGAGCAGGCGCTGCAGTTCGAGATCGAGCGGCAGGAAAAGCTCCTTACTGCGGGCAAAGAGGTCGAACAGGCAACCCTGCTGTGGGACAGCGTCAAGGGCGTATCACAGGTCATGCGGAGCAAAGAGGAAGCCCACGATTACCGCTACTTTCCGGAACCGGATCTGCTCGTGCTCGAAGTCCCCGAATCGATTATCGAGCAGGCGCGTGGAGAGATGCCGGAGCTGCCCGACGCGCGAGCGGCGAGGTTTGTCGGCGAGCTGAGCCTGCCGCCGTACGACGCACAGGTGCTGACTGGCGCCCGCGAGATTGCGGATTACTTCGAAGAAACGGCCGGCGCACTCGGTGACGCCAAGGCGGCGAGCAACTGGGTAATGGGCGAGGTGCTGCGCGAACTCAAGGAGAGAAAAGTCGACATCACGCAGTTCCGGGTCCGGCCGGGGCAGTTGGCCGAGCTCATCGTCGAGGTGAAGGCGGGCAGGATCAACATCCCTACCGCCAAGGAAGTTTTTCGTGAAATGTCCGAGTCGGGAGGCGGTGCCAGGGATATCATCGCGGTGCGGGGACTCGCACAGATCAGCGATGAGGGCGCACTCAATTCTGTCATCGCCGGGGTTCTGGACAACAATCCCGAGGAGGTGTCGAAGTACCTTGCCGGCAAGGAGAAACTGCTGAAGTTTCTCGTGGGCCAGGTAATGAAAGAAACACGGGGCAAGGGCAACCCCCAGAAGGTGGGGGAGCTTCTGAAGAGGGCGCTCGAAGAGCGTCGCTCGTGAACCTGTCCCGAGGACCGAAATAGGTGTTGATCGGGGCATGGCGTTGTGCTAGTTTGGCGGTCCGGATGTAAACCCACCCAAACGGCAACGGGATGGGATGTGAGGAGGAGGATGAAGATGCGTATCGTTGCCATTTTCGTTTTCATATTTGTGCTTTGTGCCTGGTCGCCTGGCGGCTTTGCACAGGTCCGTTTCAACGAGATACTGGCTGACCCGGTGGCTGACTGGGACGGGGACGGGGCGCTCAGTTCCCGGAACGACGAGTGGATCGAAATCGTCAACGTCGGCACATCAACGATCGATCTGTCGTGCTACCGTGCGGCGGACGCCTCCGGTGGTTTCGACTGGCGTTACGGCTTCAGTGGTCTGCTGGCCCCCGGCGAAGTGCGGGTCGTCTACGGGACCGACTCGGTCGCCTGGGAACACGCCAACGGTTTCCCCGCCTTCGGGTTGAGTCTCAACAACGCGGGTGATACCGTGTTCCTCTATGACGTGCTCGGGGGCGACACGTTGATCGTCGACCAATACACCTACCAATCGTTTCAGGTCCTCGACGACCGGTCGACGGGACGTAGTCCCGACGGCAACGGCCAGTGGGTGGTTTTCGACGGCCTCAACCCGTACCTGGGCAGCACACCCCCGTTGGGCACCGGGTGCGCTCCCACGCCCGGGGGGGTGAACTGTATCCCAGGAGTGCCCGTTGAAGAGTCCACATGGGGAGCTGTGAAGCACCTGTACCGTAACTAACCCAAAGTTTATCCCAATCCCGTTGCCAACGGTGGTTAGCCCATAACTTAATATAAAAGAATAAGATATAGAGTTTTCCTGCCAAAAATGCCGTTGACAGCGCCGCCTGCCATCCGCTATCGTATGACAGTCATGGGCGCCTCCCGGTTCGGTTCGCCCTTCCGGCCCACAGGAGAATGCCTGCAAAATTTCTAATTCTTTGCGGTTAACCCCGATCCATCGCTCACCTCGACCCGTGGGGACCCGACGCCGCCATGAGCGCAAAGTATCTGCAGCGTTTCTACGCCGGGGAAGTGCTGGCCGCGTCCAGGCTGATGTCCCTGGTCGAAAAAGGGGGAGACGCGGCGGAAGCGGTCCTGAGCGAGTTGTTTCCCAGGATGAGCCGTTCCTACCGCGTGGGTGTGACGGGTCTTACCGGCGCGGGAAAAAGCACACTGATCAATGCTCTGATCCGGCGCTACCGCGACAAGGGCCTGACGGTCGGGGTGGTGGCCGAAGACCCCACGAGCCCCTTCACCGGCGGAGCGATCCTGGGTGACCGGGTGAGGATGCAGGACGCGACCGGCGACGAAGGCGTTTTTATTCGCAGTATCGCCAGTCGCGGGAGCGAGACCGGTTTCAGCTCATGCGCCAGCGAGCTGGCCGACGTGCTCGACGCGTTCGGCCGCGACATCATATTTCTCGAAACGATCGGGGTCGGGCAGCTGGAGTACCGGGTCCGGTTCAGCGCTCACACGACCGTCGTTGTCTTGACTCCGGACGCCGGTGACGATGTGCAGAGTCTCAAGTCGGGCCTGATGGAAGTCGGGGACATATTCGTCGTCAACAAGGCGGACCGTTCACACGCCCAACGTTACGCGGATGATCTGCGCTCGATGCTCGAGTTGAGGTGCGTCGAAGGTGGCTGGCTACCCCTCGTGGTGGGCACGGTGGCCACTCGCGACGAAGGTATCGATGAGCTGGTGGAATCCGTCGACATCCATCGTTCCTATTTGTCGCAAGACGATCGTATGGAGCAGAAACGCGTTACAGCGCTCAGGAACCGCACGACGATGATTGTCGAAGAGAAACTCAAAGAATTTTTCTGGAAAAACGCGTATATTAAAGAAAAACTCGACGGCCTGCTGGACGCGGTAGTTGCGGGGAAGAAATCGCCGTACGAGGTTGCCGGCGAAATCATTAAGCCGTTGAAGATAGAGAAGAAGAAAGGGGGCACTCGATGAATCCCAAGCTGCGCGCGTCACTGGCCGAGAGCAAAAAAGAATACTTGAAGAAAGTCGGGCAGAGCCCCGTGCAGGACCTGGATTTTACGACCGTTTCGGGAGAGCCGGTTGAGATCCTCTATACGCCGGACGACATCGCTGATATCGATTATATGGAGGATATCGGGCTTCCCGGCGAGTACCCGTATACACGAGGCATCCACGCGAATATGTACCGCGGCAAGCATTGGACCATGCGCCTCTTTGCGGGATTCGGCTCTGCGAAGGACACCAACGAACGTTTTCACTACCTCTTGCGAGGCGGGCAGACGGGTCTGTCGGTGGCGTTCGATTTGCCTACTCTCTACGGATACGATTCGGACCACGGTCGCGCGGTCGGCGAAGTGGGCAAGTGCGGGGTTGCCATCGACTCGATGCGAGACATGGAGGTTCTCTTCGACGGCATCGATCTTGGCGAGATTACGACATCGATGACCATCAACGGCCCGGCCATCATCGTGTTGGCGCTTTACGCCGCCAACGCGGAAAAGCGGGGAATCGCGCTCGAGAAACTCGCTGGCACGACGCAAAACGATATTCTCAAGGAGTACATCGCGCAAAAGAGTTTCATTTTCCCTCCCGAGCCGTCGATGCGTCTCGTCACCGATTCGATGGAGTTTTGCACGCAACACATGCCGCTGTGGAATACGATCAGTATTAGCGGTTACCACATACGGGAGGCGGGATCGACCGCCGTGCAGGAGTTGGCGTTCACGCTGGCCGATGGGTTCGCCTACGTGGAGGCCGGTATCAAGGCGGGCCTCGACGTGGATGAATTTGCTCCCAGGTTGTCGTTCTTTTTCAATTCCCATCTCGATTTTTTCGAAGAGATTTGCAAGTTCAGGGCAGCTCGACGCATCTGGGCGCGCCATATGAAAGAACGCTACGGCGCCAAGAAACCTCGCTCGTGGCTGCTGCGTTTCCACACGCAGACTGCGGGGGTATCGCTCACTGCGCAGCAGCCGGAGAACAACATCGTCCGCACGGCATTCCAGGGGTTGGCCGGCGTGCTGGGTGGCACGCAGTCCCTGCACACGAATTCGATGGACGAGACGCTTGGGCTTCCTACGGAAAAGGCGGCACGCATCGCGCTGCGGACGCAGCAGTTGATCGCGCACGAAACAGGCGTCAGCAACACCATTGACCCGCTCGCGGGGAGCTACTTCATCGAAGCACAAACACGCAAGATGGAACAGCAGGCCGAGGAGTACTTCCGCCGGATCAAAGAACTCGGAGGGGTCGTGCAGGCGGTTGAAGACGGGTTTTTTGCGAGGGAAATCGGCAAGGCCGCATACGACTATCAGAAGGCGGTGGAGCAGAAACGAAAGATCGTCGTAGGCGTCAACGATTTCAAGGAAGGCAACGAAGAGGACGAGATCGCGATCCTCCGCGTTGACGATCAGGTGGAGGTCGACCAGGTGGCGTCGCTCGAGCGTCTCCGTGAGATGCGTGATAATGGAGCGGTGCAGGCCAAGCTGCAGGACCTGGAAGCCGCGGCGACCGCCGGGCACAACGTGCTGCCCCACCTCCTCGATTGCGCGACTGCGTACGCGACCGAAGGAGAGATGACGCAGGTGTTCAAGAAGATCTTTGGAGAGTACAAGGAACCCGCGTATTTCTGATTTGACGTAAGGTCCGAGGACGCGGGATTTGCCGCTGCCGGTGCGGAACCAGGAGGAAAAGATGAGCAAACCGATAAAGGTGCTGGTGGCCAAGCCCGGCCTGGATGGGCACGACCGCGGTGCGAAGGTGGTGGCCAACGCACTCAGGGACGGGGGAATGGAAGTCATTTATACGGGACTCCACCAGACACCGGAGATGATTCTGGAGGCGGCCGTTCAGGAAGATGTGGACGTAGTGTCGTTGAGCATCCTGTCCGGGGCGCACATGAGTCTGTTCCAGCGGGTTCGCAAGATGATGGACGAAGGCGGGCTCAAAGACGTACCGCTCATCGGCGGAGGAATTATTCCCGATGAAGACGTGAAGAAACTCAAGGCTTTGGGTGTGAGCGCGGTTTTCGGGCCGGGCACGGACACGCGGGAGATCGTGCGATACATTCGGGATTTGTTCGAGGGCAATCAATCGAAGAAGGCCGACTAGGACGGAGGGTCGTCATGGAGACTATGGAGATCACGGACGAACAGCAGATGATTCGTGAAATGGCGCGGAAGTTCGCCGAGAGCGAGCTGAAGCCTATCGCGGCCGAAATCGATGAAAAGGGAGAATATCCGGTCGAGATGTTCAAGAAAATGGCCAAGGTGGGATTCATGGGCCTCACGGTGCCCGCCGAGTACGGCGGCACCGGCACGGACACCGTTTGTTACTCCATCGTTATCGAGGAGCTGTCCAGGGTCTGCGGTTCGACGGGACTGTCCGTTGCCGCCCATAACTCGCTGAGCATGACCCCGATTTTGATGGCCGGGACAGAGGAACAGAAGAAGAAGTACTTGAACCCCCTGGCATCGGGTGAGGCGGTAGGGGCATTCTGTCTCACCGAGCCGCACGCGGGAAGCGACGCGGCGGCGATCAGGACACGCGCGGAACTCAAGGGCGACAAGTATCTTCTCTCCGGTACCAAGGCCTTCGTGACCAACGGCGGTTTTGCCACCTATCTGGTTGTGACCGCGATCACAGATCCCGACGCGGGCCCCGACGGCATCGGCGCTTTCGTGGTTCAAAACGATTTTCCGGGATTTCAAGTGGGGACCATCGAAGACAAGCTGGGATGCCGGGCTTCATGCACTGCCGAAATCGTTTTCGACAATTGTGAAGTGCCAAAGGAAAACCTGCTGGGAGGCGGTGGGGCAGGGTTCAGGACGTTTATGAAAACGCTCGAAGGCGGTCGCATTTCGATCGGCGCCATGGCACTAGGCATCGGCCAGGGAGCGCTGGATGAAGCCCTCGCCTACGCAAAGGAACGCGAGCAGTTCGGCAAGCCGATCGCGGAATTCCAGGCCATTCAGCATATGCTGGCGACAATGGCAACGGAACTGCACGCGTCGAGGCTGATGGTATACCATGCCAGCCGGGTGAAAGACTCCGGGCAGCCGTTCAGCCGCGAGGCGTCGATGGCAAAGCTGTTTGCCTCCGAGGCCGCCATGCGGGCGGCCGATAAGGCGCTACAGATTCATGGGGGATACGGGTACACCAAGGACTACCCGGTCGAGCGATTTCTTCGTGACGCTAAGATCTGTGAGATCGGTGAAGGCACGAGCGAGATCCAGCGCATGATTATCGCCCGGGATATACTCAAATAGCTTTATGCCGGCCTTGCGGCGGCATCAAGCGGGAGCGATTGGAGCCGACGCCGCAAGCGGCGCCGCTCGATTCCCGCCGGGTCGAAAAAACGGCACGGGAGGAAATGTGATGGAACGGCCAGTCATATGTGCGGCCCTGAGGACCCCGGTCGGCAAGTTTCTGGGGGGGCTCTCCAGCATGGGAGCGCCCGACATCGGCGCGGTCGTGGTCAGAGCGCTCATCGCGAAGAGTGGCATCGACCCCAGGGCGATCGACGAGGTGATTATGGGCAACGTGTTGCAGGGAGGGCTGGGGCAGAACCCGGCACGGCAGGCGGCGCTTGCCGGTGGCGTGCCGCCCGAAGTAGGGGCGGTGACGATCAACAAGGTCTGCGGCTCCGGGTTGAAATCGGTCATACTGGCAGCACAAGCGGTCCAGTTGGGCGACGCCGCCCTGGTTATTGCAGGCGGTTTCGAGTGTATGAGCCGCGCGCCGTACCTCCTGCCCGAAGTCCGGACCGGCCAGCGGTTGGGGCACGGCAAGGTCATCGATTCGATGGTGAACGACGGTTTGTGGGACTGCCATAACGATATCCACATGGGTAAGACCGCCGAGCTGGTATCCGAGAAGTACGGGGTGAGTCGCGAGACACAGGACGAATACGCGCTCTCCAGCCAGCAGCGGGCGGTGGCGGCGCAGGAGGCGGGCGCGTTCGACGATGAGATCGTCCCAGTGACGGTCAGGGGACGCCGCGGAGACACAGTCGTGGAGCGTGACGAAGGACCGCGCAAGGACAGCAGCATGGAAAGGCTCGCCGCGTTGCGACCGGCATTCAAGAAGGACGGCACCGTGACCGCCGGTAACGCGTCGACCATAAACGACGGCGCCGCCGGCGTCATTGTGGCGTCGGAAAAGAAAGCCAAGAAGTTGGGCTTGCCGGTTCTGGCGAGCGTCGATGCGTACGCCGTGGGAGGCGTGGAGCCCAAGTGGGTTATGATGGCGCCGGTAATTGCAGTGAAGAATCTTCTGGCGAAGACGGGGGAAACCGTGGCCGATTTCGATCTTTTTGAGCTCAACGAAGCCTTCGCGGCGCAGGCTGTGGCGGTGACCGGAGAACTCGAGATGCCGCTCGATAAGGTGAACGTCAACGGCGGCGCCGTGGCGCTCGGGCATCCCATCGGGGCATCGGGTGCCCGCATCCTGGTGACGCTGATCCACGCGCTCAGGAAGCGCGGAGGCAAGAAGGGGTTGGCCACGCTCTGTCTCGGCGGCGGCAACGCGGTCGCCATGAGTGTTTCGGTGTAAGCGCGATGAGTGCCAGAAAGGTATCGGTCATAGGGGCGGGAACGATGGGCAGCGGAATCGCCCAGGTTTTTGCGCAGGCCGGGCATGCCGTCACCCTGATCGATGTCAAAGACGAGTTTCTAAAGAGCGGATTGTCCACCATCGGCAAGAGTCTTGACCGCCTGGTCAAGAAGAAAGTGATCTCCCCTGCGGACAGGGAACAGGTTCTGGGAAATATCTCCACGACGACAAGGGTCGGTGACGTGGCCGGCAAGGACCTCGTGCTTGAAGCCGTGTTTGAGGATGCCGCCAGCAAGGCGGATGTGTGGAAGCAAGTCAGCGGCCATGCCGATGGCGACACGATCCTCGCCACAAACACTTCTTCGATCTCCGTGACGGCGTTGGCGTCGCACGTCAAGAATCCCAATCGTTTCATCGGCATGCATTTCATGAACCCGGTACCGGTAATGAAACTGGTTGAAGTCATCCGTGGGCTGGAGACGGACGATGCCACCACCCGCTTCACAGTCTCGCTGTGCGAAGACCTGGGGAAGGCGCCGGTGGAGGTAAACGATTATCCGGGATTCGTCTCAAACCGAATCCTCATGCCGATGATAAACGAGGCGGTATATTGTCTCATGGAGGGTGTCGCCAAGAAGGAGGCTATCGATGAGGTGATGAAACTCGGTATGGCCCACCCCATGGGCCCGCTGACGCTCGCGGACCTCATCGGACTCGACGTTTGCCTCGATATCATGCAAGTTCTGCACCGCGATCTTGGCGATTCGAAGTACCGGCCGTGTCCGTTGCTAAAGAAAATGGTTGCGGCGGGGCGTCTGGGCAAGAAAAGCGGCCGGGGTTTCTACGAGTACGACTAGATGGATGAATCCATCTGCACGAGTTCGTAGAGCACGTTTTGTGTGGACGCGGGGTGCACGAAGGCGACGAGCGAATTTCCCTTGCCGCGTCGCGGCGTTTCGTCGATGAGCCGCACACCCTCCGCCTTGAGCCGTGCGAGGACCTTTCGAATATCATCAACGGCAAACGCGATGTGATGCAAACCCGGTCCGCTCTTGCGCACGAACTTGCGGATCGGCGAGTCCTGAGATCTGCCCTCGAGTAGCTCGATCTCGGTGTTCCCAATGGTAAACGTTGCAATGTCCACGTCGAAATCTTTGATGTATTCGCGGTGGGCGGCCTCGAGTTCGAACAGCGACTGGTACATTGCCAGGGCGGCGTCGAGATCCTCGACGGCGATCGCAATATGATCGATTCTGTCCAGCACTTTCAACTCATCCTCTTTTGATCGCGGTAGCGCCCGAAGTGGTCGGCGAGCGTCTGGCAAATTTCGCCGATGGTCGCCTCCTGCTTGACCGCGTGCAGAATTAAGGGGAACAGATTCTGGTTGCCGGTGGCGGCTTTACCGATGGCGTCGAGGGCCGAAGTGACCATCGAGTCTTCCCGCGATTCCCGGCGTTTCCCGAGCGCGGATATCTGGTTCGCTTCAAGAGCGGCGTCGAGTTGGAAAACAGGGGGCGCACTCTCCGCTTCGTCCGTGTGGACGTTGACGCCGACGACCTGTACGTCCCCACGCTCCAGAGCCTTCTGGTGCTCGTACGCCGCCTTCTCGATTTCACGCTGCGGAAACCCCGCTTCGATCGCCTTGACCATGCCGCCCATTTCGTCGACCTGGTCCAGCAGGGAGGTGGCCAGGGCCTCGAGTTCGTCGGTCAGCGCCTCGACCGCATAGCTTCCACCGAGCGGGTCGATGGTGTCGGCGACGCCGGTCTCTTCGAGAATGATCTGCTGGGTTCTCAGCGCCAGGCGGGCGGCGTTGTCACTGGGGAGGCCCAGCGCCTCGTCGAGGCTGTTCGTGTGGAGTGATTGCGTACCCCCGAGCACGGCGGCCAGGGCCTGCATGGTCACACGAACGACATTGTTGGTCGGCTGTTGGGCGGTCAACGTGCTGCCCGCCGTCTGCGTGTGAAAGCGCAGCCGCAAGCTTTCCGGACGGAGAGCCTTGAAACGACGCTTCATAATCCTCGCCCACATCCGGCGTGCCGCGCGGAATTTCGCCACCTCTTCAAGAAAGTTATTGTGCACATTGAAAAAAAAAGAGAGACGGGGCGCAAAAGTATCGACGTCCTGGCCGGCGTCGAGACCGGCCTGCACGTAAGTCACGGCGTCGGCCAGGGTAAAGGCGATCTCTTGCACGGCGGTGGCGCCCGCTTCGCGGATGTGATAGCCGCTGATGCTGATCGGGTTCCAACTGGGAAGGTGATCCGCGCACCAGGCGAACACGTCGGTGATAAGCCTCACCGACGGCTGCGGTGGAAAGATGTACGTGCCACGGGCCATGTATTCCTTGAGGATGTCGTTCTGGACGGTGCCGCTCAGTCTCTTGCGGTCGAGACCCCGCTCGTCGCCGACGGCGATGTAGAGCGCCAGCAGGATAGAGGCGGTCGCGTTGATGGTCATCGAGGTGCTGATGCTGTCCAGGGGGATGCCGTCCAGCAGTACGCGCATGTCGTGGATCGAGTCGATCGCCACACCGACCTTGCCCACTTCGCCTTCGGCCATGGGGTGATCCGAGTCGTATCCCATCTGGGTGGGCAGGTCGAAAGCGACCGACAGTCCCTTCTGGCCTTTTTTCAACAGAAAATGAAACCGCTCGTTGGTCTGCGCCGCGGTTCCGAAGCCAGCGTACTGTCGAATCGTCCAGGGCCGGCCGCGGTACATGGTGGGGTACACCCCACGGGTGAATGGGAACTCGCCGGGAAAGTTCAACGCCTCCAGGTAATCATCCTGGTCGGCCTCGAGCGGTGTGTAGAGGGGGCGCATCTCGATGTGCGACGAGGTCTTGAAGGACTTCTTTCTCTCGGGGTGGGCGGTGGTCTCGCTGGAGTTCGTCTCGTCGTATCGCTTCTGCTCGCCCCGTCCGCCGCGCTGTTTTCTCGATTTGCTCATTCGCTTCTCTCGATTTCGATCAGAGGGACCTGCGAGTCGACGGCGTCTTCGGCAGTGATGTTGACCGCCTTGACGACACCGTCTACTTCTGAAACGAGCTCGTTTTGCATTTTCATCGCTTCCATAACGACGACCGGGAAGCCGGCCTTGATCGTGTCGCCGACCTTGACGCGCACTTCCACAATGAGCCCCGGCATGGGAGACGACACCACGTAGGGCCCCGTCGGCTTGACCGTGCTCGTCGCCCGGCGTGTTGCAATCAGGCGCTCATCCAGTACGTCCACATTGTATCGGCGGCCGTTGACGTTGGCGTAATAGAGCCCTTCATCGATCTTCAGCGCGGAACACTCGATCAAGTGGGACTTGTTATCGATAATGAGCGAGAGAAAGTCCTTATGACCGGCACTTCGACAATCGACGAGCCGGGAGGTCCCGTCCACGTCGACGGCGTATAAGTCGTCTTTTTCCTCCACTTCGACCCGCTTCTCCTGTCCTTCGATGCGCACCCAGAACCTCATCTTCTTAATCATCGCTCACATCCGCGGTTTTCGCAGGCCTTCCATGCGCGCGATGCGCCGCCAGGTGTTATCGCGCATCTCCTCGGCCTCCTCGAACGTCGTCCGTTTGAGGCAGTTGTAGGCCGTAATGCTGGCCGCGATCACCGCCAGCTCGATCTCTTTTGGGTCTGCATGGAGAAGCTCGGGGGTGAAATGCTGCTCGATGTAACGGTTATCGTAGGAGCCGTCGATGAAGCCCGGCTCGGCCAGCACCCACAGCAGGAACTCGATGTTGGTCTTGACGCCGTCGATCTGGTATTCCTCCAGCGCGCGGCGCGCGCGGCGGATGGCCGTCGGGCGGTCCTCCGCCCATACAATAAGCTTGCCCAAAAGGGGATCGTAGTAGATGGGGATCTCGTAGCCCGGGTAGATGCCGTTTTCGTTCCTTACCCCGGGGCCCTGCGGCAGGACCAGCTGCCGGATCTTGCCGGTGGCGGGCATGAAATTCGACTGTGGATCCTCGGCGTATATCCTGGCCTCCAGCGCGTGACCACGCATCGCCGTCCCGTCTTGCTTCAGCTGCAGCGGTTCTCCGGCGGCGATCCGGATCTGCTCCTTGACCAGGTCGACGCCGTACACCAATTCCGTCACGGGGTGTTCGACCTGCAATCTGGTATTCATCTCGAGAAAATAAAACGAGCGGTCCGGGCCCACCACGAATTCCACGGTGCCGGCACCCACATAATCGACCGCCTGTGCCGCCTTCTTGGCGGCGCTGCTGAGCGAGCGGCGCAGTTGCGGTGTGACGCTCGGTGACGGGGCTTCCTCGATCACTTTCTGGTAGCGGCGTTGCATCGAACATTCGCGCTCACCGAGCGTGACCGTATGCCCCTTCTTATCGGCCAGAACCTGCACTTCGATGTGCTTCGGTTGCTCGATAAATTTCTCGACGAACACGCTTCGGTCGCCGAAGGCGCTTTCCGCCTCACCCATGGTCAGCTCGATTGCCGTCGCGATATCCTTCTTGTTCTCCACCAGGCGCAGGCCCTTGCCGCCCCCACCCGCGGCCGCCTTGATCATGACAGGCAGACCGATCGAGCCGGCGATCTCCGCCGCGTCGGCGGCACTGGTGACGGGGGTTCGGCTGCCGGGGATTACGGGGACGCCCACGCGGGACATGGTCTCCCGCGCCTCGAGCTTATTGCCCATGCGGCGGATCGCGGTGGCCGGTGGGCCGATGAACACGATGCCCGCTTTGTCACAGGCCTCGGCGAAGTCCGCGTTCTCGGCCAGAAAGCCGTAGCCCGGGTGAATCGCCTCGGCGCCGCTCCTGGTCGCGGCATCGATAACTTTCTCGATGGCCAGGTAGCTGTCTTTGCTCGGTGAAGGGCCGATGTGATACGACTCGTCGGCGTAAGTGACGTGCAGCGCGAGGCGGTCGCAGTCCGAATACACGGCGACCGTTACAATGTCCATTTCCTTGCAGCTGCGCATGACGCGCATGCAGATTTCCCCGCGGTTGGCTATCAGAATCTTTTTGAACATGGCTGCTTGAACGGTCGCCACCGCGCCGTCACAGCGGCAGGTTGCCGTGTTTCTTGGGCGGCAGGCTCTGACGCTTGTTAACCAGGCTTTCCAGAGCGGCAATAATCCTGGGGCGAGTGTCCTTCGGCTCGATGATATCATCCAGATATCCCAGTTCGGCCGCTACCCAGGGGTTGGCGAATCTTTCGTTGTACTCGGCGATCAATTTCTTGCGCAGTGCGTCTTTGTTCTTTGTCGCCTGGATTTCTTTGCGGTTGAGGATATTGATCGCGCCTTCGGCACCCATGACGGCGAGTTCGGCCGACGGCCACGCCACGTTGTAGTCGGCCCGAATGTGCTTGGACGACATAACGTCATATGCGCCGCCGTAGGCCTTTCGCGTAATGACAGTGATTTTCGGGACGGTCGCCTCGCAGTAGGCGAAGAGCAGTTTCGCCCCGTGCTTGATAATACCGCCGTATTCCTGCTCGGTTCCGGGCAGGAATCCCGGAACATCCTCGAAGGTTACGATCGGGAGGTTGAACGCGTCGCAAAAACGGACGAAACGAGCTCCCTTGATCGACGACCTGATGTCCAGTACGCCTGCGAGAACCTTGGGTTGGTTGGCGACGATGCCGACCGCGCGGCCGTTCAGGTGCGCGAAGCCGATAACGATATTTCTCGCGTAGAGCGGCTGGACCTCAAGAAAATCCTCGTCGTCCACGACGCGTTTGATGACGTCGGTCATGTCGTAGGGCGCCTTGGAACTGTCCGGAACGATAGAATTCAAGGCGTCATCGGTGCGGTTCACGTCGTCCTTGGTCGCCTTGCGTGTCGGCTCGTCGAGATTATTCTGCGGAAGAAAGGTCAGCAGCCGGCGGATCTGTGCGAGACAGTCCTGGTCGTTGGGGGCCATGAAATGGGCAACGCCGCTTCGTTCGTTGTGGGTCTTCGCTCCGCCCAACTCTTCGAACGTCACCTCTTCGTTCGTCACCATCTTGATCACGTTGGGGCCGGTGACGAACATGTGGCTCGTATGCTCGACCATGAGAATGAAATCCGTGATGGCAGGCGAATACACGGCGCCGCCCGCACACGGTCCCATAATCGCTGAAATTTGCGGTACCACGCCGGAGGCGAGGGTATTCCTGAGGAAGATTTCGGCATAGCCTCCGAGGCTTGCCACGCCTTCCTGGATGCGGGCGCCACCGCTGTCGTTCAAGCCGATGATGGGCGCGCCGTTTTCCAGCGCAAGGTCCATGAGGCGGCAAATTTTCGCGGAATTGGCTTCACTGAGTGTGCCGCCGAAAACCGTGAAGTCCTGCGCGAAGGCATAGGTGAGGCGCCCGTTGATCTTGCCGTAGCCGGCCACCACGCCGTCTCCGGTGATTCTCTGGTCAGCCATGCCGAAGTCGTGGGCGCGGTGTGTGACGAATACGCCCACTTCCTGGAAGGCGCCCGGATCGAAAAGCAGGTTGATCCGCTCCCGGGCAGTCAGGCGCCCCGATTCGTGAAGCTTCTCGATCCGCGCCTCGCCACCCCCTAAGTAAGCAGCCTCGCGTCTCTTTTTCAGTTCTTTGAACTTTTCCTTGCTGGATGTCACCGCAAACCCTGGGGCTGGGATCAAAGCGCCTAAACTAAGTGGTTGCAAAACGTTATCGTTTTCTGGTACAATAGAGTGTAAACAAGCCGCAAGTGGGCGTCAACCGATATTAGCCGGGATGCGGAAAAGCCCGCCGGCGAATGTAATTGTGTGGCAATAGCTTTCGTGATGGCCGGCGTCAAAGCGATCTCCCCTTCGCGTGGACAAGGGGCGGACAAGCGGTTATCATATTGGGATGTTTCCGGTACATTAGCCACGTTTCTCCGCGTCCGGTCGCGTAAAAGGGATAGTATGCTCAGGATAGCTGTTTTTTTGATGGCGCTGGTTTTCTTGGCCAGCTGCGGAAAAGGCGACGAAGCAGGCTCGCAGACGGCATCGAACGATGCCACGCCGGTGGTACAGGAACGGCCGCCGGGGCGCCCGGCCATTCCCGACGATGAATTCTCCGAAGAGGAACGCATTATCAATGCGTCGTTGCGGCCGTTTTTCGACGGAGAGGGCACCGAGACCGAGGCCACTATTGCTCCCGGCGAGTATTTTGACATTTACGTTTTTGCGGAATACAACGAGGCGTTTCCGATGGCGGCGGCGGAGTGGAGGCTCCTCCTCCCCGCCGAGGTGAGCGTGATGGGGGAGGTACGCAACGACACCACGATTGCCAATGTGGGAAAATATGACCAGGATTTCGGGATCGCGTTTCCTTGTATGGCCGATCCCAGGTGGTGGATCGTCAAGTACACGTGCAAGGCCCACGAGGAGTTCGACGGAGGAGAGATCGAGTTGACTCGGGGCACTGGTCTCGACTTCATTGGTTTTGTCACATGTGACAACGAGAACACGATGATCAGGGCCAAGGGCGGAACGGCGGTGTTAAAGAGAAAATAATCCGGCGGCGAGCGCCCCATGTGTGCGCTCCCGCTCCATAAAAGCAAGACCCCTGCTACTGCGCTCGACAACGGAGTATGTGCATCTTGAGACTCTTCCTGTGGCTTGCTTCTATTTTGGCAGCCTTCGCCCAGCCGGTGACGGCGATTATCGCGCCCCGCGACGGCGGAGCACTGCCTGCCGCGTATTTCGAGGGCGACGGGCGAGCGCAGCCCGCCCACCGGCTGACCGGCGCCTGGATCGACAAGGCGCAGGACATTCGCTTGCTCCGGGAGAGCTATCTTGGCGCGAACGGCACGCAAGCGGCGCTACCCCTGACCTATCAAGTGGCCGGAGATTTTAGTGTTCCGGTTCTGCTCGGCGCGTTCGCCAACCTCCCCGCCCCTTACCCGGTTACCAACCTGCAAACCGAGCTTTTCGACGGCCCGTGGCCGACGGGCACGGTGACCGGCTACTTTAGCGAGGTTTCCTACGGCGCGCTCAATGTCACGGGCACCGCGCACGACTGGGTGACGGTCTCGCGATCCGACTCGTACTACGAGGGAACGTCCAACGGGCTCTCACCCGGAGACGCGCGGACGGGCGAATTCATCTTTGAACTGCTCGACGCGAACGACAGCGCGGTGGATTTTCGCGCGTACGACAACGACGGCCCGGACGGGGTCGCGAACTCGGGCGATGACGATGGTTTTGTCGATCTCGTGGTGTTGGTGCACAGCGATTTTGGAGGCGAGTGCGGCGGGGCTGACGTCTGGTCGCACACGGGAGATTACAGGTTGTGGCCTATATCGGGTGGCATGGCGTATGAAACCGGTGACCCCAGCGCAAACGGCGGTTTCATCAAGGTGAAAGACTATGCGATCCAGGCCGGCAAGGCGTGTGGCGGCGGCATGATCGAAATAGGCGGCTTTTGTCACGCGATTGGCCATGCGGTCGGGTTGCCCGATTTGTTCGACACAGACGGCGGTACCAACGGCATCGGTGAGTGGGGACTCATGGGACGCGGCAACTGGAATACGCCCGAGTCTCCGGCTCACCCTACGGCCTGGTCACGCGCGCAAATGGGCTGGGTGGTTCCCGCGAACGTCGGTCCCGGCGGAGCAATCGAGTCGATTCCCCAGATCGAAGCCAACGCCGTGGCTTTCAGACTGGGATTCAGTGACGACCGCTTCCGGCGCATGAAAGAGTGCGCGCTCAACGGCGAGTATTCGCTCCGGTGCGCACTGGTTGCGTCGGAAGGCGCGACCCGGGGTTGGGGTGGGGGTGGCGGGTACGGCAACGGCTGGTCTGAATCCATCGAGCGCGAATTCCATTCCAACGGCAGCGGTCCAGTCGTCTTTGCGTACAGCTACCAGTACGATCTCGAGGCCAATTATGATTCGGCGTTCGTTTCGATAACGATCGGCGGCACGGAGACCGTCCTTACAGCGTACGACAGCGTCAGCAGCGGCACGGAAACGCTCGACCTCAGCCCCTTTCTCACCGTCGCGGTTGACTACACGCTCCGGTTCCGGGTTGTGACTGACGGGTTCGGCTCGGACGAGGACGGCAGGTACCTCACTGCATGCGGTGCACTCGTTGTCGACGACGTGTCGGTCACCGGAGGGGGAGAGAACTACACCAGCGATTTCGAAACCTCGGTGGATGGATGGTTCCAGAACCCGGCCGAGAACCCGCCGTGCGAGTACTGGCTGGTGGAAAACCGGCAGCCCGTGGGGTTCGACGCCCACCTGGCCAATTCCGGCCTGTTGATCTGGCACGTGGACGAGGAGGTGATGGGATCACTTCTCGGCAACAGCGGCGGCAGTGGTGATACAACGGTTCGTGGTCTGGTACTGGAAGAGGCGGACGGCATCGGTCACCTGCTGCAGAATCCTGGTAACGCGGGCGACGCGGGAGATCCGTTTCCGGGGTCGACCGGCAACACCCGGTTCGACGCACTTTCGATGCCGCCGAACCACCGCAACACCGGCCCACCGACGGTCATTGAGGTTTCTGCCATCAGTCCGTCCCGGCCGGTCATGTCCGCGCTGCTTAGGGCGGGTGATCCGGCGCCGTCGGCGTCGGGTATCTCACCCAACATTATCCCCAACGATCTCGACACCGTAGACGTACAGATCAGTGGCACCGATTTCCGGCACGGCGCGACCTTTCGCCTGGAAATGAGCGGGGAAGCGGACATAACGCCGGTCGATCTTCACTGGCAGGACAACGGCCGCCTGCAAGGAAAAATCAAGATCTTCAGCCGCCGGGGAGGAAACTGGAGACTTGTCGTCACCAACCCCGACGGTCAGCAGTCCGTTACGGCGGATGCCCTGACGGTTGTCCAGATCGTCGCCGCACAACTCGTCTTCGCCACTATCTCGGTGCAGGAAAGCGGTGTTGAAATGCGGTTCGAACTCACGGGCAAGGAAGCCGACGAGACCCTCATCGTCTCGCGCGCGGGAGAGGCGGCCGGTCCGTGGCGGCGGCTGCCCGGAGAGCCACAGGAGATTCGCGCGGGACTCTACCGCTACGTGGACGGCAGTGCGGCCCCGGGGCGGAGTTATTACTACCGGCTCGATGTTCAATCGGGCGACGGAACCGTGCGCGAGCTGTACCGGGGCAGCGTGGTGTTGCCGGCGCTGCGCCTGGTCTTGGAGCAAAATTACCCCAACCCCTTCAATCCCACAACCACCCTGTCTTATGCGTTACCTGAGGCAACTCATGTAACGCTGGATATTTTCGACATTTCCGGAGCCTTAGTCCGAACAGTAGTGAACGGATTCGAGCAGGCGGGCCCCCACAGCCATTTATGGGACGGCCGGGATAGGCGCGGCAACCCGGTGGGGTCGGGCGTGTACGTTTACCGGTTGAGGGCTGGAAAGGCGACGCTCAGTCGCAAGATGATGGTACTCAAATAGGCGTTACGCCGACCTTGCGGCTGCGTAACGCGGGCGCGATTGGAGCTGGCGGCGCGGGGTGCAGCCTGGTCCCCGGCACTGCCTCACGGCGGCACCCAGTCTACAGCGGCAGCGTGATGCGAAACTCCGTCCCGCGGCCGACCTCGCTCGTCGCGACTATGGTGCCTTTGTGATTCTGGATGATTTTGTAGGAGATGGACAACCCCAGGCCCGTCCCCACCCCCGAGCCCTTGGTGGTATAACCCGGATCGAAGATCTTGTTGAGCTGCTCCGGCGGGATGCCCTTGCCGTCATCGGCGATGGTCACATGGACGCTCTTATCGTCCGCATCCGTCTTGATGGTGATCGTGCCTTTTTCCTCGATGGCGTCCGCGGAGTTCACCAGCAGGTTCATGAACACCTGGTTCAGTTGGTTGGGGTAGCACATTATGCGCGGGATGTCGCCGTACTGCTTGACTACCTCGACCTTGTGCTTTAGCCGGTGGTGGACCAGGGTCAGCGTGCTGTCGATACCCTCGTGGATATCCGCCTCCTGGAATTCCGCTTCGTCCAGCCGGGCGAAGTTTTTCAGGCTCTTCACAATCTTGGTGACGCGGCCGCTGCCCTCCAGGGCGATTTCGGTGTTCTCCCGCAGCAGGCTCATGGCGGTTCGGTAATGCTTGTTCCCCAGGACCGCCTTTACGGATTTGCCGCCTTCGATGGTTTGCTGCAGCCGATCGAGACAACGTCTCGAGACATCCGACGCACTGGTCACCGCGCCGATGGGGTTGTTGATCTCGTGGGCTACGCCCGCTACAA
>JAZGDW010000191.1:0-5104 GCA_036478295.1 Candidatus Krumholzibacteriia bacterium
CTGTGCTGTCCACGATATCGATGAGACCTCGGACGGCCGTATGTTCATCGTGATGCCCTACTACGGAGGCGAGACGCTGCAGGTGAAAGTGGAAAGAGGCGCTCTAGAATTCGATGAAGCAATACACATCGCCTCTCAGGTGGCATCGGGATTGGCCAAAGCGCATGAGAAGGGGATTGTCCACCGGGACATCAAGAGCGCGAATATTCTCATTGCGAATGATGGTCATGTCAGGATTCTGGATTTCGGGCTTGCGAAGCTAGCGAAGCAGACCCGGTTGACCAAAACCGGGACGACGGTGGGAACAGTGATGTACATGTCCCCGGAGCAAGCGAAGGGCGATGAGGTCGACGCACGCTCGGATATTTTCTCATTGGGCGTTGTCTTGTACGAACTTCTCACCGGTGAACTTCCGTTCCAGGGAGATCACGAGGCGGCGGTGATTTACTCGATCATGAACAAGGAGCCCGAGCCGCTGGCGAAATACCGGAGTGATATACCGGAAGGGTTGCATCGGATCGTCGAGAAGGCGATGGCGAAGAAGCCGGATGAGCGTTATCGGTCAGCGGCCGATCTGGAGGTTGAGTTGAAGCAGTTCCAGGTCGGACTGGGGCCTGTAGCCACAGGGTCTAACAAGAATTTACTGAAATATCTTCTCCCGGCATCGGTCTTTCTTGCCGTGATCCTCTTCCTCATCTTCAAGCCGTTCAAATTTGAAGTCAGTCCGGACCAAAAAGCGGCTGCGGCGGAGAACTCGCTCGCCGTCATGTACTTCGATAACCTGGTCGACCGAGACGACCCACAACGACTGGGCGAGATAGTGACCAATCTCTTGATCACAGACCTCTCTGAATCGCAATACATGAGAGTGGTTTCCACCCAGCGGCTCTACGATATCCTGAAATTTCTGGGAAAGGAAGGGGCACAGGTCATCGACAAGACCACCGCGACCCGGGTGGCGGCGCGCGCGGAAGCGAAATGGATGCTCCTGGGCAGCGTCCTGCAGGAAGAACCGAGCTTTGTTGTGACCGCGCAGTTGATCGATGTAGAGAGCGGGGATGTCGTCGCCGCGCAGCGTGTCACCAGTCAACCCGGAGAGAAAATATTCGCCCTAATCGATAAACTGACGAGCGAAATCAAGGACGACCTGCACCTTCCGGCAGCGGCAAAGAAGGAAAATGACCCGTGGGTTGCCGAGGTGACCACGGGATCCACCGAAGCTTACCGATACTATCTGGAAGGGAACCGGATTCGTTGGGAGGGAGGGGCGCCCTACGCCAGCATCGCGGCGGGCAGTTACCGCAAGGCACTGGAATATGATTCCACGTTCGCTATGGCCTACCTGGCGCTGACTAGCCTTGCCATGCCGGGGACAGGAAACGAAAAAAGGGAGCTTATCGCCAAAGCCCTTCGGTTTTCGGACAGAATCGGCAAAAAGGAAAAACGGTATATAAAGAGTAGGAGTCATTATTTGTCTGGCGATATTTCGACTGCGATACAGGAGTTGGAGAAACTTATCGACGAATTCCCCGACGAAAAGCGTGCGTATGTGGACTTGGGATTCATCTACCAAGTGCACAGCAACGCTTTTCAAAAGCTGCGAGTGCCCAGTGCCGGCATGAGAAAAGCCATTTCCTACTATCAAAAAACCATCGAGTTAGATCCGCTTCACTATTGGGCATACAATCAGCTTGCGTACACCTATAATGGAATCGGGGAAGCGGATAGCTCCATCTGGGCGATCAATCGATGCCTCGATTTGGCACCCGACGAAACCGCCGGCGGTTTTCACGACACGCACGCCGATCTCTATAGGAAAGCGGGGAAGTTCGACCGAGCAATCGAATCGTATGAAGAGGCACTGACGCGAGCGCCGGAAAACTATGAATCCTTAATGAAACTAGGGCAAATGCACCTGTACAAGAGAGAGTACGCGAAGGCCAGGGCATCCTTTCAAAAGCTCCTCGCGATGGGCAGTGCCGATAACCGCAGTATGGGGAGATATCACCTGGCGCTGATTCCACTGCACCAAGGAAAAATGGAAGAAGCATTGCATGTGTTGGACCAGGGCATGTCGGGTGATGAGATGGAAGGGTATGAGGGCGACGCTTACCTGTGGAAATTGTTCTCCAAGTCTTCAATATATGCCGAAAAAGCGGAAGGGGAGCGGGCCGTCGCCGAATTCGAAAAACTCCTGGCGATCTACCAGGAAGCCAACCCCGAGAACCCTGCCCGTTGGCGTGATGATTACATCTATCTGCTGGCCAAGAAAAAGGATTTTGTCACAGCAGAGAAGGTCCTTGGTGCTTTGAAGAACAGCATCGTCGATCAGACAAACGCTCGTCAAACGAACGTCTATTGGTTCGCGAAAGGCTGGATCGACCTGGAGAGGGGGAATATAGACGCGGCAGTGACAGACTTCGAAGAATCCGCCAAATGGGGACGGTGGTTCTGGGTGCGCTATCCTTTAGCGATGGCCTATTTGAAGGCCGGCCGCCTGGCCGAGGCCGTCGGCGAATTTGAGGGGGCACTCAAGGCATTCTCCCCACGTAGCGCGAACTACCCGACCTGGGTGGTAAAAGCGCGTTTTTACCTCGGGACGGCATATGAAAATTCTGGTTGGAACAATAAAGCCATCGAGCAATACGAAGAATTCCTGGACATCTGGAAAGATGCCGATCCGGGGATCGAAGAAGTGGAAGATGCCAAACGGCGGTTGGCCGCATTGAAGGGAGAAAACCGGATGTGAAAACGCTATGATCGGCCAAACCATATCCCATTACAAGATCCTCGAAAAGCTCGACGGCGGGGGAATGGGTGCCCAGCGTAGCATTGTCGTTCATGCGGTTGGTCTTGGGCTGAATGCGGGTTCTGGCCGGGAATGGGCGGCCCCGCTGCTTCTCTCTATCGTGGCCTCTTTTTTGCCAACGCTTCGAATGTTTCAGATATTTTTTTCAGCAGCAGCGCGGCGATGCCCCATAGGAAGGGCAACCAGACCGGGATCAGGGGCGTGCTCGCGTACTCCCAGGCCCCGCGGTGCACCGCGACAACGTCCGCCGCCGCCCCGAACACAAAGGCGACAGAATAAAAAACCACATCACTTCGGGTATGCCACCGCCGGAGCATTACTATGCTAATGACGACATAGCAAAGTAGTAAGACCAGCGGTCGGGTCCACAGGTACCCCGCAAGCGCGACCGCTGCCACATATATCAATGCCTCTATCAATAATTCCGTTTTCATCCTCCTGACTCACCTCTCTCAATGCACACCGCGGTCACCTCTCGGGCAGGGACTCCATAAAGAGTCGAAGTATGTTTGCTCCCATAATCTTTCGAATCTCATCTTCTGTAAACCGATCGGCCAGCAGCGCGTCGGTGATCCGTGCCAGGCCGGTTACGTCGAATATCGCGCGTATCGCGCCGTCGAAATCCGAGCCCAACGCCACATGGTCGACTCCCACCAGGTCGCTGACGTGGCGTATGGCACGCACGATGGACGCCGCGTCGGTGCCGCAGACGGCTTGCTCCCAGAAGCCGATGCCGATGACGCCTCCCGTGCAGGCAATGCGAACGATGTGCTCGTCGCTTACGTTTCGGACATGATCGCACGTTCCCTTGACACCGGTATGCGAGATCAGGACCGGCCGTTTTGCCATGTCCAGGATATCGTCGACCATCCGGGGCGATGCGTGGGCCAGATCCAGGATGATCCCGAACTTCTCCATACGTTCGATCGCCCGCCTGCCGAACTCGGTGAGTCCGCCTTTCGCCACTCCGTGGGCCGACCCGCCCAGTTCGTTGTCAAAGAAATGGGTGGGCCCCATCACGCGAAAGCCCGCTTCGTAGAGCGCATCAATATTATCAAGCTCACCGTCCAGAGCATGAAGTCCCTCGATGGTGAGGATGCCGGCGACTACCTGCCGATCCTGCTCCCGCCGTATGAGGTAGCGTCTCAGATCATCGGAGGTCTCGACGAATACAAGTCGGCCCGCGGAGCGATCCGCCGCCTCGTGAAACTCCCGCGCCTGGTGCAGGGCACGCTCGCTCAGACTAAACCACGTACTCCTCGGACCCCGTTGAGCCGCCACCAGGAGTGTAATCACGTCCGTTCTGCCGGTGTTCCGGTTATAGTTCAAACGCCAGGGCACCTTGGTCGCGACCGAGAATGCTTGCAATGCGACATTCGCTTCGATAAGCCGGGGCACGTCTACATGACCGTAGCGAGCCCGTTTCAGCAAGTCACGTTGCCACAGCAAGGCGTCGCAGTGAAGATCGGCGATGAAGAGGCGCTCGTGCAACCGATTCGCCTCCTCGGAAGGGGCAGTTGGCGGGGGTTTCTCGACTCTGTTCAGGAGCCTGTCCACGTGGCCGCTGGCCAGCGAGAAGAAATATGCGAAGCCGATGAGGATAAGAGCGAGGGATCCAGGAAGGATGCGTTTCACCCAAAAGCACCTCCGCGGCTATGATCGTAGCAAAAACGGGTTGGACATGCCAGGGGTAGGAGCAACTTGCGCCTCATGTCGAAGGCGGGCGTGCGCAGGCGGTAGAAGTAGAAACCCCATGCAATCCTCTGTCCCGGGGCATGCCGTCCGTTCCACGCGGTAGCAAGAACGGGACAAGTATGGTCGAATATTGGCCTTACGTGTTCCTCGAGGACGGGACTTTCTTCAATGCGCGAATTATCGCCGACGGGGGATCATGAGGCGGCCGTCATATAAGATTGTCGAAAAACTCGGCGAAGGCGTGATGGGAATCCTGGGGAAATACTCAAGTCTAGTCTGGCCTTTTGCTACCCGCTTCATGATAAGCGTCACCCGATCCCACAATATCACGCTCCCAGACACCAACCCGGGGAGCCAGTTTGATGTCTGAGAGCGCCATCACGCCATCTCGAACACCACCCTGAAAGTTCTTCCTTTTGACTCGCCCGGGGACCCGGGTAGGACTCGAACCCTCTTTTGGCACGCCCCGGACACTTCGATAGCACCGGCGCTTCTCATATTACACTTCTTCTTACACTTTCACTGTATAACACCCGCCACAATGCGCGAGAACACGGCCGGTTGAGGCGAGTCTAGCCGCGTCACGGCGTCTCGTTTGTG
>JAZGDW010000192.1:0-15867 GCA_036478295.1 Candidatus Krumholzibacteriia bacterium
TTCGAGCGCGAGATTCGATTCGAGGGCGTGGGCTTCGAGTACATCCCGGGGAGAAAGGTGTTGAGCGGCATCGACTTCTCTGTATCGCCGGGCGAGGTAATCGCGCTGGTCGGTCCGAGCGGCGCCGGCAAGACAACACTGGTGGATCTGGTACCTCGTTTCTACGAAGTGACGGAGGGACGGATTTTGTTCGACGGGGTGGATATCCGCGATATCGACCTGGGGTCGCTTCGGGGTTTGATGGGTCTGGTGACGCAAGACGTCATCCTGTTCAATGACACGGTACGAAACAACATCGCTTACGGCTTGCGCGATTGCCCGCTGGAGGAGGTGACGCGCGCTGCGAAGGCGGCCAACGCGGACGCGTTCGTTCGCGCGCTGCCCAACGGTTACGACACGCTCATCGGCGAGCGCGGGACGCAGCTCTCCGGAGGGCAGCGCCAGCGCATATCGATCGCGCGTGCGATCCTGAGAGACCCGCAGATCCTCATATTCGACGAGGCCACCAGCGCCCTGGATACCGAAAGTGAAGTACTGGTGCAGCAAGCAATCGACTGCCTGCTGAAGGGACGAACCACCTTTGTCATCGCCCACCGCCTGTCTACCATCCAAAACGCGGACAAAATCATGGTGATCGAAGACGGTATCGTGCGCGAATTTGGAACGCACAGCGAACTGATCGATTCGGAAGGCGTCTACAAAAAGCTCTATGATCTGCAGTTCGGCCTCGTTTCGTAAGCGCCGTGATGAAGACCGAATCCCGCAACCTTCTCGTGGTCGCATCCAACTGGCTCGGGGATGCGGTGATGAGCCTGCCGCTGCTCGGGTTCATGTCCGGGCTCCCGGGCGCGCGCGTGACCGTTCTTGCACAGGGTTATACCGCGCGTGTTTTCTGGGGGATCGACCAGGTGCATCGGCTCGTGGTCCTCGCCAAGGATGGCCCAACACGCCGCCTGTGGAAGAGGATGCGCTCGCTCCACGCCCTGGGTTTCCATGGAGCGGTAGTGCTGCCCCCGTCGTTTTCGTCAGCGTTGACCACGTTTCTCGGGCGCGTGCCCCATCGGGTTGGATTCGCAGGGGACGGGCGCGGGCTGCTCTTGAGCGAGGCGTCGCCGTCTGGGAACCTGCGTCGGGAGCATCTGTCGGAGAACTACCTGCGGCTCGGGAGGGTGCTGAGTCGCCGTCTGCAACTCGGTGACGCACACGACAGAGGGACGCCGGTAATCCGGGTTTTCGGCCACGAGCGAGACCAGGTGAAAAGTATCCTGGAATCGCAGGGGGCGCCGCCAGGGGACTACGCCGTGGTCGTGCCCGGTGCGACCTACGGTGAGACGAAGGCCTGGCCGCAGAAGGAGTACCGAAATCTGGTAGGGCGACTGCGCGGTGAAATGCCGGTGGTTCTCGCCGGCGGATCCGGGGAGCGACGGCTATGCGAGGTGGTTGCCGAGGGTTTGAAAGGCGTCTATAATCTGGCGGGTTTGACGACCCTGGGGGAACTTTTTGCCCTGCTCGAGGGGGGGCGGGTGCTGGTGGCGAACGACAGCGGCGCGCCGCACGCGGCGGCCTCGTTGGGCACGCCCGTCGTAGTGATTTTCGGGTCCACGTCGCCCACGTGGACGCGGCCGTTGGGGGACGTGGTGCGCGTGGTGCGGGAACCGGTTCACTGCGCGCCCTGCTTCCGCAAGAAGTGCCCGACGCACCTCGAGTGTTACCAGGGTATTTCGGCGGATGACGTCTTTGCGGAATCGATTTCCGCGATAGGCCGGGCCGCCGGAAGTTCTGGAGCACGGGCGCGGTACTCGTGACCCGGTCGGAACAGGGGACTTGTGTATGAAAGACGATCGTTTCAACAAATTGCTCGATGCTTTTCGTTCCAAGAGAATCACCGTCATCGGCGACTTTATCCTGGACGAATACCTGATTGGCGATACCCGTCGCGTATCGAGGGAGGCGCCTGTCATCGTGATCGACTACCGGGAAAGCCACTATCATCCGGGCGGTGCGGCGAACGCCGCCCAGAATGTGACCGCACTCAAAGCCGATGCCCGCGTTTTCGGGGTGGTCGGGGCAGACCGGGACGGCGAAGTCCTCAGCGACCTCCTTGCCTCAAAAGGCGTGAACGTTTCCAATCTGGTGAAGGATAGGGTGGTGACCACCGCTGTCAAAACGCGCATACTGGCCGGCGAGCTACACGCGCAGAAACAACAGATTGCGCGTATCGATCGCTCGTGTGTCGTGCCCACCGAGAGCGCCGCACGGGAAACGCTCGGCGCGGCGATAACGCAGATGACCACCGATAGCGATGCAGTGTTGTTCTCCGATTACGGCATGGGTTTGATCCCCGGCTCACTGAGCGCAGCCGTCATTGACGCGTGCCGCGCGAGGTCGATTCCCGTGGTGGTCGACAGCCGCTTCAATCTTCTCCGCTTCGGCGGAGCGACCGTGGCGACGCCCAACGAGGTCGAGCTCTACGAGGCGCTGAAACTGAAGGACCACGAGCGCAAGGATCTGGACGCGCTGGCGCGGCGCGTGCTTACCGAGCAGGATCTGGCGGGTCTGGTCGTTACGCGAGGTAGCCAAGGCATGCGCGTGTTCGACAGCGACGGGGAGGGAGAGAGTGTGGGGATCGTGGGCAGTCGCGACGTGACCGATGTCACTGGCGCCGGTGATACGGTAGCCGCGGCACTGGCGCTGTCGCTTGCCGCCGGCGCGAGCCTGGCGGAAGCGGCGGAGATTGCGACCTACGCGGCCGCGGTCGTGGTGATGAAGCGAGGAACCGCGACGGTCGGCCACGATGAGCTGACCGCCATCCGTGACAAACACCCCTGTCCGCTGATCGGCGGTGAAAATGCATGAGCCGCGAGGCCGCACGGGTTTTTCGAAGCGCCGTCGGAGTCAAGCGGTACATCCGGCGTACCGGCAAGAGAACCGTCGTTCTTGCCAACGGGTGTTTCGACCCGCTGCACGTCGGGCATGTGCGGTACCTGTACGGGGCCAGCGAGTACGGTGATTTTTTGGTTGTCGCCATAAACGACGACAAGAGCACGCGTGCACTCAAAGGACCCAGACGCCCCGTCATGCCGGCTGGTGACCGCGCGCGTCTCGTGGCCCAACTGGAAATGGTAGACGCGGTGTTGATCTTTTCGGCGGCGGATGTCCGGCGGGTCCTGAAAACACTGCTGCCCCGCTTTCACGCCAAGGGGACGGACTATACGAAAGACACCGTGCCCGAGCGGGAACTGTGCCGGGATATAGGTATAGAGACGGTGATCGTCGGCGATCCCAAGGCCCACGCGTCGCGCGACATCGTGGGCAAGATCAAGAATACACAAAAGGGGAGTGAGGTGAGCACGGAGTGAAGGCGGACCTCGTACGCGTGGTGACCGAAGAGCTAGGTCAAGGGGGCAGGATCCTCGTCAGCCGGCTGCAGTATCTCGGGGACGTCATCCTGTCGCTGCCGCTCGTGCAGGCGCTTCGGCGGCGGTTCCCCAACGCGGAAATCGATTACTTGACCCGCGAGCAGGGAGCCGGAGCTCTGGCCGGGGAAGCAGCGTTTGGACGCGTATTTCGCCTGCCCGAAAAACACGAGGGAACGGTCGCGATGATTCGCCTGGTCCGCGAACTTCGCCGGCGACGATACAGCGCGTCGATCGATCTCTACTCCAATCCCCGCAGCGCGTTGCTCACCTGGCTCTCCGGTGCGAAGCTGCGAATCGGCGGCGCGCGGCGCGTCCGCCGCCACCTGTACACGCACGCGGTGCGGGTGCCGCCCTCTGTCAGGGCCGCCACCGAGCACCATCTTTACTACGCGAAATGTCTCGGTGTGGAAGGGCCGCCCGTCAAACCCAGTCTGGTTGTTTCGGATGCCGAACGCACGCGGGCACGCGAGACCCTGGCGTCGCTGGGCGGCGGTCAGGGACTGTCGATAGGGATCCACCCCGGCGGCAAGTGGGAAGTGAAACGCTGGCCCGTCGAGAGTTTTGTGTCACTGGCGGGCCGTCTCGCGGACCGTGGTGACCGGGTTGTGGTGCTCTGTGGGCCAGGTGAAGAGGGCTACAGGGACGCCGTCCGCGCCGAGCTTGGCGAGCGAGCGGTCTACGCTCCCGTGCTGCCGGTGCGCGACACCGCGGCGATCATTAGCGAGCTCGCCGGCATGGTGGTTTGCGACGGCGGCATGATGCATGTGTCAGTGGCCGTGGACACGCCGACCGTGGGCATTTTCGGAAGCAGCGAGCCGGAGGTGTGGTTTCCATATGAAGATCTCGGACCGTATACGCCGGCATGGACGCCAATAACCTGTCGGCCCTGCCACCAGCACACTTGTGATCACCTCAGCTGTTTGAACTATTTGACCGTGGACATGGTGAAGCAGAAGCTGGACGCGGTGTTGAACCGTGCGACTTCGCCAGGTCCCATAGTGCGGTCACAGGAAACGTCAGCATGAAAAAAACTACCTCGACCATACTGGCCGTGCGCCTCAGACAGTTGGGTGACGTTCTCGCCACGCTGGGCACGCTGCGTGCCATCAAGCGAGCGGCGCCGGACAAACGGCTCGTTTTTATGGTCGACGCCCATTACCACGATCTGCTCGAGAACGTTCCCTTCGTCGACTTGCTGCTGCCACAGCCGCCGAAACTCGCCGGCGTGCAAGGGCTGGCGCACTTCACCCACTTTGTGGAGGAACTGCGGGGCCTGGAGGTCGATTGCGTGCTCGATTTTCATTCGAACACGAGAAGCGCCCTTTTGGCATGGCTGTCCGGTGCACCGGTGCGAATCGGGTTCGACGTGCGCCTGCGCAAACTTCTTTACACCGACGTCGAACCGCGGGCTGTTTTTGAAAATGGTCACAAGAAGGCCCGGACGGCGCACGAATCCGCTATGGCGCTTGCTCGCAGGTGCGGCGTTTCGGACCTGAAAGACGACGGATACAATACGCTCGCCGTGTCTGTGGAAGAACTGGCGACGGGGAAGCGCGCGTTATTGGCGAGCGGCGTGGGCGACGAGCACGGCCTGCCGCAAGCGGTCGTGGGCATCAACCCAGGCAATCCCTATCCGGCCAAAGCGTGGCCCGAAGCGTCATTTGTTGAATTAGCACGGAGGCTCGTGGCGAGCGGCAAGTCGGTCGTGGTGTTGTGGGGACCGGGAGAGCGGCAGCGCGCCGACGCGATTACGGCCGGCGCGGGCAAAGGTGTGACCATCGCGCCGGCGATGCCCCTCAAAGCAATGCCGGGCTTCGTGAGCCACATGGCGCAGATTGTAACCATCGACTCCGGATTGAAGCACCTCGCCGTGGCGGTAGGCGTACCGACGGTGACACTCTTCGGCCCGACACATCCCGAAGAGTGGCACATGGGGGGTGAGCGTGACCGTTACCTGTACGAAAACCTCTCTTGCTCCCCCTGCAGGCTGCTCGTTTGCCCGTTCGGCGACCATCCATGCATGACACGGATCGCTCCCGATACCGTCCTAGACGCCGTCGCGGCAATCGACCAGCAGGCGGCGATCCAATGAACCTGTCTAAGATATCCGCTATCGTGACGTCGTTCAACGAGGCGGCCAATATTACGCGCTGCCTCGATGGGCTGGAGGGTTTCGGTGAGATTATCCTGGTGGATTCGTTCAGCGCTGATGACACGCTGGAGCTGGCGCGCAAGTACCCCGTGACGATCTACCAGCGGCCCTACGAGTCCGCAGCCAGACAAAAGAATTGGGCTCTGGATCGCGCGCGGTATCCGTGGGTCTTGATTCTGGACGCGGACGAGGCACTAACGGAACCGCTGAAGCGGGAGATCGCGGAGCTCGATGAGACGAGTTCGGCGGACGGTTTCTGGATACGGCGACAGAGCGACTACCTCGGTCACACCATCAAGCACTGCGGCTGGCAGCGTGACAAGGTACTGCGGCTTTTCCGGCGGGATCTCGGACGCTACAAGGAGAAGGCCGTGCACGAAGAGGTGACGTTGAACGGCCGCATAGCGATGATGAGGGACAAACTCCAACATTTCCCCTACACCAAGGTCGAGGCCCATTTCAGAAAGATCCGTGAATACAGCAGCCGTGGAGCGATAGACTACGTCGCGAACGGCGGCCGCCTGGCACCCGTCAACATGCTGCTGCATCCGCCGTTCCGGTTCCTTCGCATGTACCTGCTGCAGCTCGGCATCCTGGACGGACCCAAGGGGTTCGTTCTCTGTTTGCTCTCCTCCTACGGTGTCTACCTCAAGTACGCGAAGGCGTGGAAGCGGCAACGATCGCGACGCAAAAGTACAGAACTAAGAAAGGTCTGTTTCTTCGGCGGTTACACCGAGGGTTACCCGCGGAACGAGGTGCTGCGCAAGGGGCTCTTGAAGCGGGGTGTGGAGGTGTGCACCTGCCGGACGTCCCCGCGACGGCGCCTGCTCACACGCTACGCTGAGCTGCTGTATCGCTACCTGAAGATGAAGCGTGATTTCGAGGTAATCTACGTGCCCGAGTTCCGGCACAAGGACGTTCCGCTGGCATACGTGCTGGCCAGGCTCAGCGGCAAACGGGTGATTTTCGATCCACTCGTATCCAGACTCGACACCAAGATCAACCGGGGCGACGCCACCGAGGGATCCTTTCAGGCCTGGCACAACCGCAATCTCGATCGCATCTCTCTCTCCATGTGCGATCTCGTTCTGTCGGACACGCAGGCGCACGCGGACTACTACGTGAACGAACTTCACGCCACAAGGGAGAAAATACGCGTACTGCCCGTCGGGTTCGATGAGGATCTCTTCAGCCCGAACAGCATCACTCGTGATCGGCGCGAAGGCACCTGCCGCGTATTGTTCGTCGGCAGCTACCTGCCTCTCCACGGTGTAGACGTGATCGTGCGGGCCGCGAAGCTGCTGGCGAGCGAGGACATCGAATTCATTCTCATCGGCGGCGGTCAGACGTTTCGTTCCGTGGCGCAGTTCGTGAAGGAACACAAGCTGTCCAGGGTTCAGCTTCGTGGCAACGTTCCCATGGAACAACTGGCCGCGCACCTGACGGATGCGGACATCAGCCTTGGTGTGTTCGGGCCTACGGCAAAGACGACGCGCGTGGTGGCCAACAAGGTGTTCCAGTCGATGGCCGTGGGCAGGCCCGTCATCACGGCCGATACCAGTGCGGCACGGGAATTCTTTTCCGAGGGTGAAAACATTTGCCTGGTGCCGGCCGGGGACGCCGAGGCGCTCGCGGAACGCATACGAGAGCTTGCGCGCGAACCGGCGCGGCAGCAGCGAATAGGCGCGTCGGGCGCCAGGCTGGTGCACGAGCGTTTTTCGAGCCCTTCGATCGCGGATCTGTTTCTCCGCTACACCGGGGAACTGCTGGGACAGTCCACGTCGTCAATGGAGACACGATGACTGGGTTTCGCGACCTCAAGGTTCTCATGGTCGATTCGGAGTCGACCTGGCGCGGGGGAGAGGGCCAACTCGAGCTCTTGATGCGCGGTCTGCTGGCGAAGACAGGATTTGCGGTCACCCTTGCCGCACCGGCCGGCTCGGCGATCGCGGGCCGGGCCGAGGCGCTGGGAGTGCCGTTCGTGCCTCTGGCAGTTTCCGGAGGCATGGATCTTGCGGCGGCATGGAAACTGAGAGGACACCTGCGAGCGAATCATTATGACATCTTACATTGCCATTCATCCCACGCCCATGGCGTTGCGTTGCTGGCCATGAAAAGCATGTTTGCAGGAAACGCGTGGTCGAAGCCCGCACTCGTGGTTAGCCGTCGGGTTGATTTTCCGGTGGCGACGAATCGCTTCAGCGCCGTTAAATACCGTGGAGGCGTTGACGCATACGTCGCCATCTCGCGTGGCGTGCGTGACGCGCTCATCGAGGGCGGCGTGGAGGAGAGCCGCATCGCTCTGGTACGAAGCGGTATCGATCTGGATAAGTTTGCGCGTGTGGAGGATATTGGTTATCTTTATGAAGAGTTTGGAATATCAGCACAGACTCCGGTGATCGGCAATATTGCCGCACTGGCCCCTCATAAGTCACAGGCGGATTTCATCCGCGCCGCCGCATTCGTAGCAAAACAATTGGATGGAGCAAAATTCTTTGTTGTGGGCGAAGGCAAGTTACGGCCAGAGCTCGAACGCTTGATAGAGGATCTACGATTGAACGACGACGTGTTTCTGACCGGCTTCCGAAGTGACGTGCTGGAGCTGCTCTCCATGTTCGACTGCTTCGTACTCTCTTCGTACCTCGAAGGGCTCTGTACGTCGATCATGGACGCGCAGGTGATAGGGGTGCCCGTGGTGGCGACGCGTACCGGCGGAGTGCCGGACCTGGTCGATGACGGAGCGACGGGGCTGTTGGTGCCGCCGAGGCGGCCCGAGCTCCTCGCGAATGCCATAGTACGCATGATGACTGAGGCTGGACTGAGAGAATCGTGCGCAGCCGCCGCGATGACAAAGTCCAGAACGTACGACTACTGCGACATGGTCGACGGCACCGTGGACGTCTATCGGAGCATGGTGGAGCGGCGCATGGGGGTGGCCCGGTGAGACTTCATGCCTGGTTATTCACATTCGCGTTTGGAATCGTGGTAACGGCGTGCGGCGATCTTCTCGTGGCGCAGACGGACTCAACGGCGACCCGTGAGACGACGGCCGCTGCCGATAGCGCACCGGACACACTCGCGTCGCCGGTTCACACGACCGAGGCACAGGATAGTTTTCTGCCTGGATTCGTTCCGTTCGGCGAAGGCGAGAAGCTCGTGTTCGCGGTGCAGTACGGCATCATAACAGCGGGCGAAGCCACCCTGGAGATACGGAACATTTCTGACATAGACGGCACCCCCTGCTACAATATTGTCTCCAACGCCCGCACCAATGACGTGTTTTCGGCGTTTTTCAAGGTTCGTGACCGTTTCGTGTCCCTGATGGATACCACGGAGCTGGTGAGTCTTCGTTACGAGAAGCACCTGCGCGAGGGCAAGTTCAAGCGGGACGAGGTTGCGACGTTCGACCAGAAGGAGCACAAAGCGATTTATGATGAAAAGGTGGTAAGAATCGCGCCCCGGACACAGGACATCCTGTCGTCGATGTACTACGTTCGTACGCTGCCGCTCTCGGTCGGCAAAGTTATCTCACTGGCCACCCATTCCAACGGCAAGAACTACCCGCTAGCGGTCAAGGTTCTGCGGGAGGAAAAAGTGACGGTCGACGCGGGCACGTTCGACTGCCTCGTTGTCGAACCGTTCCTGGAGGGCGCAGGATTGTTCAATCAAAAGGGAAGGTTGACGGTGTGGGTGACCAATGATAAGTATAGGATTCCGGTGCTGATGAAGACGCAGGTGTTCATCGGGGCGGTTTCCGCCGTTCTCAAGAGTTACCGGCTGGCGTACAAGTTGAACCATGACGAGCAAGTACGATCAAGCGGATCTGAATAAGATTCGACCGATTCCGATCGCAAGCCGCGAATCGAAGGTTCGCGTCGAGCACTTTGTCGATCCAGAAACGGTGGGAGCCGGAGTCACCGGCGCCGCACTTGCCGGAATCTTCCCCGACATTCTGAAGGGCGATGACTTCAAACGGGTCGTTGCTGCGCTTCAGACGGCCCGCAGCAACAAGAAGCAGATCTTGTGGCTAATTGGATCGCACGTGATAAAATGCGGCCTGTCGCTCTATATCAATTCGCTGATCGATAAAGGATATGTTACCGCGCTGTCCACGACGGGGTCGGCGACGGTTCACGATCTCGAGCTGGCCTTTTACGGCAAGACATCGGAAGACGTGGCGGCCGAATTGCCGCGAGGTCGCTTTGGGATGTCCCAAGAAACGTCGGAGCGGTTTGTTGCGGCGTGCCGGCACGCCGCCGAGCGCGAGCTGGGACTCGGTGAAGGTGTCGGGGAATACGTGGTGCAGGAAGCAGCGCCGCACGAGCGGGTCAGCATTTTCGGCGCCGCGCATCGTCACAACGTACCGGCCACCGTCCACGTCGCGTTGGGCACGGACATTACCCATCAACATCCCGCGTTTCCGGCCGCCCTGGTCGGAGAATTGTCGATGCGGGATTTCCGCATTTTGACTTCAGTAATAGGCGATGTTTTCGAGGGCGGCGTCGTCGTCGTCTTCGGGGCCGCCGTGGTCCTCCCGGAAGTGTTCCTGAAATCGGTATCGATCGCCTACAACCTTGGCAAGAAGCCCGACGGCGTGACAGCGGCGAGCTTCGACATGTTTCAGCAGTATCGGGTCAAGGAGAATGTGCTTTCCAGGCCGTTTCAAGGAAGCGGCAGGAACTATTCCTTCAGTGGCCATCATGAGATCATGCTGCCGCTCCTGTATCATCTCCTGGACCGGGGTTAGAGAGGCTGGTAGCCTGTCAGCGGGTTGGTGCGATATACGCCCGGCGGCGGGTCCGTAACGTGCTTGCGCGCACGGGAATTGAATCGGAAGAAACAAAAGTGCGAATTGCTCACATGCGCAAACGGATAACGGAGCTGCTTTGGCAGTACGTGCCGATTGCCGCTGTCCTCGGCCTGGCGTCGCTCGTTCTCGCCAGCCAGGTCGTGCGGCCGCACCGCCGCATGATCAAGATGTCCGTTATGCTGGTTGCGCTCGTCATCATGCTGCGCTTCGAGATGCTGTACAGTCTGTACTTCTTCGTCTTCCTTTTCCCGTTTCCTAGCGGGATTCTCGTCACCAGTACCAACATCCTGCTGATGACTCTCCTCACGTTGCTGTGGATGGTGCGCGCGAACGCGACCGGAGTTCGGCTGTTCGCGAGGACCGAGATCGATGGTTTTGTCATCTTGTTCTTGGTCGCCTATCTGCTGTCCTTTTTCAACATAGAACAAAAGTCGGATCTGATAGAGGGAGTCAAGATCGTGTGGCGCCAGGCGACGGCCTTCGCCTTTTTCTATTTGATTGTCACTTTTGTCACCGACGAGAAGAAACTCGAAGGGATAATTAAGGTAGCGTCCCTGTCGGCGGGCTTTCTGGTTCTGACCGCGCTGATCGAAATGGTGTCACCCGGAATCACCATTATCCCCGGCTGGATCATGACGGGGCAAAAGCTGGGACAGGGCGAGCTGGGGTATCGACTGGAGGCGCTACGTGTGGGTGGATCGGTGGCCAGTCATGGGCTGCTGTCGGACTACTGTACTATCAGCATTTTTTTTATGGTTATGTTGTTCATGCGGGCAAGAAACCCCATCGAGAAACTGATGTGGCTGGCCGTGAGCACCGGCACCTTCATTGTGCTCCTCGCGACCGCCAACCGCGGCGCTTTTTTCAGCTTCATTTTCGGGGTGATCTACTTTTTGTATGTGTTCCGGCACCGCTTCAACCTCGTTCGCTACGTTATCGTTATTTCCGCCATCCTGGCGTTTTTCTCGGTTGCGCAGCTGATGCTCGACAGATACACGTTGGCGGCGTCGATTACACAGCGCGTGGTCGGCACCGAATTTATAGGGTGGGTTCCAGACAGCCGGGTCGGCGTGTGGGAGGCGCCTCTGCGACGCAGCACCGAGCACCTCTTCTTCGGGCATGGTCCCTTTTATGGTGTCGCGCCGGGACTGGAACGGATGCTGTGGCCCCACAACGCGTATATCTATTATTTGTATACCCTGGGGCTCCTGGGACTGACGGCATTCATGCTCATCGTCTACCGCGTCGCGAGAACTTCTTTTCGCCACAGGAGCCTTGTGGTCCGAAACACATTCGTCGGCACGGTGATGGGCATCCTGCACATCCAGCTGGCGATGTTCTTGCTCGAACAGCTGCGCACCGATCACCAGCGCAACACGGACTTCGTGTACATCTATATCGCGTGGATGTTGTTCGGGCTTATCGTTGCCGCAGGCAAATTGATCCGGGAACGCGAAAAGGCGGCGGCCGTGGCGACGAGCACTACAGATAACCCAGCGCCTTCAACTGGCGAATTATCTCCGGGTTGGCCAGTGACTCGGCCTGGTGCCCAAGCTCCTGGGCCTTTTCCAGGTAGAGGTCCAGCCTCCTCATGAGATCGGCCATGACCTCGGGCTCGCTAGCGGAGAGATCACGGTACTCCTGCGGGTCTTTGTCGAGGTCGTACAGATAGGCCGTATCCGTCGAGTCGACGTACATGACTTTCCAGTTGCGCTCGACGAGCGCGGCGCAGAAATCACCTTCCGAGATCGATGCGAGCTCCAGATCACGGGTCTCGCCGGTGAGCAAGGGTTCAAGACTCTGCCCCATGGCTTCCTGGGGGACGGGCTGGCCGATGATCCCGGCCAGCGTCGGCAGGATATCGATGTGCCTTACCAAGGACTCGACGCGCCGCCCGCCCTGGTAGCGGGCCGGATCCCAGACGATGAGCGGCACCCTGATGAGTCCCTCGATCACCAGGTTGGTGTGGTAGAGGCTCCCGTGTTCGAGAAACTCGTCGCCGTGATCCGCGGTGATGATGACGATGGTTTCCCGCTCCTGTGAGATCTGCCGCACCCGGTCGAGAATGCGGCCGATCTCATGGTCGGCGTACAGAATAGTCGCGTCGTAGTAATCGCGCAGGGCTTCGAGCCGTTCTGGATCGAGGTCTTGTGGCCGGCCTGCCTTGAGTAGTTGCAGCGTCTCTATAAACAACTCCGCGGCGTCGGGACCGTCCGTCGACGGGCGAATTCGCCGTTCGAACTCCTCGGGCGCGACGTAGGGATGATGCGTGTCCATGTAGTGCATGTAGAGGAAAAAAGGCCGGTCCTGCAGGTGGTCCAGCCAGGCCAGGCCGCGGTCGGTGAGCGCGGCGGCTCCGGGTGAGCCGGTAGAGGCATATTCCGGCCGTCCCAGCACATTGAGTTTTCGGAGCAGCTTGTACAGGCCGAGGGCGTAACAACCCGCGTTGAACTCTTCCACGCGATCGAAACCCTGGGTCATCCCGAATGCGGATTTGAGGTAGATGTTGGTCATCAGGCCGACGGAGGTGTAGTTCGCCCGCTGAAACAACTCCGCGATGGTCACGCGGTCGTCCGGCAACGGGCTCATGAGTTCACCCCGGCTGATGGCTCCGTGAAACGACGGGTAGAGTGAGGTAAAGATGGCGGGCATGGCCAGCACCGTCCGGTTGCCATGCGAGCGCGCGTTCAGGAACACAACGCCCTCGGCGGCCACCCGATCCATATTGGGAGAGGTCGGGCGTTCATAGCCGTATGCCGACAGGTGGTCGGCGCGCAGGGCGTCCAAAACAATGAAGACCACGTTGGGGCCGGCACTCGGGTCGGCTGGGGGTTGCGGCAGGCGAAATTCACTTCCGCGCTGGGTGAGGAACAGTACCAGCGCGAGCAATACAGATGCGGCCGTGGGTGGTACGAGGTGTTTCGTGCGAGGGGGCCGCCCCTTGGGTGCAATAATCCTGCCCGCCGCCATCGCCACGGCGGCGGCGGCCAACAGAAAAGCGACGATGAACAGCATATCAGGGGACGCCCACAGTCTCCGAATCGCGGACAGGGGGTGGTTGCGCAGGTACCAGAACGACGCCGCCAGAAAGAACCACGCTCCCGCGTAGAACCGGACGAAGCCGGCGGGCCGCAGCAGTCGCCCGGCGAGCACGCTGGGTGTCGCGACCACCAGGCCGAAGACCGTGCCGGCGGCGATGAAGGACACCAGATAGACGAAAACCACGCGTGCGAGAGAATCACCGAGCAGGCTGTAGTGGCCGCGATACGGGATCACGGCTTCGGCGACGAGCAGGGTCACGCCTCCCACTACGCCAAAACAGCAGGCCGTCAGCAAGTGCCCCGCGAACGCCCTCGGTCGATCATTGCCGGTCCGCATCACGAGGCTCCTTTCCAGGCGATACAGTAGCGGGCCGGCGACCCGGTGGCCGGCGTCCCTCGTGCCTCGTGGGGGGGCGCGTCAGGGCTCACGCGCAGGCCATGGGTCGGCGCCGGTGGGTGAGGCAAGAAGTGTCGAGATGCGCGGATCAAGGATACAGAGCTTGTCAACGGAAGTACTGCCAGGCTGTTACGCCAGCCTGCTAGCACTGATAGTAACAGAAATGGCGGGGATATTCGAGGCCAAAGTGAGGTGGGTGGTTCCAAACAACCGCGGGTAGGGCACGCGGAGGCGTGGTGGAAGGGCAGCAGCGGTGGCCGCCCCGGGGCCACGTGTGTGGGCGGCCGGCAGGCGATTCGGGCGCCATGTACACCTTGACATCAGGATGGGGAGATGGTACTATTATCAAACAAATCAGGAGGTTACCCCGAGTTACTGTTAAAGCATCTTATACTTGATTTACAGCTTAGGTTTTCAATTGTGGAGCGCTGGTAGCGCGCCAGTATAAGTTTCTTTGGCAGGAGGTTCGGGTTGAGCGATGTGCCGTATTCCCTTGGATCAGGGTGCGGTTTTTTTGTGTCCAGGAGTGGGATTGATACGTCTTTTGTCAGGATAGCAGAGTAGGAGTCTTGTGTGGGCGTGAAGGAAGAAGTAACAACAAGGGCCGGGCGGGTTTTGGACGCCGGTGTGAACACTGCGGCGCCGGTGCCGATCGAGATCCGGCAGTCGTCGATGTATGACCTGGGCAAGCGGATTTTTGACCTGGCCGCGGGGTCGCTGATTCTGCTGCTGCTGTTGCCGATCATTCCGTTGATCGCCATCATGATCAAGCTGGACAGCCCGGGACCGGTATTCTTCAAACAGGAGCGTGTCGGCAAGAACGGCCGGGTTTTCAAGTTTTTCAAGTTTCGCTCGATGTACCGGGAGGCGGAACGACGACGCAGGGAAGTGGAGAGTCTCAATGAGCAAGAGGGGCCTGTTTTCAAGGCTCGCTTGGATCCCCGGGTGACGGTTGTGGGAGGTTTCCTGCGACGGTCCAGTCTCGACGAGATCCCCCAGATTTTCAACGTGTTGCGGGGTGAGATGAGCATCGTTGGTCCGCGGCCGCACCTGCCGGCCGAGGTGAAGAAATACCAACCGTGGCACCGCAAGCGGCTCGAGGTGACGCCGGGTATCACCTGTTTGTGGCAGATATCCGGTCGTAGCCACATCAGTTTTAACGAATGGATGCGTCTCGACGTGGAGTATTTACGGCTCCGTAGTTTCAAGACTGACCTCGCGATTTTCCTCAAAACCATCCCCGCGGTGATTGCCAGGAAAGGTGCGTACTAGGGCCCGGGGTACCGGGCCATCCCGTGGTCTTCAGGAGTGTTTGACAAGCGATTTTTTGGTGGCATGATAAGGGCGGGGGAGGCGTACGGCTACCGCCCGTGCATCGTTCACAGGAGCGGAATGTTGAAAAAAAGAGTTTTCGGAACCTTGATGTTGCGGGTCGTGATCGCGCCGGCGCTCGTTGTCGGCCTTTCGGCTTGCTCTTCCAACCGCAGGCCTGTCGGTGCCGGGGGCGGCGTCTACCCGCCGCAACAGCTCGGGCAGTTCCTGCGGGATACGTCGCCGCCAAGGCAGAGCAACGACTACATCATCGCTGTCGGTGACCGCCTGGACGTCGTCTTCTTTTTCGATCGCGACCTGAGTCAGAAAGAGCTGCTGGTCAGAAGCGACGGGCGCATCACCCTGCCCTACACGGGCGATGTCATGGCCGCGGGCCGCACGCCGATGCAGCTCGACACGTTGCTGACCCGTCGCTTTGCAGAGATCCTCAAGGAGCCGAATCTTTCGGTCATCGTGGTAAAGACCACCGACCCTGTGGTGTACGTCCTGGGCGAGGTCCGCGATCCGGGCGGATATCCGTTTAAGCGGGCGGTTTCACTGGTGCAAGCGCTGGCTCTGGCGGGCGGGCTGAGGGACGGTGCCAAGTCGAACCACGTACTGGTCATTCGCCGCAAGGGACTACAGGGGATCGTCGGCGTGGAGGTGAATGCCAAGGCCATAATCCAGGGCGAGCAGGTACAGAACGATTTTCTGCTGCGGGATTTCGACATCGTGTA
>JAZGDW010000193.1:0-4273 GCA_036478295.1 Candidatus Krumholzibacteriia bacterium
GTGCGAAGGATCGTACCCCCAATTCCCACGGCCGTCCCGGTCGTGGCATCGGTAAAGGAGACGCCCGAGAGCGGGTATATCGTCCCGCTCGTTTGACTCACCCAACTGCTCCCTCCATCGGTGGTGCGAAGGATCGTGCCACGATTTCCCACAGCGGTCCCAGTCGTGGCATCGGTAAAGGAGACGCCAAAGAGGTTTTCTGTCGTCCCGCTCGTTTGACTCACCCAACTGCTCCCCCCGTCGGTGGTACGAAGGATCGTACCCACAGCTCCCACGGCCGTCCCTGTCGTGGCATCGGTAAAGGAGACGCCCGAGAGAAAGTTTGTCGTGCCGCTCGTTTGACTCACCCAACCGCTCCCCCCATCGGTGGTGCGAAGGATCGTACCCGCACTTCCCACGGCCCACCCCGTCGTGGCGTTCACGAAATGCACCGCCACCAGATCATTCCCCTGGGGCAGGGGATTCTGCCAGAACCATCCCCCCGGTGTCGTCGGGCCTCCCCCCGGTCCCGTCGGGCCGTTGTCGCCACCACAAGACGCCACGAGCAGTGAGAACCCCAGGATGACAAAAACGCTTTGAAAACGTGAGACAGAAAAACGGCGAAACATGTCAACCTCCCTGGAAGACAGGAGTTCGACGGGCGGGGTCGCGTCCGAAGAGCCACGGAGCAGCCGGGCTCGGCACGTTGAGATAACAGATGCCGATCAGGCGTACGTAAGGAAAGCGAGGTGACCGGCCAGCGCGCAGTCTAGTATACCGCACAATTTCCGACAAAAAAAGTTCGAAGATCGTCCACTTTGGGGAGCCGCCCGCCGCCGTGGACCCTCAGGCCCTGTCTTTGGCGATCGGAGCCGCCGCGTGCTAGCTCTATTCCCCCGGGATCGCCAGATTCTTCTCGGTTCGATCCACGCCGCTTTGTAAATTGGCTGGCAGGTGTCCAACGTCTCCCACCGCCAGGAGCTTGAAGGAGCCGTCCTGGTTGACCCTCACGATGGTCATGCTGCAATTGCCGACGGACATGCGAAGCCACGACATGGTATCCACGCCCAGAACCTTGGTGACAAAGTAACGGATAACGTTCCCATGGCAGACGAGAATGTCGTGACGATCCTTGCCCGGCGAGGGAACAAAGAATTGAGCGAAGGCTCGATCGAGCTGGTCGGCGCAGGCCTTGAGTTCGCTTTCCTCTTCTCGTTCCATAATGTCTCGGCGCCACGTCGGTGGGGTGCATTCCCTGATGAGCCGGGTTTGCTGAAGCTCGAGCTCGGGGAATTCCTCGCCGACGACACGGGCCGTTTGCCGCGCGCGGGTCATGGTGCTCGAATGGAGGGCCGTCCACTCCACCGGCATCGATCGCAAACGAGCGGCGAGCAGCTTCGCCTGCGCGACACCGAGCGGCAGCAGCGCCTTACCCACATCGGGATCGCTCTTATCCCTGTGGTCGTACCACCCGTGGCGAATCAAATAGATTGTGCGGATGCCATCTGCGGTCTCGGCAACCGCATGTCCAGAGATGGACCCTAGTAGGGCTATCGTCAGCGCAAATACCATCATCCGGGTGATATGGGTTCTGTCTTGAGTGTTGTTGCCCCGGCTCCCGGCCGCTCGTGGATACATCTCCTTCCTCCTTCGTTTCAACCGTCCGGATAGATTATTCGCCCCCGGCAGCACCCAAGCACAAATCAAAACCCCTAGCGCTTCTCCACGACAAAGAGGTAATCGCGGTTCAGATAGAAGTTGTCTTCATCCACCGACGATTTCTTGATGATGGTGAGTTCGGCACGCTCGGCAAGGATGTCGACAATCTCTGGAGAAATGAAATAGTGCCGCACGACACTGTAGGAATCCTGGTTCGAAAAACTCTTCCATCCGCCCGGCGCACGCAGGTTGCTCGTATGAAGGAAGGCCCGCGCTCCCGGTTTCAGCACCCTCCTTATTTCCTGGAAATATTTCCACATCATGTGCAGGTCGAAGTGTACGAAGACATCGAAGGCATAGAGAAAATCGAACGTATCGCCCAGTTCGTCGGAAAACCTCGGCCGGTCTATCAAGATGAAACGCGTGTTGGCGTGCCCCTCGAGAACACCGCGGGCCCTGTCCAGCATTTCCCTGGAAATGTCGAAGCACCAGAGCTCTTTCGTGCGCGACACGACGCGCGTCGCAATCCTCGCTCCGCCGACGCCGATTTCGGCGACGACACTGTCACCGGAAATATAGGGGTCGATGTACTCGGAGACGATTTGCTCGATGTCGGCCACCCTCCCCCACTCGTCCCCCAGGCACTGCACGTAGCTGTCCCGCTCGCTGTCCTTGATATCCGGATTCTGGAGAGGGATCTCGTCTTTGCGCCAGGTCTGTGCGTAGCGATTCCACAGCGCCCGATTGTGTTCGAAGTTCATAAAATCGGGAGGGAGCGGTCGCCGGAATCTTCTCCGGACATACTCGAGCGTTCTTTTAAGGATGCCGTTCATGGTTTAGGCACGTATCGGAAACGGGGCCGCCGTCCAACGCCGGGTTCAACGTCGCGTGTGTACAGACCAGGTCAGGTCACCGCGTGGGGACAGATGTCCTTGTAGTCACAGGACCCGCAGACCTTGCCCGGTTTGGCGTGATAGTCTCCGGCCGTCGTGGCGTCCACGAGTTCAGCGACGTGTGTGTCGATGGCGCCGAGATCAGCGTCGGACATGTCCACCGGCGTGAGTTGCACCGGTTTGTGCAGGTAGCATACAGCGCCCGAGAGAGGCTTGTCGACAACTCCGCCCAGCGCCCACCCATAGAACTGAAGTTGATACTCGTAGTCGTCTTTCTTCACGCCGATCTTGTAGTCGATAATCTGAAAACCGTCGCCCACCCGGTCCACCCGGTCGATGACGCCTTGCAACACGATGTCCCCCACGCGGCGCCGAACCGGCCATTCGCTCTTGTAGATTTCCCGCGCTCGCAGGGTCTCCTCGTCCCGGTACGCTGCCGCCAGCTGCGAGGCCGTCTCGATCGCATCCTTTCGCGTTCCACCCCGGACATCGAACTGATCGGCGACACGGTCGAGTATCCCCTCGACGGCAGCGTCAGCGGATTTTCCGTCGCCGAGCCACTCGCAGAGAAAAGAGTGAACGAAGCGCCCGAAATCCACGGGGGTCATCCCCCTTGGCACCCGGACATCGGGAGAGATTTCGAAGCTCTCCTGCGTTTCCACCGCGCCCTCACGCGGCCCAGCGGCCAACAGGTCTTCCTGAACGCCGGCGACATAGCGATAGTAGTACTGCAGCGGGCACACCGCGAACGCGTACAGTCCGCGCCAGGTAACGAACTGCAGCCCCTGCGGCACGGGCCTGGCGAGTACACGCGCCTCTTCGAGACGCTCACGACCCGCCTGCCACTCGTCGAGCAGTGCGGTCAGATCCGCGCTCTCCCCCGCGCCCCCGATCGCCGCCGTCTCCTTTGCCATCACGGGTGTCACCTCACGTATCTCCTCGTGCGGAATATTCCCGCCCCGGAGCGAGTCCAGGACGGAAGCAAAGAGATTGGGTTTGTTTCGCTTGGGTCCCTGTAGTCCCCCGGGGAAAGACGAGCTGAGAAACAGATGATCCTCCGCGCGGGTGATGGCAACGTAATGGAGACAGCGCTCCTCCTGCGCATTGTCCTTTTTCTGTTCGGCTTTCCGTCCGTTGTCCAGCTGCTTGGTCCCACGGCCCCACCTCTCCATTTCGCTGCTGTAGAGCCCCTTGCCTTCGATCAAATAGAAGCCGTCCCCTCTTCCCGGCGGCTGCTTGATCCCGGGTATGGCGACCGCCTTGAACTCGAGGCCTTTGGCCTGGTGCATCGTCATGATAACGACCCGTCCCTCCGGCAGGTACAATGCGTCCTCTTCACTGAACTGCCTTTTCTCCAGCAGCGTACCTATCGCCTCCAGGAATGCTGCGAGGCTCGCCTCGCGCTTCTGGACGAGATCCTCGATCAGCTCGAATATTCGCTTGGACACCGACTCGATAATGCGCAGATCCGCGCCCTCATCAAAGAGTTGATAGTGGAATTGTGTAAGCTCCATCGCCTGGACGAGAAACGTCGGCAGGTCGAGCCGTCCCCTGCGGTCCTCGAGATCCTCGAGGAGATCTCGCAATACTGAACAGCGGTGACGGACAACCTCGTCGCCCACCTGTGACAGGGTCTTCTCGTTCAGAAGCTCGACGACGCTTGCGTTCTTGCCCGCCGCGGTGAACAGCTCCCGCAGGGCGCCATCCGGCAGGGAGTACGGCTTGGCTTCGACAATACTGAG
>JAZGDW010000194.1:0-2123 GCA_036478295.1 Candidatus Krumholzibacteriia bacterium
ACGCAGAATGGGGCGAACGTTACTTCCACATCACCGATCCGGACGGCCACGAACTTAGCTTTGCGCGTCCTCTCAGCTCTGTGACTGGGTAGTTCCCTATCAGCGGTTTCGTCGATACTCCCTACGAGACCGAAGCCAAGGCCCGCGAAGCCGCCGCCCATGTCGCGCCCTGGCGGTCCTCGAAATAACAGGAAACCCCTAATTCGGATGTCTGCATGGAGTCAGAAGCGGGCGTAGCCTGGTTCCTGAAGTTGGTCCGTTCTGAGGGGTAGAGCGGGCCTCACGGCTGCTAATGCGCCTATGCCAAAGCCTCATCCGGACCTAGGATGGCGTCGGGTCCGTCCTCGTCGTAATCGGAGTCTTCGATCCGTATGATGTTCGTAAGCCAGGCGTAAAGCCAGGGCGACTTCTCAGCACCAATAAGGTATTCAGAGGTTGCCAGCTCGCGAGCCATATCTTCGTCGGCCGCCCGCACGAACAATGGCCCGTTGTACGTGCTCGCGCCCCAATGGTCATCGTTCGGATTGATGGGCTCAAGTTTCCAGATCGGCATTTCCGGTATCCTTCCCGACCCGCTGAAAGCCAGTATCTTTATGACCGAACTGAAAGGCATTCGGGTGCAGAATCTCGGCCAACATTTCCAACGAATCAGCGAGCCTAGGGCCGGGACGATTGAAGAAGGCGTTGGCGTCAGTGGCATAGACGCGACCGGTCTTGACCGCTGTAATGTTGTCCCAACCGGGCTTGGCCAGAAATGTTTCAACCTCACCGATTGTCTGTTTCAGATCAAAACCACAGGGCATGAGGATGATTACTTCGGGATCGGCCTCCAGGAGTTCCTCCCACGCCAACTCCGGCGCATGCCCACCGACCTCGCCAAAGAGGTTTCTTCCCCCAGCTAATGAGACCATTTCCGGAATCCAATTGCCCGCTGCCATCAAGGGCTCCGACCATTCGATACAAGCGACCCTAGGGGAGACGTCTATTTCCTCGGCAAAATCCGCGACCGCCATGGCGCGGTTGGTCATGGCGGTCACCAATTCATCACCGGCTTCCGCTACTCCGAGCACCTCGGCGACCCGCATGATATCATCGTAGACGTCGTTAAGGGTGCTGGCCTCAAGAGATACAAGTGCGACGGCGCAGCCGCTCCAGGATGCTACCGCAGCTTCAACCTCTTCAAAGCTCACGGCGCAGACCTCGCACTGGCTCTGGGTGACGATGACATCAGGTGCTAGGCTCTGAAGTTGATCTTCCAGCACCTCGTAAATGGCAACGGCGTCCTTCACGGCATTCCTGACAGACGCGTCAATCTCGGCACTGGAACCGCCAAGTTCTACCCTTGGCCGGGTGCAAACAGGCAGGCTTTCGACGCCGGACGGGTAGTCGCATTCGTGGGAGCGACCGACCAGGCGGCTGGCGCAGCCGAGGGCGGCGACGATTTCAGTCGCACTGGGCAACAGCGCGACAACTCTCTCAGCGGAAGTCATGCCAGGTAAATAGGTTTCGTTCGCCGTAGTCTCAATGTTCATTCGTTCCATATCGAGAATACGACAAAAACATCTTTTCCGTTAACTCACCTTTTAAACACCGTAATCCAATGATTGTCCGCTTTCGGGGGGAAAGCGGACATAATTCACTAGGCGCCAGAATGTTCGCTTTTAGCCATTAGCGGACATTGGGGATAAGCCTTGGGTCCGGTTAGCCATGCAGGGATATGGGGGTCTTTTCGTTCGGGCCCGCAAGGCCCGTTTGCCTCCGCGATGTGGTATAATTGGTGGTTCATTTCAGCCCGCAAATCGGAGAGAAGTGTCATGAAGTACATATTCTTGGGCACCATTGCACCTGAATGGATCGGGCGCCATGAGGAACGGGTCCAGTCCTGCAAGGCCAAGGCAGATGAATTGGAGATGACCTTCGTGGCCATCAACTATACCCAGGGCATCTATGATTTCATTGATGCCGTCGAAGCGTCGGACACATCCGTCGTGCTCGTATTCAGCATCTGGTACGCGAAACAGGGTTACGGCAAAATCACCACCATGCCGGCCTTTGACGAAGCGGAAATGGAGAAAGCGGTGCAGGCTGTCTGACCTGAAACGCGAGTGACAGAAGAGAAAATC
>JAZGDW010000195.1:0-39845 GCA_036478295.1 Candidatus Krumholzibacteriia bacterium
TGGCTACGGCCCCCATTCTGTTCGTGCTGGCGGTATTCCTGGCCACGCGGCTACTCCGCGGAGCGCCCACGTCGAGCGCATCGCAAACCCCACTCCACAAATAATGACAGTATGCTGTCATAGTGACAGTATGCTGTCAAGTTGGGTTAGGTGCCCTACTCGTAGTACTCGTTGCCGAGATGCGTGATGAGCTCTTCTCCCATCAGGTGGCGTAGCTGGTTCTTGAGCTTCATGAGCTGAATGAACAGGTCGTGTTCCGGGTACAGGCCCGGTGCGGTGATGGGGCTCTTGAAGAAGAACGACATCCATTCCTGGATCCCCGAGAGCTGCGCCCGCTGGGCGAAATCCATGAACAGCGCGAGATCGAGACAGATCGGGGCGGCGAGGATGCTGTCCCGGCAGAGAAAGTTGATCTTGATCTGCATGGGATAGCCCAGCCAGCCGAAGATGTCGATGTTATCCCACCCTTCCTTGTTATCCCCGCGCGGCGGATAGTAGTTGATCCGTACCTTGTGGTAGAAGTTGCCGTAGAGCTCGGGATAGAGCTTGGGCTGCAGCACGGTGTCTAGCACGGAGAGCTTGCTGACCTCCTTGGTCTTGAACGACTCGGGATCGTCCAGCACCTCGCCGTCCCGGTTGCCGAGAATGTTGGTGGAAAACCAGCCGTTTAGACCGAGCATGCGGGCTTTGAGCCCCGGTGCGATAATCGTCTTCATGAGGGTCTGGCCGGTCTTGAAGTCCTTACCACAGATCGGCGCCCGCATCTCTCGTGCGAGTTCGTCGAGTGCGGGGATGTCGGTGGTGAGATTGGGCGCGCCGTTCGCGTAGGGAATACCCATCGAGAGGGCAGCATAGGCGTACACCATGCTCGGCGGGATGGCCGGGTCGTTGTTGCGGAGTCCTTCCTCGAAGGCCTTTATGCTCTGGTGCACGGGTTGCGGCTCGATGTAGACCTCGGTGCTGCCGCACCAGATCATGACGAGGCGGTCGACGCCCTTCTCGGTCTTGAAACGCTCGATGTCCTTCTTCAGCGCCTCCGCTTTGTCCCACCAAGTGCCTTCCTTCTTTACGTTGGGGCCGTCGAGCTTTTTTACGTAGCGGCGATCGAACACGGCGCTCATGGGGTGGATGCCCTCGAGGTAGCCCTTGACGGAATCGAGCAGTTCCTTCTCCAGGACCCCCGCCTTGCGTGCGGCCTCGTAGCAGTTGTCTTCGTAGATATCCCAGCCGCCGAACTCGATGTCCTTGAGGTCTGCCAGCGGCAAAAAGTCTTTGATCATGGGCGAACGCTCGTCGGTGCGCTTTCCCAGACGGATGGTGCCCATCTGGGTCAACGAACCGATGGGGCGGCCGATGCCGCGGCGCACGGCCTCCACACCGGCGATAAACGTGGTGGCGACCGCTCCCATACCGGGGAGCAGGACGCCGAGCTTGCCTGCGGGTTGCTTGATATCGTTAACGGGGTTTGCCATTTTCTTGCTCCTTACCTGAGAGAAATTTGCTCCGTCGTATGCAAAATCTGAGGGCTTGACGTAACATACCGCATTCGCTACTATTACTGAAATTTATAATACTTATCTGTAAAATAAGTTATCCTAATGGACAAACCATGGAGATCCGGCAACTCCGATACTTCCTTTCCACGGTACGGCTGGGCAGCCTGAAGGCGGCGGCCCGCGAGCACTTCGTGACCCAGCCGGCGGTGAGTATCCAGCTGAAGAAGCTCGAGGCGGAGCTGGGCGAGAAGCTCTACACCCGCCGCGGGCGCCGCGTCGTCGCCACCCAGGCGGGTGACATGGTCGCCACGCAGGGAGAGGCGATCCTGGGGCGTGTGGATTCGCTGAAGGATTCGATCACACAGTTGACACACGGCCACGCCGGCTACCTCCGGATCGGGAACATCGACGCGGCAAGTATCTACGTCCTGCCCGGCGTGTTTCACGCGTTCCGGCGCAGGTATCCCGGCGTGGATGTGCAGGTGACGGTGGCCGACTCGGATACGCTGGTGGCCGCGCTCGAGTCGGGGGCCATCGAGCTGGCCATTGTCACGCTGCCGCTGGGCGGAGAGGGTCTCGAGGTGGTGCCGTTCTACAGGGACCGCATGCTGCTGGTGGCGAGCCCCCGCCACGAACTGGCCACGAGCCGGCTCGCGCGCCGGCGCCCGCTGCAGGCCGCCTCCGAGGCGGGGCTCATCACCTATCCTGCACAGTCCGTGACCCGGCGGCTGCTCGAGAAGGTCTTCATCGATAACGGACTCACCCTCCGCGCTGCCATGGAGATGTCGAGCCCGGAAGCGATCAAGCGGCTGACCGAAGCGGGAATCGGCGCGAGCATTCTGCCGCGCAAGGTGGTGGTGGACGAGTTGAAGCGCGGCACGCTCAAGAGCATCGCCACCGGCGGCATCCGTTTCGAGCGCATGCTCGGCGTGGTGCACCGGGGCGTCGAAAAACTTTCCCAACCGGCGTCTATATTTCTTACCATGCTAATGAAGAAACACAAGATCAGGACAAATCGAAAGGCGGGGACATGAAGTACCAAACCGAACTGAAAACGGCGCAAGAGGCGGTTCGCCGCGCGGGCGAGATCATCCGCAAATCCTACGCGGCGCTGCGTTCGGACGACGTGTCCGAAAAAAGGGCCAACGACATGGTGACCGTGGTGGATATTGAGTCGCAGCGGAGTACGGTGACCCTGCTACGCGAGCGGTTCAGGACAGATTTTATTGTTGCGGAAGAAAGTTTCGAAGCGAGCGTCAACCAGGGCATCGCTTCGGATGCCCCGCGCCGTTGGTACATCGATCCCCTGGACGGAACCACCAACTACATACACGCCTACCCGATGTTCGCAGCGAGTATCGCGCTGCAAGAAGACGGGGAAATGGTGATGGGGGTCACCTACGATCCGATGCGTGACGAACTCTTTCACGCGGTGCGGGGCGAAGGCGCGTACATGAACGACGCGCGGATCCGGGTCAGCACGATTTCGAGCAAGGTCCGGACGCTGCTGGCCACGGGTTTCCCGTTTCGCGCGAGGGAATATCTCGACGAGTACCTGAAGACGTTTCGTTTTTTCTTCAATAACTCGCGTGGCATCCGGCGGGGGGGCTCGGCCACGCTCGACCTGGCGTACGTGGCCATCGGCCGCGTGGACGCGTTCTGGGAAATGACGCTGAGCCCGTGGGATATGGCCGCCGGCGTGATTCTGATCGAGGAGGCCGGCGGCACAGTGACGGATTTCTTCGGTGAGAAGAACTCGCTCGCGAACGGCCACATCGTCGCGACCAATGGCGCGTTCCACGACTGGATGTGCGAGCACATCCAGTCAGTGTTTCCCAAAGGGACCGATTTGAGCCTATGACAAAAACCCCCGCGGGCTTGCGGTCCGCGGGGGTTCGGGAGGCCACGGCGTTGCGTGACTAGGAATCGCAGTTCATCGCCCACCGGCCGCGGAAGAATCCGCCGTTGCAGTGGTCGCTCCGCTGCCAGTGTCCCTTCAAACCACCCTTGGCGCGGAGGTTTCGGCCCACCCAGCGGCCGGCGAACCATCCGCCGTTAGGAATGGCCGGGTCAGGAGCCCAGCGGCCCTTCATAATCCCTTCGAAGCGGCCATTGGCGCTGATCATCTTGCCGAAGAAGACCCTTTCGCCGGCGTCGTTCTCGCCGTAGATACCTTTCAAAATACCGTGGATCCTGCCGTCGACGGAGGCCCACCTACCGTGGAACACACCACCGGAGCGCTCGGGATGGTTGAACCAGCCACCGTGCAGGAAGCCGTGCGGGCACCCGGCCTGCGGTATCCTGACCGCGTTGAACGCGACAGCGTTGCCGTCGGGCAGTGTGATGACCCGGTGCAAACCGGGGAGCTGGTCGAGTGTGAACTCGACCTTGACCGGATCGGTCATGAAACGGATGTACGTGGCCGAAGAGTCGATAGTCGAATCCGCCGCGGTCAGCGACGGCCGCGGAATTACCCGCACCAGGATGCCATCAAAGCCACCCCGCGTAACAGACTTCCACTCGAGTAGATCGCGCTCGGTCCTGGGCAGAATCTCGTCGTTCGGCTCGAAACGGATGATACGCTTGAGCAGGAGGATTCCCGGGTCCACGCTCAGCGAGCCCGACCAGTCGGTCACATGCGTGAGGGCGGAATCACGTTCGAGGTTGCCCCACGTAATCATAAGAAAGATGCGGTCGCACCCGGCGCGGTCGGTGACGGCCACGTCGGAGTCGCTCGCGAACGGGTCGTCAAAATCCTGAACCGACTCGTCGCCGTATTCGGCCGCGAGCGCGGGATCGCCGAAGCCCGGCAGCTCGTCCTTCATGTTGTAGCCGCCGTACGGATCGTTCAGATTGGGACTCTCTTCCCGTGTCATCAAGTCCGCGTTCTCGGTGGCGGGGCTCTCGGGGGAACGGCAGCCGGCAACCCAAGTCATCGCGACGATGACGAATATCATGAGAAAGAATACCGGTAAGCGTTTCATGGGTGACTCCTTTCAAAGCCGCTCTCGGTGCGCTGGGACAATTTCTAACGTGATGCGGTTTGCAACCTCGATGCCTTTCCCTTTTCTTTTGCCCAGAATTATTGTAATCTGCTTAAACACAAATGATTACGACTACCCACCCGGGCGGTGACGGTCCCGGGCAGCGCCCGCCGGTGTCCCTCAACGTACAGTCAAGGGGCTGCGGTGACCCACGAGGGTCACCGTGTCCGACCGGGGCGGCCGAATCGCTAAGCAGCCAGAACACCGCGGGCCGGCGCGCACACGAAAGAGGCGTTTCGTTGCATCCGAAACCGAAAGGCCCTGCCGCATCACCAGACCGCGTCGCTGCGGTGCTGGTCACAGCGTTCGTGTGCCTGCTCGCCGTGTTTCCCATACGCAACAACGACATCTGGTGGCACCTGGCCGTGGGCAGGGAGCTCGTTCAGAGCGGTCGGTTCATCGTCACAGACCCGTTCACCTTCACGCTCGCCGGCACCCCGTGGGTGCCCCACGCGTGGCTGTCGGGTCTCTTGTTCTACGCGATCCACGCGTGGTCGGCCGAGCTGGGACTGCTGGCGCTGCGCGCCGCGATCGTGGTGACCATCTTCGTGCTGTTGTTACGGCTCGTGCGTCGCCTCGGCGTATCGCTCGTCCTGGCAGCGCCCGTGGTCCTGGTAGCCGCCTTGAACGTGCAGGCCCGTTTTATCCTCCGCCCCCATCTCTTCGAGTACCTGCTGATCCTGCTGATGCTCGGGGCTCTGCTGTCCGCCGGCGAACGCCGGGGTGCGCGTTTCTTCCTCGTGCCGGTCGTGCTCCAACTGTTGTGGGTGAACCTGCACCCGAGTTTCTACCTGGGTGTCGGTATGGCGGTGTTGTTCTTTGCAGGGGAATGGCTCTCGTCGCGCCTGTCGGCGAAGCTGCCGGTGCGCGGATTTCTGGCGGGGGCCGCCATCGATTGGAGACGGGTGGGGCTTCTCATCGTACTCCTCGCTGCGGCGTCCTTCGTCAACCCGAGCCCGGTGGAGTTTGTCACTCAACCGCTGAACGCGGAGCACCGGCAGCTACTGACCGCGTATACGCTGGAGTGGCTTTCGCCCTTCGATGCGGCGATGACGCGGGCTGCCTTTCATCCCTACTACGAGCTATTGCTGGCCTTCGCGGCGGCGGCATTCCTCTTGTCTTGGCGGCGCCTGCGGCTCTCGTCGCTGCTCATCGTGGGTCTGTTTGCCGGCCTCTCGCTCACCGCACACCGCTTTCGCGTGGAGTTCGCCCTGGTGGCGGTACCGCTGGCCCTGGACCAGCTCCGCATCTCACCGCTTACCGAGCGAATCCGCAAACGCCTCGCGCGCAAGGGGCGGATGAGGTTCGCGCCGCATGTGGCGTGCGTGCTGGCAGCGCTGGCACTGATGGTAACGGCCCGCGACCGTGTCATCATAGAGGGCGCGGTGAGCGGGCGCTTTCCGCAGGCGGCCTTCGACTTCGTTCGTGACAACGATATTGCCCGGCGCCCGTTTCACGGAATCGCCCACGGATCGTACCTCGTGTGGGAACTCTATCCCGAGCGCAAGGCGTTCATCGACGGCCGCAATATCGACGCGGCGCTCTACCGGGAATTCCTGGCCTGCCAGACGACAACGGCGGCGTTCAATACGACCATCAACAAGTACGACCTGGACGGTTTCATCCTGCCGTCTCCCGAGTTGAGCGACGGGGGCATGCGCCGGACCCACGACTTTCTCATTCAATCGAAGGGATGGTCGCTCGTCTACATGGACCGCAACGCATACGTCTATGTGAAACGAAACAAGGTCCCGCAAGAGTGGCTCGAGCGGCACCGCTACGGCCTCTACCATCCCGTAACCTTTGCACGCCTGCGTTTTGCCGCCGAGCACATCGACGCGCTGCGCGGCGAAATCGAGCGGGCGTCGGCAACCGACCCGCGTTACGCGAGGCCGCTCCTGGACCTGGCGAGCTTACACGCCTCACTCGGTGAGCGGGACCGGGCGCTCGACGCGATCGAGCGGGTGCTGGCTATCGATGCAGCAAACGCGGAAGCCCGAGCAATGAAGCGTACGATCGCCAGCCGCAGCTAGCGTCGCAAGAGCTCTCGCGCGGGTGGCGCCGACGGGGCCCCCGCACCGCGCTCAGCGGTAGCGAGCACGGGCGGGGTAATCGGTGACAGGACCCGCGTGGCTTAGTGAAAGGAACGGCTGAAGAGCGGTAGGGGCACTGGCGCGAGGGGTGGGTTTGAAAAGACAAGAAGCAGCACATCACTCGACTTGCGCCTCGATGTGCTGCCCTCATCCGGTGGGGACTCCAACTTGTTTCAGGTCCTAATCGCGTTTCCCCTTCCTGTGGTCTCGCGATATGGTGATCAATTCGTGTGCGATGTTGAAATATGAAAGAGCCGGTGCCGCCCCGTCCCAAATAAGTCCCCCCTCTGCGAGGGACTCCCGAAAGCGGTTGCCGCATGTCCACCCAGCAGCGCCGGCTCCCTTCATATGTACCATAGCCTTTAGTTTGGTATAAGTAAAATACAAAAAATAAAATTGAAGTATATAGTTTCTATATAGTATATTCTTCGTGGCGCTCAGTGTATTGTACGCGCGGCCGGCCGGCCAGTTTCCAACAAAGGGGCTTAAAGACCTTGCTGCCGCTGAATTTCAACCATCTATACTATTTCTACGTGGTCGCCAGACGGGGGAGCTTCTCCCAGGCGGCCGAGGAGCTTCGGGTCTCGCAGTCGGCCATCAGCGTCCAGATCAAGCAATTCGAAGCCTCACTTGGACATACCCTTTTCAACCGCGTCAAGACCGGCGTGGAGCTCACCGAGTCCGGCGAGGTGGTCTTTCAATACGCCGAGAAGATCTTCAGCGACGTCGACAAGGTGCGGAGCGACCTCGAAGCCATGGAGCACGACCTGACGGGCACCATTTCCATCGGCACCGTCAACAGCATCGGCATCTACTTTCTGCCCGAAGTCCTGAAAGAATTCAACGATGAGTATCCGCAAGTCAAAGTGGGAATTATTTTTAAGTCACCGGCCGAGCTGGTGGCCGGTGTGCGCGGCGGCAAGACCGATTTCGCCATCCTCACCTCCAACCGCCGGTACGCGGGCCTGACCAGCGTGCCCATCCAGAAGAACAAGATGTTCCTCGTGGCGCCGCCGGATCATCCGCTAGCCGCGCAGGAGCAGATCGCGCTCGCCGATCTGGAGAAGTACCCGTTTCTGGGCTTCGAGGAGGGGATGGAGACACGGGCGATGATGGACGCTCTCTTCCGGCGCATGTCCCTGAGCATCGAGTACGTGGTGGAGTCCTCTAACGTGGCCACGATCAAGCATATGGCCATGGCCGGCCTGGGGCTCGCCATTCTGCCGGAAACAGCCGTGGGTCCCGAGATCCGGCAGGGACTCCTCGTGCGGCCGCCGGTGCCCAGCCTGTACATGGTGCAGGAAATCACCGCCTACCACAAGACGAGCCGGCCCCTGACGCCCACCAAGAGCGAGTTTCTCGCCGGCATGCAGCGGCGCCGCACCGGCGGCGCCCGGCGCGCGAAACAATAGTCTCCCGTCTGGGTTTTGTTCTATACTGACGCCCATGAAAATTCTGCACACTGCCGATATCCATCTGAGAACCGTCGGCGATGAACGCTGGTGCGCCCTCCTGAGTATTCTGGAACTTGCCAAGGCACACCGCGTCTCGTTAGTCGTTATCAGCGGCGATCTTTTCGACCGCCAGCTCGACGCCCACAAATTGAAGCCCCCGCTCCGTGACCTGATGCGGTCTCTCGTATTCCCGGTGGTCATTCTGCCGGGCAACCACGATGTACTGGCTCTGCGCGACGGAGACGATTACGGAGAGAACGTGACCGTGCTGGCAAGCCACGAGCAACATCTGGACATCGGGGACGTGCGGTTGTTCGGGCTGCCATTCGAGAAGATTGTGGGGGAAAAAGTGCTGCAGCGGCTGTTGTCGATCAAGAACCGCCGGCGCGATGGCGCGTGCAATATTTTGCTCTACCACGGGGAACTGCTCGACCTGAGTTATTCGGGCAAGAGTTTCGGGGACGAGGAGCAGGGCGGCTATATGCCGGTGCGTCTGCCGTTCTTCGACAATCTCGGTATCGACTACGTCCTCGCCGGGCATTTCCACTCGAACTTCGAGTCGGTGCGCTACAGCGACGGTTACTTCGTGTACCCCGGTTCGCCGGTGTCGGTTACGCGGAAGGAGACGGGCATTCGCAAGGTCAATCTTTTCGAAGTGGGCAAGCCCCCACAGGGGGAAATCGTTAGCAGTTTTCATTACCGCGACCTCACCGTCTATTTGAACCCCTTCTCCATGCAGGATCCGCTGGAGACCATCGAGCGCGCGCTGCGAGACTCCCACCCGGATGCCCGGGTGCAACTGAGCGTGACCGGATTCGTGGACCTGCAAATGGCGGGCAGGACGGAAAAGGAATTTACCGCCGCCGTGCGCGAGCTCTTGACGCCCCGTGTCGAACTGGTGTCCGCGCAGTGGCGGGACATCAGCGAGGTCCGGCGCAACCCCCTCTTTATCCGCTTCCTCGAAAAACTGGAGGAAAGCGGCCAGACCGAGGGGGCCAAAGCGGAACTGCGCCGGTTGGCCATGGAGAGCATGATGGAGGCTTCGCTTGCGAATTAGGGCCATTCGGATCGACCGCTACGGACCGCTGGTGGATTTCAGCGCGGGGGATCTCGCCAACTTTACGCTGGTCTATGGCGCCAACGAGCAGGGCAAGACGCTGCTGCTCGACGCCATCCTCAAGCTGCTTTTCAAGAAGGACCTCAAGCGCCAGTCGAAACATTTCAGCAACATCGCGCGCGTCTCCGACCCTCCGGAGGGCTTCCTGGTGCTCGAGCACGACGGGCGCGAGATCAACCTGACGCGCAAGGACTCGTTGCCGGACCACCTGCCCGTTACGTGGGTCGATTTTCGGAATATCTTCGTCGTGAGGGACAGCGATCTCAGCATGGTGGACGAGAAGGACTACTACGTCGCCGTGTCGGAAAAGCTCTCCGGGCTGCGCACGTCGGAGATCGAGGACATCAAGCAGGTCTTGCAGACGAAAGGCCGGCTGACCAACCCCGGTTCGGATGCCGATTTGTCCGACAGCGCCGGAGCGGAGCATGCACTGCGCCGGGTAAAGGCGGCGCTGGAGCTCGCCCGGGAGATCGACAGGAAACTGCCCCTCTTCCAGAACAGCGGCTTCGATAAGCTGGAGAGAAGACTGGTCGAGGTCAAGGAACGGCTGGCGACCAAGGAGCGTGAACTGAAGATCTTTCGCGAGGCGGAAGTGAGGGGCACGTACCAGAAGGCACAGGAAGACTTGATCGAGCTCAAGGCGGTTCTGGAATCGCTCGGCGAAATCAGCGAGGTCAACGAGAAGGACCTGGAGAAATGGCGCGAACTCGCGCTCGACTGCAAGCGTGACGAAGACGTCATCCGCTCGGTGGAAGAGCAGCGGCGAAACAAAGAGAAGAGGCTCCGGACGGTAAGCGACGCGTACGCCGAGGCCCGTGCCAAAGTGGAATCGGTCAAGAAGAGCCGGGAAGGGTTCACGGGGGAACTGGAACCCAAACTGAATGAGTGGCAGGTTCTCAAGCGAACGCGCATCGAGAAACAAACCCACGGCAAGTTCTGGCGCTGGGCCACGCGTCTGTCGGCACTGCTGCTCGTTATCTCGGTCGCTGGAAGTTTCTTTGTACAGGCGCCCGTATTGTTCGCTTGCCTGGGCCTGTTTCTTCTGCTGACCGTACTGTCGGCCATACAGGTGTACCGGTTGCAGAGGATAGAGGCTAGGTTCAAAGCGGCCTTCGAAGACCTGCGCGATTCGGCAAGGAGGTTCGGTGTCGAGATCGACTCGCCCGACGATGTCAACCTCGGTACGGTACTCGAGAAACCCGGTGGCCGGGAACTGGAGCTCGAGCAGCGAAAGCTGCGGGACGCCGATATCGGCAAGAACGTGTTGACCGGCGACCTGTTCTCGCTGGCGCAGCAGACGCGCATTCACAAGGAAAACCTGAACAAGGTCGAGGACGCGCTCAGCGCTCTCAAAATGGAGTCGGATATCGACACCCTGGAAGACTATCGCAGGGCCCTGAAAACCAAACGCGACAAAGAAACCCGAGTGAAGTCGCTGCGCTCGATGTTGTCGCGTGTCCTCGGGGGCAAGAAGGACGAAGAACAAATGCTACAATTCTGGCAGGGGGAGATAGAGCGGCACCTGTCGGCGGTGCCGGGCACGGGTGGCGCGCAGGAGTACAATCCCGACCTGGTGACGGCGTTCGAGACCGAGATCCAGACGCTCAAGAAACAAGCGGTTGAGATAGACGATCAGCTCAACATCGGCCGCAAGGAGCTGCGGGACCTGGAACTGAAAATCACGCACGCCGAAGTGATCGAGAGTGACCAAGTGGTCTGCCGCACCATCAGCGACCTCAACGCGTTGAAGCGGGACATGGAGGCTTTTGTCGAGCGCGTGGAGAAGCAAAAAGAAGACGCGCAGCAAGTGCTGAGAATCTTCGAAGCGATCGAATCGGAGAACAAATCCAAAGTGGTAGAGCTTTTCGGTGCCGACCGGGCGGTGTCCAGGTATTTCGCGGACATGACGGGCGGTCGTTACCGGGAAGTCATGTTCGACCCGGTGCACAGCCGTATCAGCGCGCGCGACGCTCGCGGCCAGGTAATAGCCGCCGAGAAACTTTCCGGTGGCGCCGCCGACCAGCTCTACCTGGCGATTCGACTTTCGGTGGCGCAGGGTGTCATGCAGGGAGCGCGCGGTTTCTTCCTTCTCGACGACGCCTTTGTCAAGGCCGACATCGATCGGCTTCACAACCAGCTGGCGCTGCTCAAGACGATTACCGACGACGGCTGGCAGGTTATCTATTTCTCCGCGAAGAAGGAAGTCCTCGACGCGCTGCAGCCGAATATTGCCACCAACGACGTGCGCGTAATCCACATGCGAAACGTCCTGCTCGAACCCGAGGAACCCCGCCAACAGCGGCCGGCCTCGTCGATCGTCGAGCTCTTTCCTGGAGACAAGGGGAACTATTGACAATCAAGTAGTTGCGGCGTATCTTCACATGGTGGCAGCCGGATCGGCACCACCCTGCCTGATTCGCCCAACCCCTGGAGAAAAGAAAATCGACGGACGCCTCCCCCCACGGCCGCCGTCGAGCGTCGCCTGCAAATCCGATGCGAATTAGAGACTACTTATATGCAGCCGTCGGTCTGGCGTTTCTGTGCTCCGCTGGGGGGGTCACGGCCTACAACAATCCCCCGCTGAAGTGGAAGACGATCAAGACCGAGCACTTCGAGGTCCATTTCCATGAGGGCGCCGAGTGGACGGCGCGCCAGGTAGCTGCGGTGGCCGAGGAGGTGCACGGCCCCATCACCGGTCTCTACGGTTACGAGCCGGACGTGCCGGTCCATTTCGTCATCCGGGATACGGATGATTATGCGAACGGAGCCGCATACTTTTTCGATAACAAGGTTGAAATCTGGGCCACGAACCTCGAGTTCGGATTTCGCGGAACGAGCGAGTGGATCCGCAACGTCGTAACGCACGAGTACACCCACATCGTTTCCATCCAGGCCTCGGCGCGGATGCCGAGACGCATGCCGGCGATCTATTTTCAACTCATCGGATTCGAAGACGAAAAGCGCTCTGATGTGCTCAACGGTTACCCCAATCACATCGTGTCGTATCCGTTCTCTGGCGTACTCATGCCGCCGTGGTTCGCCGAGGGCGTCGCGCAGTACCAGACGCCCGCCAAACGCTACGACTGCTGGGATACACACCGCGACATGATACTGCGCTGCGCCGTGCTCGAGGACGAGATGCTTACCTACGACGAGATGAGTTTCTTCGGCAAGTCCAGTTTGAAGAGCGAGCAGGTCTACGATCACGGCTACGGACTGGTGAACTTCATCGCGGCGCGCTACGGCCCGGGGGCGATAAAGGACATTACTGACGAGCTCAGGTCGCTGAAAAGGCTCAGTGCCGACGGGGCGCTGCGCAAGGTGACCGGCAAACCGGGCGAGGAGCTCTACCGCGACTGGAAGGCGGACCTCGAGCAGCGTTACGCGGAACAGACCGGAGGCCTGGCCCGACAAGAGGGCAGGGCGCTTGCCACCGACGGTTTCATGACTATCGCGCCGGTCTTCAGCCACGACGGTTCGAGGATTGCTTTTCTCTCGAACGAGGGGAGCGAGTTTTCGGGTACGGCCCTCTACGTCGTGGACCGCAGCGGCAAGAACAAGAAAATACTCCGGGGAGGCGTCAGCTCGCGGCCGCAGTTCTCACCCGACGACAGCCGGCTACTGTATTCGAAGAAGGACAAGGTAGACCGCTACGGCTCGACCGTCAACGACCTCTATGTATACGACTTCACTTCGAAAAAAGAGAAGCGACTGACCAGGGGTCTGAGGGGCGGAGACCCGGCATATTCCCCGGACGGCACGGAGATTGTCTGCGTCGTCAACGGCGACGGCACGCATCGCATGGTTCGCATAAACGCCGACGGCGGCGGGCGGAGAGATCTGTTCACGGGTGTCGAGGGCACACAACTCTACAACCCCCAGTTTTCTCCGGACGGGAAGCGTGTGCTGTTCGGCATATTTACCAGCGGCACGCGGGACATTGCCTCGATATCCAGCGAGGGCGGGGATTTTCGCTACCACCTGCAGTCACCGAGCGACGAGCGGGACGCCAGATGGGGACCAACGGGTGAGTCGATCGTATTCGCCTCGGACCGGTCGGGCATCTTCAACATCTACGAGCTCGACCTCGAAGACGGTTGGATCAAACAGCATACCAGTGTCATCGGTGGCGCGTTCATGCCCGACCTGGCGGGCGCCAGAGGGGACGGCCTCGTCTACTCGCGTTACGGTGCCGGCGGATACGGTGTCTATTATATCGACCGCCTCTCCGATCCGGTGGCGACCCTGGACCGGGCGGCCTACGCCCGGAGGACAGCGGGACCCTTCGACGAATGCGGCGCACTGCGTGTGGCACTCGCCCGGGATCGAGGCGCCGCCGGCCGCGAGCTGGCCCGTGCGAGCGGCGCCAGGGAAACGGCCGGTCAGCCGGATGTGGGGTCATCGTTGTCTGCGGCCCCGCTAGTGGCGGATTCGACGATTACGAAATACAAGGCCGCCTACTCGCCGTTTCAATTCTACCCGCGCTTTGTGCTGTGGGATGGAACACCGAGATTCGGTCTCTTCATGAGCAGCCTGGAAATGCTGGACGAGCAATCACTCTTTTTGGGCGCGTCGTTCGGAACCGACGCCGAGTACGACGCCTTTTTGGACTTTGAGCTCCGGCACCTGTACCCGACACTGTTCGCTAACTTCTTCGTCGTGCGGGAGCGCGATGAATCCAACGGGATCCTCGACACCACCCCAACCAGTCCGACATTCGAGAAGACGCTCAACTTCGATCTCCGCTACGACGTGTGGCAGGCGGACCTTGGCCTGCGGTTGGAATTCGGCCCGAGATTTTCTGCGACCCGCCAGCATGATCTGGCGCTCTTCTGGACGCACGCCGAGTACAGCGTTAACGTCGTCGTGAAACCGTTCGAACTGGACGGCACGCAGCTGACGCAGGACGAGGGTGGATGGAAGTACTACATCGCCAACCAGGCCCACCTGCGCTACAACTATCGCAAGCTCTCCCGCGCCGTGGACACCGACATCAATCCCCGCGGCGGCCGCGCGGTGACGTTTTCGGCCATGCGGGCGTTCGACGAGCTGTTCGAGAACGGGCAGTTCGACTACGGCTTCCGCCCCAACTTTACCAAGAACCATTTCAATCAATTCACCATCGACTGGCGCGAATTCATCGGGCTGCCCTATTTGCGGCACTCGCTGAGGCTGCGCTTCTACGGGTCCCTGATCGATGAAAACGTGTCCGATTTCTTCTGGTTCTACCTCGGTGGGCGCGACGGCCTTCGCGGGTACACCTACTACAGTCTCGGTGGACGGAGGGGAGCCCTGGCGAGCGCGACCTATCGTTTTCCGATCAAGAGAAACATCAACAAGCAGTTCCTCCACCTCTACTTCAGGGATCTCTACGGCAGCATTTTCTTCGAAACGGCGAATGCATGGAACGAGAGCAAGTTCAAGACCCACGACTACAGGAGCTCCGTCGGTTACGAGCTGCGCCTGAGCCTGGGCTCGTACTACCTCTTTCCCACCGCAATCAGCCTCGTGTCTGCTTATTCGCTGGATCCGGTGTCGTTCGTCGATCCGGGTTTCAGCATCCCCGTCGTCATCACGCAGGACCGAGGTTTCAGCTACTATTTCACGCTTGGTTTCGGCTTCGATCGCTAGACGATGGGGCTACCGTTTCTTTGGAGGACAGGGATTGACACGTTCCCACAAGAAGCCCCGCAGCAAGGCGCAGATGGCCTCCGCATACCGCGAGGCAGGTCACGCCGTGGCCGCGCTGGACGCGGGCATCATGCTCATGCCCGTGTCCATTTTTGCCAACGGACCTGGGGCGGGCAGGAACGTCTGGAACCAGGCGCTGCGTAACGTCGACTTCGAGTGGGTGCAGGGTGCGGACTCGCGTTCGCTGGTCGAGCGCCTAGCCACCGTGGTCATGGCCGGCCCGGTCGCGCAGCGTGCGTTTGCCTCCGGTGAACCGCAGGGCGCGGTGTGCAAGAAACGTGTCGGCGAGGTGAAGCGGCTGCTGAAGGCGATTCCGGGGGCCGGATACGCGGAGGCTTTCGAGCGCATCGAGAATCAGTTGCGGAGGTTCTTTGCGAGAAGGGACGTCGGCCACACAGTGGACGCGTTGAGCCGCAGCCTGCTCTTGCAAGGCACCCTGCCCGGGGACGATGTGGTGACGATCATTGAACGAAACCTTGCACCCCGCCGGTAACGCCAGTCAGCCTTACGGACACATCGAATTGGCCGGTAGCGCGTCCGCTCGTTCATCCCCGGTCCATCACGTGTCGATCTTCTTCAACTTGACCCGCAGGTCCTTGCGCGCCTGAACGCGTTGCTTCGCGTTCTCGTATCGTCGTTTCTCGTCCTTGGACTGCGGATCCAACGCCGTCACCTTCTTCGGCATGCCTTCGCGGTCGAGCTGAACGAACGTCAAGTAGGCCGTCGTGGTCCGCACCTCCTCTCCCGTCACCGGGTCTTCCTTGTTGACCCGCACACCCACCTCCATCGAGGTGGTTCCGACGTAGTTTACGCTGGCCTTCAACACGACGTGGTCGCCCACGTGGATCGGCGCCTTGAAGGAGATCTTGTCGATACTTGCCGTGACCACAACTCCCTGGCAGTGCCGCTGCGCCGCCATGGCGGCGACCATGTCGATCCATGACATGATGACACCGCCGAACGCCGTGCCGAACGAGTTGACCTGGTGCGGGGCTAGTATGTAACGGGTTTCGATGGCGCTTTCGGCCGGGGTCTTCGTTCTGGACATGACGGGATTGTAAGGGGCGGGGACGCGTTTGTCGACTGCGGTGTGACGGGGGGATGCGGCCGGCGTTCGCGGTGCCCGGTACCGCCGTGGCTCAACTCTTGGCCGTTACGGCCTGGCGGACCAGGTCCTGCGGCCGGATGTTGTGCTTGGCCAGCTTATAGCGAAGCGCCCCGCGGCTCATCCCGAGCAGCTGAGACGCCCGCAGGACGTTTCCGCCGGTCTGGACCAGCGTTGCCTCGATGACCTTTTTCTCAATTTTGTCGAGACTGATTCCCTCCGCGGGCATTTTGACCACGAAGTCGTCGTAGTCCTTCGAGAACGAGATGAGGTGCGGGTCCGGCCGCTTGCGGATGGGCAGGATGTCCTTTTTTATGACTGCGTCGCGGCTGAGCAGGACCGCCCGTTCGATGACGTTGATCAGTTCACGAACGTTCCCCGGCCACCGGTATTCGCGCAGGAGCGACTGCGCATCGGGTGAGAAGTGAAGGTACGGTTTTCTGAATTGTTTTTTGTAATGCCCGAGGTAGTAGGTGGCGATCATATCGATATCTTCTTTGCGTTCGCGAAGGGGCGGTATCGCGATCTCGACCACGTTGAGACGGTAATACAGGTCCTCGCGGAACCGACGCTCCGTGACTTCCTCGCGGATATCCCGGTTGGTCGCCGCCACGACGCGCACGTCCACCTCGATGGGCTGTGCCCCGCCCAGGCGGCGCAGGGTCTTCGTGTCCAGAAACTTGAGCAGCTTGGCCTGCGTCTGTGTGTCGATTTCGGTGATTTCATCCAGAAACAAAGTGCCGCGGTCGGCGAGTTCGATCAGGCCGATCTTGCGCTCCTTCGCATCGGTGAACGCACCGGGCTCGTAGCCGAACAACTCGCTCTCCAGGAGGTTCGGCGGCAGCGCGGCGCAGTTTATCTCGATGAAGGGTCCGTCGGATCGATCACTTTGCTGGTGGATGGTTTCTGCGAACAGACTTTTTCCCGTTCCCGTCTCGCCGAGAAGAAGAACCGAGGTGCTCACGCTGGTGGCGACCCGTTCGATCAGGGACATCACGTCTTTGATGGCGTTACTACGGCCGATGACATCGCTGACGCGCGACGATTTCTGTGAGCCCCTGAGGTACTCGTCCCGCCGCTTCCGTCGCTGCATCTGGGAGAGGACCTTGTTGAGCAGCGTGAGAAAGGCAGATTCCTCCACAGGTTTGAGCAGATACGCGCGCGCCTCCAGGTTCAGTATATCGGTCCCCAGTGCCTGTGTGTCCTGGGGCGTGCACAGGATGACCTGGGCCCGAGGGGACAGCGAGCGAATGCGGGCAAGCCGGGCCTGGATATCTGTCATGTCCATGTCGCCGTCGGAGAGACCGACGACGACGATGTCGATCCTGGAGCGGCCGGTGTCGAGTTCACCCTGGTCCATGACGCGTACGGGATGGGAGAGCTTTTTTATGAAGCGTTCGATGTGCTGCCTGTCGAGATCGTTCTGTTCGATAACGTAGATTGCAAATTCCATGATGCAGCCCCAAATGGATGTCTGTAAGAGGGGTTCATGAACCCCCCCATGGCCTTATTTTTCCTTATCGCTCCGCAACGGGCCGGAGCGTCAAAGTTCCCACGGGTATCGTGCAAATCTCGTGCCCCGCCGTGGCGACGGATCCTTGGCCGGCAATCCGGGCGGGTTAATGCTTGAAATGGGCTGCTGCGATACGATAGATTCTAGAAACCCACGTATTTCTCAGCTCGTTTACGAAAGGCTGCTCACTCATGAAACCCATGGTCGTCGCCCGTGTCTCCGTTGTGCTCGGCTTGCTTTTTCTCGGTTCCTGCGGTTCGGACGATCCCGTCGCGCCGGGCCGCTGCCTAGTGCAACCAGCCACCGTTGATTTTGATACTGTTGCCGTTGGAACCTTCCAAGAACGGACCTTTACGGTGGAAAACGTTGGCGGCGGCGCACTCTCGGGTACCATTTCGATTTCTGGCAGTCTCCCGTGTAACGATGTTTCGATCACGAGCGGCGCTGGCGCTTTTAATCTAGGCGGCGGAGAGAGGTTGGCGGTGGTAGTCCGCTTCAGTCCGTCCTCGGCGGGTGAGATAAGTTGCGCCATTGAGTCCGCGCAGTGCGGCAGTGTCGCTATCACGGGAGTTGCACCCGGTTGTAACGTCCAGCCCACGCTTGTGGACTTTGGTGATGTTTTTGTAGGAACGACTAAAGCAATGACGTTCGCAATCCAGAATTTTGGTCCTAACGCTGTCAGTGGAACAGCCACAGTCCCGCCGAACTGCAGTGATTTCGGTATTGACGCTGGAACGGAGACGTACAATATCAACCCCGGGGAGACCCACGATGTCACGATTCGTTTTACCCCCCAAACAACCGGGGTTAGCCCAACTTGCACCGTAGATGCTGGGTCCGGTTGTGGCACCGTGGCATTGGTGGGGAATGCGGTATCGTTCAACGTTGGCGATGTAATCACGTTTGATGAGCCAACAAGCTTCGATTTTGCGCTCCCAGCTCAAACCGGTAACGAAGAATATGTGCTGATCCCGTTCTCCGCTTCGGGTGGAGCGCTGGCCAATTTTGCTTACACAGTAACTCCGGCAAGCGTTGTCAAAACCCAAGCGTCTCTGGACGCCCGATCCAGATCGCCTTACGACCGGAAGAATTTCCCCATGGAGTTCGAACTCGATATCCGGCGGCAGGCGACCGATTACATCGAGAGATACGGTAAAGGCAAGCGGCCGTTCGACAGGGCCCCCGCCGCGCCGGCACCGGCACCGACTCGGAGTTTTCGAGTGCTCACGTGCACGAACTGCAGCTCCGTGGACCCCGCCAGCTTCAAGACTGTAACCGCCGATCTCAAGTACGATGGGGGCAAGCGGGTACTCATCTACGCCGACATCAACCAGCCGGCGAACAGCTTCACCCAGGCCGACTACGACGCCTTCGGCATGCAGTTCGACAACCAGATCTTTTTGACCAACAGTACATTTTTCGGCCCCACTACCGATATCGACAGCGACAATCGTGTCGCCATTCTCTTCACACCGGAGGTCAACCTGCTGACACCGGCGGGCACGACACAGACCCAGGGATTCATATCCGGATTTTTTCTGTTGAACGACCTCGCACCGAATCTGGTGCCCGCCGGGACTTCGAACGGGATGGAAATCTTCTATGTGATGGTCCCCGATCCGGGAAACGAATTCGGGAACACGTTCCCCAAGGGTCTCGTGACGACGATTATTCCCGGGACGCTCGCCCACGAGCTCGAGCACATGATCAGTTTCGGCTTTCGCCTCTTCAACTTCGGGAGTGCCTCGCTGCAGGTCACCTGGCTGGAAGAGGGCATGGCCCACATGGCCGAGGACCTCAACGGCTTTGACAAGAGCAATATCGACCGCGCGGGCGTCTATCTCGGTGACCCCGGTGACGTTTCTATCATAGGCGGCGACACGCTCGGCCAGCGCGGCGGCATTTTCCTGTTTCTCCGCTATTTTGGCGACCAGTTGGGCACGGGGATATACAAATCGATTCTGCAGAGCAGTTGCATAGGGCGAGCGTGTGTTCAGAACGTCACCGGCGTGGACTTCTTTGACTCGGTGGCTGATTTTCTGGCGACGCTGTATCTTAGTGACCGCGGCATAACGGCGGACCCGAAGTACAACTATTCCTCGTTCGATTTGCAGAGGGATTTCTCTCCGCTTCTGGTCGCCGCTCGTACAATCGCCGATGGCCCCATCAGCGGAAACGTCCGAAACGCCGCGGGCGACTTCTATTCAATGTCGGCTTTTCCCCCCCTCGGTTCGAGGTTCGATGTTACGGGTAACCTAAACGGTCGAATCCGCGTCGTTGCGATTCGCGTGAAATAACCGGTGCCGAAGGCGGCTGATTAGAGGTGGGTCGATGACATTACGCACAGTCGTGGCAGGATCGGCGCTGTTGATGCTTCTCGCCGTGGCGGGCTGCGGTGGCAACGCCGCCCGCGGTGGGGACAAAGACGATGGCACGGTGACCGTGATTGGTCAGCTGTCCCGTCGCGGCGGCACGCCGTTCTCGATGGTGCTACTGCAGGCGAGGGACGGCATGTCGTACTGGATTCAATCCACGGCCCTGGGTGACGAGCTGCGCCAGCTCGTGGGGATGGAGGTCGCCGTCACCGGCCGGCTGGTGCGGAACGACGAAGGCGAAAACATCCTGATGGTCCAGTATTACTACCTGCTGCGCCTGCCCTCCGGTGAAAAGCCGGTAGTCGGTATCGTGCGCACGCGCAGCGGCGGGCCCGTGTGGGTATTCGATGACAACAACGTGCACTGGAGCCTGCAGGGCGATTTTGTCGACGTGCTGAGGAGTTTCGCCGGCGCGAAAGTATGGGTGACCGGTGTCGTTCAAAAAAAACTCAACGTGGGACAGGGCGCCGTGCGCACTCTCCTCGTCACCGAATACGGCGTCATCCGCCCGTGACCCACACGACAGCACGCCGTGACGTGCGACCCCGTCCGATGCCGGGTACGCGGCGGGTTGTCAAGTTGTTGCCAACTCGCGGGAGTCATAAGGGCACTCTAACAGACTCGCACCGTGCGGCGTCTCTCCACTCCATTACCCGAGGTCGTTGCCGCGACCGCCCTACCCCGGCCACCCGAACAACCCCAATGTAATAACCTGGTGTAGTTACATAGCTTGTGTATTGCAGCCCGCAGCAGTCTGGCACCATTGTTGCGAACATGCCCCACCATGACGTGCGCGCGTAACGTGCGTCGGTTCCCGAACACAGACCGGACAGCATTGGACACCCCGTCTCTCGAATTCGACCCGCCCATTGTGGGTACGTCACCGTCGCTGATGCGCCTGAAGCGGCTCATCGTGCGACTCGCCGACTCGCCGGTGAGCGTGCTCGTCACCGGGGAAAGCGGCACCGGCAAGGAGGTGGTGGCCCGCAATCTTCACTCGCGCGGGGATAAACCAACGAGCGCGTTCGTTCCCATCAACTGCGCGGCGCTGAACCCCGGCGTGCTCGAGAGCGAGCTCTTTGGACACGGCCGCGGATCGTTCACCGGTGCGATCCGCGCACACATCGGCCTGTTCGAGCAGGCCGACGGCGGCACTATATTTCTCGATGAAATCAGTGAAATCCCGCCATCCGTCCAGGCGAAGCTTCTGCGTGTATTGCAGGACCGGGAAGTGCGTCCCATGGGTTCCTCTGTCGTGCGGCGGATAGACGTGCGGGTCATCGCGGCCACCAACGTAAACCTCGAGCAGCGGGTCAAGGACGGGTCGTTCCGCCTGGACCTCTTCTACCGGCTGGCCGTGGTAGAGCTGAATATCGCCCCGCTGCGCGAGCGCCTGTCGGATATCCCGGAGCTCATCGAGTATTTCTTCGAGACAAGGGGCTCAGCGACCCCTGCGGTGTCGGACGATGCGCTCCGCGTGCTCACGCAATACCACTGGCCCGGCAACGTTCGTGAGCTGCAAAACGAACTGGAGCGCATCGTTGCCTTTTACCGCGGCGTCCGAGAAATAACACCGGACATGCTCTCCAGGCGCGTGCACGGGCGCGTCGTCGACGACACACTCGATGTTAAACTGCTCTACGACGCGCCGCTGCCGCAGGCGGTCGGCTACCTGGAGGAAAACCTGCTTCGCAAGACGCTTGCCCAGACCAACTGGAACAAGTCCGAGTCAGCACGACAACTTGGTCTCTCCCGCCAGGGTCTGTTGAAAAAGATCAAGCGCTACGGGATTTCCAACCAGCCGGATGTCCCGATCGTGCGACAGGGCGACGCCACGGAGTAAGCGGACACCTGCAAAACCTTTGCAATTATCCCGGTTTCATATACCATGCTGGGTGACAAGAGGATACCGGCATGCCCGCTGGGTTCGCACTCAACGACGGTCACGGTGAGGGTGGTGGAGCAAACAATGGCAAGGAAAAAAGTACGAGTGGCGGTTGTCGGTGGCGGCAACGTCGCTCAGATTGCACACTTGCCCGCGTACAAGCAGCATCCGGATGTCGAGCTCGTTGCGCTCGTTGAGGAAAACGCGGTGAAGCGGAAACGATTGGCCCAGCAATACGGATTCAAGAGCGACTACTACGATCTGACAAAGATGCTCAAGAACGAAGAAATCGACGCCGTCGACATCTGCACACCCAACTACCTGCACGCCCCGATGGCGATTGCCGCTTTGCGTTCCGGCCATCACGTGCTGTGCGAAAAACCGCTGGCGCGTAACGCGGCCGAGGCGCAGAAGATGGTGGACACGGCGAAGAAGAGCAAGAAGATGCTCATGGTGGCGATGAACAACCGTTTTCGCCGTGACGTCGAAGTCCTTCAGAAGTTCATCAAGCGCGGCGAGCTCGGTGAGGTGCAGCTGGTGAAAGCCGGTTGGCGGCGCATCGTACAGGAGTGGCGTGACAGAGACTGGTTCACGGACCAGCAGAAATCAGGCGGGGGCGCGCTGCTCGACCTCGGTACGCCGAAGATGGACCTGGCTATCTGGATTGCCGGCCTGAAGAACCCGACACGCGTGTCGTGCAGTATCTTCGGCCGTTCCGGCAAGCGAGGCGTCGAGGATTCCGCCTGTGCCATGGTCCATTTCGACGGCGGCAGCTGCCTGATTCTCGAAGTCACCTGGAACCTGCTCGAGTCGAAAGACCAGACGTTTCTTCAGGTTTACGGGAGCAGGGGCGGCGCCAACCTGCGGCCGCTCAGCATCCACAAGGCGATGCACGGTCAGCTGGTAAACGTCACCCCGGAGCTGGAAGGCGGCCGCAACTATTACAAGGAAAGCTATCGCCGCGAAATCGATCATTTCATCGACTGCGTCAAGAAGAACACAAAGCCGCTGACCACGGGCGAAGAGGCGTTGTCCGTCCTGAAAATCCTGGATGCGATGTACAAGTCCGCTGCGAGCGGTCGCGAGGTTTCTGTTTCGTGAAATGGATAGCACCGCGAAGGTGGTTTCCCCCGCTTCCACTCGTGCTGCCCGCCGTGGTATCGGGCGTGTTGCTCACACTCGCCTACCCTCCGCGATCCCTCGGTTTCATAAGCTTCGTGGCGCTGGTTCCGCTCACCGTCGCCTGTTATCGCCGTGACTACGCGAAGAGCGCGTTTTTCAAGGCCGGTTACCTGTTCGGTATCGCGTTCTTTCTCGGCCACCTGTGGTGGATCGTCTTCCTTTCGGCCTCGTCCAGCATCACCGTGCCATGGCTGATGGTGCCCGCGCTGGTGACGCTGGTGTTGTACGTGTCGCTCTACCCGGCGCTCTTTCTCCTGTTGCTGAGATCGCTCGGCAGGCGAAGCCTGTTGGCGGCGATCGTTCTGGGGCCGCCCCTGTGGATGATGACGGAAATAGTACGGTCCGCGGGGGAACTGGGGTTTTCATGGGGAGCGCTGGGTTATTCGCTGGTCGGCTATCCCGTGTTCATACAGGGCGCGGCCGTGGTCGGCGTCTTCGGCATGGGGGCGGTGATCGTCCTCGTGAACATGTTGTGGAGCTACGCCATCGCAGCGCGAGGCGCGCGCCGGCGAGTGACGGCTCTCGTCCTCGGCACGGCGGTCGTCGTGGGGCTGGCGATTTACGGTGACGAAGAAATCCGCCGGTTCGACAACGCCACGACGGTAACAACACACCGCGTCGCTGTCGTGCAACCCAACGTCGATCTCAGCATCAAGTGGGAACCGGCCTACAGGGATTCAACGTTCCGGTTAATAGAACGTCTCACGCGCCAGTCGGCGTTGCTGGGACCGGAGCTCATCGTCTTTCCAGAGACATGCGCCCCGGTTTTTATTCGCCAGGATACGAAATTCAGGATGGGACTGTCGGGAATGGCACAGGAGCTCGAAGTGGGCATATTCATCGGTTTCCTCTATGGCTCCTACAGGGGAGCAGGCCGGCCGCGCGGGATATACAACTCGTCCGGTCTTTTCTATCCGCACGGCGGGCTCGCCGTTTACAACAAGAATCATCTTCTGCCGTTTGGCGAGGCGATTCCGCTCGCCTGGAAATTTCCCGTTCTCAAAAAAATCAACTTTGGCCAGGCAAACTTCGATCCGGGCGATCCGAAACCGCCCATAGACTCCCCGGTCGGCGAACTGGCGCCGCTCATCTGCTTCGAGTCGATCTTCACCGGCATATCACGCCGCGCCGTGTCCCAGGGGGCCGATGTGCTGCTCAATATAACCAACGACGGCTGGTTTGGCCGGACCCCCGGTTCGTTTCAGCACGCCGACATGGCGATCTACCGGGCCGTGGAAAACGGGCGTTACCTTTTGCGCAGCGCCAATACCGGCATCTCGATGATCGTCGATCCGAAGGGGAGGGTGGTGACCTCGCTGGGACTCGAAGAACAGGGCATCCTGGTCGAGAACATCCGCGAGATTGAGGGGAAAACCTTGTATACACGCATCGGAGACGTGTGGCTGGTGGTGTCCGCGGCACTTCTCATTATCGTCGGCACGCTCGTCGGTCGAATCTCTCATCCCGCGTCGGGGGCGAAGTTCAGCTTGTAAATCGGGGCGACGGAGCTTATCATGGCTCTCGAATCGGGGTTATCGTCATGATTATTTCGTTACTCAAATCAAAGATTCACCGCGCGACCGTAACCGGCGTGGACGTGGGCTACGAGGGCAGCATCGTCATCGACGCTGACTTGATGGACGAAGTTGGCATCTACCCGTTCGAAAAGGTCCTCGTCGCCAATCTCAAAACGGGTGTGCGTTTCGAGACGTACGTCCTTGCGGGAGAACGCGGCTCGGGCGCGATCAAGCTGAACGGCGCGACCGCGCACCTGGGCAAGGTAGAAGACCGGATCATCATCTTCGCGTTCACGGAGATGCCCGCATCGGAAGCCGAATCGTTTTCCCCTAAAATCATCCAACTCGACGAAAAGAACCAGGTCGTCCGCAGATCCTTTGCACGATAATGGCTGACGTCGGCACGCAAAAACTCTATCTGCAGGATTCATATACCGTTTCTTTCGACGCTGTGCTCGTGATGTGCGAGCCGCTCTCTGGCGGAGGATTCCGGGCCGTCCTGGACAAGTCGTACTTCTATCCCGAATCCGGTGGCCAGCTGGCGGATCGCGGTTGCATTTCGAATGTGGACGTAACCGACGTCCACGAAGACCACGTCGGCCGGGTCCACCACCACGTCGAGCGAGAGATCGAACCGGGCGCGGTGAGTTGTACCGTTGATTGGGAGAGACGTTTCGATCACATGCAACAGCACACGGGCCAGCACGTCCTTTCCCGGGCTTTCATTGAAATCGCCGGCATGGACACGGTCTCGTTCCACATGGGTGTCGCGTCGTGTACCATCGATGTCGAAGGAGGAGCCCTCGCCGACAACGTCGTGCGAGAGGCGGAAGAGCTGGCCAATTCCATCATCTGGGAAAACCGAGGGGTGAAGATCCGAACCGTTTCACCCGCCGAGGTGCAGGAACCGTTGTTGCGCAAATCGCTGCCCGAGGGCGTTAACGAGGTCAGGCTAGTCGAAGTCGACGGGTTCGACGTCATCGGCTGTTGCGGCACGCATGTGCGCAGTACCGGAGAGCTCGGCGTGCTCAAGATACTAAGGTACGAAAAAGCCAAGGGCGCGAACCGGGTTCACTTCAGAGTGGGCAGGCGGGCGCTGCACGATTATTCTTTGAAGCACGACATTGTAAAACTTCTTTCCAATCGCTTTACCACCTCGCCCGGTTCGCTGGTGGAGAAAGTCGAGAAGATTCACGCAGAGGGTCAGAGTCACCGAAAGGAAGCCCAGAAACTCGCCAGGAAACTCGTCACCTTCGAGGCGGGATCGCTGCTGGAAAAGGCCAAGGTACACAACGGGTGCAAGCTGGTCGCCGAAGTGCTGGGCGACGCGAGCGAGGAGCATCTAAGTCTCCTCTCCGCCGAGCTGAAGAAGAAAAAGGGTACGGTCAGTATCCTCGCCCTGGCGAAGGGCCTGGTGCTGTGCAACGCGGCGGGAGACGTCGACATCGATTTTACGGAGCCGGTGATCGAGCGGGTCAAGAGCATGGGGGGCAGCGGTGGAGGTAAGGGCCGATTTGCCAAGGTAATGCTGCCAAAGGAAGTGCCGGCCGCCGGGTTTGTCGAGGAGATACTCGGTGTGATCAAGCGCAAGGTAAAGCGAGTTTGACACCGTAAAAGACCGCGGAGAGCTACGATGAAACTCCACTGGAAAATAGGAATCGGGATGGTCGCCGGCGTGGCGGTCGGTCTGCTGATCAACGAGTCGGTTGTGGTCGGGGGGGGCGTCGGGCGCGTGCTGGGAAATCTCGCGTTTGTCAGGCGCTTCTTTGCCGGTGTCATCGACCCCATGCTGGGGCCGGTCGGGTCGATTTTCATCAGCTTGTTGAAGATGCTCATCGTTCCGCTGATTGTCGCATCGATGGTTGTCGGTGTGGCGAAAGTCGGGGATATCCGCAAGCTCGGTGGGTTGGGAGGCCGGACGTTTCTTTTCTATATTCTCACGACCTTTGCCTCGGTTTTTGTCGGCCTGGTCGCGGTGAACGTGATCAAGCCCGGAGCCGGGGCCCCGCTTCTCGTCGGTGAGGTGCCCGACGCGGCGAAGACCGTTGTCGGTTTCTGGGACGTGATTCTCAATATGGTGCCGGACAACCCAGTAAAGGCGATGGCCAACATGGACATCCTGCCGCTCATCGTGTTTTCACTTTTTCTGGGCGCGGTGCTGACTACCATCGGCGACAAGGCCAAACCGATGATCAATTTCTTCGAGAGCCTCAACGCTGCCATGATGAAAATGGCGGATATCGTGATCAGGTTGACGCCCATCGGTGTTTTCGCCCTGCTGGCACGGGTGGTTGCCGAGACCGGCCCCGGGATTTTTGCCAACCTGGGCAAGTACATGCTGACGGTGATTGTGGGGCTCATGATACACGCGCTGATCACGCTGCCCCTGCTTCTCAGGTACATCGCGCGGGCCAACCCCAAGAAATACGTCGGGAAAATGGCGCCGGCGTTGACCACGGCATTCTCCACCGCCTCGAGCAGCGCCACGCTCCCCTTGACGATTGATTGCGTTCAGGACAGGGCGGGTGTCTCGCGCCGCGTGTCGAGTTTTGTGCTGCCCATCGGGGCCACGATCAACATGGACGGCACGGCGCTGTACGAATCGGTCGCGGCGGTCTTTATCGCGCAGGCTTATGGTATCGACCTGTCGCTCACCCAGCAGGTGATTGTCTTCCTGACGGCGACGCTGGCCGCTGTGGGGGCCGCAGGTATACCGAGTGCCGGACTCGTAACGATGGCCATTGTTCTGAACGCTGTCGGGTTGCCGCTGGAGGGTATCGGCATAATTCTCGCCGTCGACCGCCTGCTGGACATGTGCCGCACAACGGTCAACGTCTGGGGTGACACCGTCGGGTGCGCGGTGGTCTCGCGGCTCGAAGGCGAAGAGCTCCCCATGGACCTCAGGAACATCAGCCCCACAACGGTGTAACATTTGGCGAGTGAAACTACGCTTTTGAGCAGCAGAGATAAGAGATCATGGTCAAGCGACGTTTGACAGCGTACGGTACGGGTGTTGCGCTTCTCGCAGCGCTTCTCATACCGGCGTGTGGTAAAAAGCAAGTGCCTCGCGGCGTCAATCTGCTCGTGAATTCCTCGTTCGAGGATATGGCGGGTGGCATCCCCCGGGGCTGGCAGCTGGACAACTTTCGCGGCCTGAGCAACCAGAAGGCCGCACTGTACGGGGTGCACGACTCGCTAGCTTACGATGGCGGGCAGTCGTTTTATTTCGAGGCGGACCCCGATACGAGGCGGTTCTTCCGTCTGTCCCAGGAAGTCGACGTGGGAGACGCGAGGCGGGTGCGCGTCCGGGCGGCTAAGCGGACCCTCGATGTGAAAGTGTATTCGGGACAGTACCCCCAGGCAGGAATCGCCCTCACCTTCTACGACGAGAATCGCGCGCGCTTCAGCTCCGAGCGGTTCGCCGACGTGCGCCTCGGACTGGATCTCGGCACGACGGACGGCTGGGCGCCACGGGACAAGATTTTCCCAGTGCCGGCAAACACCCGCTACGTCGTGGTGCACTGCGTTTTGGGTATGTCCGGACGAGTCTGGTTCGACAATGTCACGTTAGAGATTGTCGAAGGATTGCCCTGGAAAAGCAGGTCTGACGGCGTGTTCACCCACTACTGGTTGCCGGAGAAGGATTACCCTGAAGGCTCGATCGAGTATCAGCGTCAGCTCCACGACCAGTATGCTACGCGCCTCGGCATCCCGGAGGAGGCCAGGCGGGGGATATCGTACTATTTTTACCCCGACACAACGGCCCTGCGCAAGGCGCTCGGCGTAAAGGGCAGCATCAAGGTTTACTACGGCGCTCGCGAAATCCATTCGATCGACCCGGTCGACGATCACGAAATCGTGCATTTGTTGACGGATGTGTACGGTCGCCTGCCGCACGTTCTGGGTGAGGGGACCGCGTACTACTTGCAGGGCGAGATTAATGGCAAGCCCGTTCAGCCGCAGGCGCAGGAGCTACTGCTGGCGAAAAAAATTCCGGTGCTGGAAGGAATGTTCGATCCCGGGAATCTGTCCAGGCTGGACGCGAACATGGCGATAATTGCCGGTGCCTCGTTCGTGGGATATCTGATCGAGTACGGCGGCACGGAGAGGTTCATCGAACTGCATCGTGAGTTGGGTACGGTGGCCACGAAAACGTTTGCACAGGGTTTCGAGACAGTCTACCAGGGGTCGTTCGCGGAAGCGGAAAGAGTTTGGCGACTGAAACTGGCGTCGGCGGACTTCAGCAAGTTTCAAGGGCAGCAGGAAGAAAAGCAATGAGTGCCGGATCCTTCGAGTTTTGCCCGCTGTGCGGAAACGGCCTGGAGAAACGCCGCCCGGAGAACGAGGACAGGATTCGCAAAGTCTGCCACGCCTGCGGATACATTCATTATGAGAACCCCACCCCCGCAGCCGGCGTCGTCGTTATCGAGAACGACAGGGTGCTGCTGGTAAAGCGCAAGTTCGAGCCGCGCGCGGGCCTGTGGACGCTGCCCGCCGGGTTCGTCGAATCCGGCGAGGACGTGGATGCCTGCGCGGTGCGGGAGGCGAAGGAGGAAACGAACCTCGACGTCGAAGTAATCCGGCTCTTCAACGTCTACTCTGCGTTCGACGACCCCCGGGCGTCCGTGGTGCTGATACTCTACCTGTGCCGGTCCACGGGCGGCGAACTGAGGTGCGGCGACGACGCCAGCGATGCCCGCTATTTCGAACTGGAGCGGCTTCTCGACGGAATTGCGTTCCGGGCCCACCGGGCCGCCTTGCGCGACATAGCAACGCAGCACGCCGAGGGGCTTCTGTAACCGGCGGTGGCCACGTTAGTCCATTATCTTCACCTGGAACTTGTCTCCCTGGTGGATCTTGTCGACGACGTCCATACCTTTGGTCACGCGGCCGAAGATCGTGTAGCGCCCGTCGAGTTGAGGTTGCGGTGAGTGAGTAATGAAGAACTGGGTTCCACCGGTGTCCTTTCCCGAGTGCGCGATTCCGACCGCTCCCCGACCGTAGTGAAAGTGGTTGAATTCCGAACGGATGTAGTAACCATCGTCTCCCCATCCGTCACCCCGCGGACATCCACCCTGGACAACGAAGTTGGGTACCACCCTGTGGAAGGTTTTGCCATCGTAAGAACCCTTCCTCGCCAGCTTGATGAAGTTGGCCACCGTCTGCGTCGCGTCGTCACCGAACAATTCTATTTCAATAGTTCCGTACTTGCAGCGGATGATGGCGCGCTTCTCTCCCATGGGAAGGGAGAGGGCGACTTTCCTCGAGATATCGAGATCCCTTTCATAAAAATGCCGGTCACCAGGGATCTCGGGAATCTCGACTTCGATACGTTCCAGCAGCTTCTTGCCGGCCGTGCGGATGCGCTTGTCCCCGTCGTCAAGTGCGCCCCGCGCGAGGCTCTCGGCCTCGGCGACCTTCATTGCGGTCAGTACACTGAGAATCTTCAACCGCACATCCTTGTCCTCACGGTCGTTGCGCATTTCGTAACGAGCGATCAACGATGGGATCGCCTTCTTGTCTCCGATCTCGCCGAGGGCGGTCACGCTCTCGGTGGCGACAACCCAGTCCGAGTCGTTGAGTTTCTGCAAGAGGACGGCCGAAACATCGTCGTACTTGAAATGACCCAACGCTCTCACCGCGGCGGCGCGGACAAGCTTGTCCGGATCGTCGCTTGCCGTGGTGAGCAGAAAGTCGAGCTGCTTGTTGTCACCGGCGAGACCGTAGGCTTTCATCGTCGCCAGCCGGACGATGGGTTCGCTGTCATTGAGCCCGCTCGACAAGAACACGACGGACTGTTTGCCGAGAACCTTCGCCAGTGACTTGAAGGATTCCGCACGAATCACCCGGTCGCTGTCGAGAATCGACTGCGCGAGGTAATCCTTGGCGCCCTTGTCACCGACAGCCCCCATTGTCATTACCGCCGCGTGCCTGACGTGGTGCGATGGATGCTTCTCCATGAGTCGGCCGAGGGGCTCGACGACCTTCTTCTCCTGTTTGTTCTCGAGAATGGAAGCGAGTGCGTTCATCGTGTTGATCAGCACTCTCTCATTTGTGTCACCAAGTAGCTCGATGAGCTTTTCGACGGCGTCGTCGGCTTTTTGCTTGCCCAGCGTCCGAGCGGCGTACGCCCGAATGACCGGAGCGTCATGTTCGAGAAGCGAGAGAATCCGGTTCGTCACCCTTTTCGACGGGACCTTCTCCAGTGCGTAGATCGCGCGCCACACTACCTTGTCGTCCCCATCATTGGTCGCCAGCAGCAGAGCGTCGGTCACCCGCTCGTCGCCGGCGTGGCCCAGTCCCATGACGGCCGCCGCGCGCACCTTGCCCTGAAACGCGTGGGCCATTTCGGTCAGCGCGTCGATCGCCTGCTCGCCCCCGATCTTGCCCAGCGCTTCGGCGATGACCACGCGCAAGTCGGGGTGTGCGCCCCGGGCGAACTCGGCGAGCTTGGGCGCGGACGCTTGCGAGCCAATCTGTCCCAGCGCGAAGACGGTCTCACGCACTACGCGCATGTCCGGGTCATTGAGCAGCGGATGCAGATGCGGCGCATCCTGGGGGTCCTGGATGCGGCCGATAACCTCGACGCATCGCAGGCGCACCAGCGGGCTGTCCGATGTGAGGTACTTGAAGAGGCGGCCGTCGTTCGTTACCCGGCCGTCCTCGAGCAGGGCCAGGTTGAGCAGCGTGGCGCGACCGCTGGACGTGGCCAGCAGGGCCTGGTAGCGACTCTTGCCGAGGGCGGCGGAGGCGATCGCGAGGATTGCCAGCGTGCATACCACAAACTCGAAACGTTTCGTCATCGTTGTATAAGTCCTTGTCAAATAGTTAGTTCTTCCTCAAGTCCGGCCGGCGGACCGAGACACGCCTGCACTATTTCATGCGAATCTCGCCTCTGTCAACAGCTTGTTGGCCTGTGTCGGCCCCGGCGGCGAGCGCGATCCGGGTATACGGCCTGCGGGGGACGCACCGGGAGCAAAACCGACTCTGTTACAGTGGGTTATGCACTCGCCTGCACCGACACCCAAGCGTGAGGCGTTTGTTGACAGCCTTTTTGCCCCTGTGTTACGGTGCCGAACAGAAGCGTCTATAATCTCTATTACTTAGCCTGCGACAACGAGTTCCGGAGAAAATCATGTCGGCACCCGGACGACGACCCGTAGCCGTGATCGGCGCGACCGGTATGGTCGGACAGGCCATGACACAAGTCCTGGAGGAGCGGGGTTTTCCCGTCGCCGAGTACGTGCCGGTGGCCACCGAAGGCTCGAGCGGGCGCAAGATCGACGCGTTCGGCCGCTCGTGGGTAATCCGCGGCACGGCCGGCCTGGATTTCGGCGGCATCGGCTACTGTTTCTTCACCGCGGGCGCGGCCGTGAGCCGCGAGCTGATTCCGTCGGCGGTCGCGAAGGGCTGCCGGGTCGTTGACAACACAACGGCGTTTCGCATGGATGCCGGCGTTCCGCTGGTAGTTCCCGAAATCAACGGCAGGCGTGTCACGCCGGACACTCCGCTCGTGTCGTGTCCGAACTGCACGACCATCAACCTGGTGATGACACTGGCGCCCATCGCGCAGCTCGCGTCGCTGAAGCGTGTGGTTGTGACGGCCTTTCAATCCGTGTCCGGAGCGGGAAGAAAAGCGCTGGACGAGCTCGATCATCAGATCGAGGCGGACTGCAAGAACCAGGCTCCGCGGACGCAAACATTCGATAAACCCATCGCCTTCAACTGTATCCCCCAGATCGGAGAAATCACTCCGTCGGGTTACTCCGCCGAAGAAGAAAAAATCATAGAAGAGACCCGGAAGATACTCGAGATGCCATCGCTCGACGTCGTTCCGACGTCGGTGCGGGTTCCGATCCGGGTCGGACACGCGCTGTCGGTCAACGTCGAACTCGCAGGTGCGGTGGAACTCGACGACCTCAAGGCACTGTGGAACAGGTCCGACGGGCTAACGTATTCTGACGAGCCGCCGACACCCCTCGAGGTGGCGGGTGGGGACACGGTGGTGGTCGGCCGCCTGAGAAGAGACGGGACGCGCCCCCATGCGTTCAGTTACTGGGCGGTCGGCGATAATCTGAGAAAAGGTGCTGCCACGAATTCGGTTCAGATCGCGGAGCTGCTCCTCGCATGCGAATCGGTATGACTTTAGACCCCGAACTGGTGGGAAAGCGGTCGCCGTATGCGGCTGCGGATCCTCGTTTCCTTATCGTGCTCTTCATATTGATCGTCGTCTTCAGCTTCATCGTGCGCAGCACGGAGGGTCTCCTGCTCATACTCTCGTATCTGCTGGTGATTCACCGGCTGGCGCGGTTGTCTCTGAGGCGGTTGGCCCGTCGCACGCGGGACATGATGGTCCTCCTGGCCCTGGTCGTCGCCGTAAACGCGGTCCTGGTGAAGGGGAGTCCGTTGCCGCCGCCACTTTCCTTTCTGTCGCGTGAAGGATTGGCGGCGGGTATTTTTTATGGACTGCGGGCGCTGACGGTGTATTACGCCCTGATCGTTTTTCTATCTATTGCCTCACAAGAGGCCATTGCGAAGGGCATTGCCGCACTGCTGCTGCCGTTCTCGGAACCGCTCGCCCGACGGGCCGCCTTGTATGGTTTTTTGACGATAGGGTTTCTACCCGTGTTCGCCGACGAAATCGAGCGCATTCGTGTCGCCCAGCGGTTTCGCGGAGGCGGGCTGCACGGGGGGTTCGCCCGCAGGACGGCGGCGGTACGGTTGCTCTTTGTACCGCTCGTAGTTTCCGCGATCCATCGCTCCGGACACCTGGCCACGGCGGTCGAGGTCCGCGGGATCCGGTCGTCGATTACGCGCTTGCTGAATACCCCGAGACCGGGTCACCGGGACTTGGTTTTCGCCGCTGTGACACTGGCGCTGCTCGTGGGGGCGAGTTCAATCGGCTGAGCCGCGGCCGGGTATGGTGCCATGCAAAATTTTAGAATGTTGGTGGAATACGACGGTACCGATTTTCACGGGTGGCAGCGGCAGCCTGGGCTGCGCACCGTGCAGGGAACAATGGAGGAAGCGCTCGCCGGTACTGTCGGTAAGAGCGTCCAGATAAACGGCGCCGGACGCACCGACACCGGGGTCCACGCGCTCGGCCAGGCCTGCAACGTGGTACTCGAAACGGATCTCACACCGGCGCAGCTCAAAGGCGCGATCGGCGGCAGGCTGCCCGGGGACATCCAGGTGTACCGCGTCGAAGAAGTGGACATGAAATTTCACGCCCGTTTCAGCGCGAAGAGCAGGCGGTACTCCTATTACTTGCGCACCGAGCCTACGGCGATCTGGCGCCGGTTCGCCCACGTCGTGACCGCCCCGCTGAATGTCGATGACATGGCAGCGGCGGCGGCACACCTTTTGGGTGAGCGAGACTTCACGAGTTTGACGCCGACGCGCTCGGCAGGGTCCCCGACCGTCTGCAACGTGCTGGAGGCAGCCGTCGAACGGCACGACGAGGTCGTCTCGATCACTGTGGAAGCGGACCATTTCCTCCACCACATGGTACGGGTGATTGCGGGCACCTTGATCGAGGTCGGTCGCGGCAGGTATCCGGCGGAACATCTCGAGGAGATCTTGTGTAAAAAGGACAGGGCGGCGGCGGGCCCCACGATTCCTCCAAACGGGCTGTTTCTCACCGGGGTTCGCTACGACGACTAGATTCGACTTGGCTCGCGGTGGGTGATTACCTATTATTAAAGTTCCCCGGTGCCGCGTCGAACAAGCGGCACTCGCATCCCTGAAAAGGGCCGCCACCGCGTACCGGAATGGGCCACCCCGGCGCCACACGAATTACGGAGAAGACCCATGAACGTCATTGAAACACGCCGCCGATTCGGGCCGCTGCCCTACGTGTTCGGGGCGGTGCTGGGCGTTTCGCTCGGGCTCATCATTATCTCCGGTGTGCTGTTCTTCAGGAGTTCCCGGAGTACCGAAGGCGCCGAAGCGCTGCCGTCGCAGGCCCGGCTCCAACCGGTGGCGACCCAGTCGATCGGAGAGAGCCGGCGGAATGCCATCGTCATCGCGACGGAACGGGTTACCCCCGCCGTAGTCAGTGTCACCTCCCGGTACCGGCAGGTGGTGCGCGCGAACCCGTTCAGGTCACGGAGACTCGACTGGTTTTCGCTCTTCTTCGGCCCTGGCGAAACCTACGAGCGCCAGGTGTCCTCGCTGGGTTCTGGCGTCGTCATCAGCCCGGACGGGTTCATCCTGACGAACGACCATGTCGTCCGTAACGCCGAGGAGATCCTGGTCACACTATCGGATGGCACGACAGTGCAAGCCAAAGCGGTCGAACACGCCCCCGACTACGACATCGCCCTGATCAAGATAGACAGTGAGAACCTGGCGTTCGCCGAACTCGGGGACTCTGATGACCTCTTCGTCGGTGAGTGGGCCATCGCCATCGGGCAGCCGTTCGGGCAACTGCTGAACGATACTCAGTCGACGGTTACCGTCGGCGTCATCAGCGCCCTGCATCGCGACGTCAAGCAGAGCTCGAATAGCGATCAGGTTTTCAAAGACATGATCCAGACGGATGCGGCGATCAACCCCGGCAACAGTGGAGGCCCCCTCATCAATTCCCGCGGCGAAGTCATCGGAATCAACACGTTTATCTTCAGCGCCGGCAACGGTGGCAACCTGGGGATGGGCTTCGCCATCCCGATCAACCGCGGCAAGTGGGTCCTGGAAGAGTTCAAGAACTACGGCCGTGTGCGCGCCATCTGGGTCGGGCTCGTCGTGCGCGACATTACGCCGGAGTTGGCCGCGGGTCTCGACCTGAAGGTGAGCCGGGGGCTGCTCGTACGCGAAATCGAGGAAGGGGCCCCCGCCGACAAGGCGGGGTTGAAGGCCGGTGATCTCATCGTGGCGGTGAACGGCCAAAAGGTGAGAACCCGGAAGGAGGCCAACCACATCATTTTTGGATCGAAGATTGGGGACGAATTGGTTTTCGATATCAACCGGCGCGGCAAGAACAAGGTTGTCAAGTTGAAGCTGGCGGAGAGACCCGACGACAGGATATGACCGAGATCTTCGCCGCGGAAACGGAGAACAGATGATTGAACGCTATACCCTGCCCGAGATGGGCGGGGTCTGGTCGGACGAGAACAAGTACAAGACATGGCTCACTATTGAAGTCCTCGCCTGCGAAGCACTCGCCGAGCTGGGCGAAATCCCCGCCGCCGCGCTCGCCGTCATAAAGGAAAAGGCGGCTTTCACGCCGGAGCGTATCCTCGAAATCGAAGAAACGACGCAGCACGACGTGATCGCGTTCCTCACTGACGTGGCGGAAAACGTCGGCCCGGAATCACGCTACATCCACATGGGCATGACCAGTTCGGACCTGCTCGACACCTCGCTGTCCTGCCAGCTCAAGGAAGCGGGCGGTCTCATCGTCCAGCGGTGCGAGAAGCTCAAGCGGGCGTTGGGGGCCCAGGCGCGCGCCCACAAGAAGACCATCATGATCGGACGGACGCATGGCATCCACGCCGAGCCCATCACCTTCGGGTTGAAAATACTGTTGTGGTACGACGAAATCTCGCGGCGCGTAACGTCGCTCGAGAGGGCGATAGAGACCATCTCCTGCGGCAAGATATCGGGGGCGGTCGGGACCTACGCCCATCTGGATCGGCGGGTCGAGGAATACGTCATGGAAAAACTGGGGCTCCACCGTGCCCCGGTTTCGACGCAAATAATCCAGCGCGACCGGCACGCCGAGTATGTAACCACGCTGGCCGTCCTGGCTGCGTCGCTCGACAAGATGGCGACGGAGATCCGCAACTTGCAGCGAACCGACATCCTAGAGGTGGAGGAGTTTTTCCAGAAGGGACAGAAGGGCAGTTCGGCCATGCCGCACAAGCGCAATCCCATTATTTCAGAACGGGTGTGCGGGCTGGCCAGGCTGGTGAGGGCGCATGCGCTGGTCGCCCTGGAGAACGTGGCCCTGTGGCACGAGCGCGACATCAGCCACTCGTCCGTGGAGCGGGTGATTCTGCCCGACGTGACCATCGCGCTGGATTACATGCTCGCCAAGTTCACGTGGGTGATCGAGAATTTGATCGTCTATCCCGAGAACATGATGAAAAATCTGGAGAAAACGAACGGCTTGATCTACTCTCAGAAACTCCTGCTCGAACTGGCGCGGACCGGGATGACGCGCGAAGAAGCGTACGCGGCCGTGCAAGAGGCCGCCATGGAGACGTGGAAGACGGGACGGCCCTTCGAACGCTCAGTCCGTGAGAGGCAGACGATCACATCGCGGCTGGAGCGCGGTAAGCTCGACGAGATCTTTTCATTGGACACTTTTGTCAAAGAAATAGACGCAATCTTCGAGCGCGTACTCTAGCTCGATCGGCGCTCGACCATGGACCTTCACACGTCGCGGCATTGCCAGCGGCGTATGTGTTTTATTGCTGATAATTATGGACGGCATACGCAAAGAAGAAACGATCGCGCTGGATGACCCGCAAGACGCCGGGCTGAAGCGCTACCTCGCACGGCAGAACATCAGCCTCAAGCCCAACGAGCTCGGGTGCATCCGGTCGCTCCTCGGCCGCGACCCGACACCGGTAGAACTGCACATTTTCAACGTCATGTGGAGCGAGCACTGCTCGTACAAGAGCTCAAAGGCACTTCTGCGATCGCTGCTGCCCACCGAGGCAGCCCATGTCGTTCTGGGTCCCGGCGAGGATGCCGGCATCATCCGTTTCTACGAAAAGGACAAGCGGCACCATTGCCTGGTGCTTGCCCACGAGAGTCACAACCACCCGTCACAGGTCTTGCCAGTGGAAGGCGCGGCTACCGGTATCGGAGGTATCGTTCGCGACGTGTACTGCATGGGAGCGGAGGTCATCGGCTGCCTCGACCCGTTGCGTTTCGGAGACCCGGATGGACCCAACGCAAACCGGGTACGGGCCATCGTGCGGGGTGTCGTGGACGGCATCGCCCAGTACGGCAACGCCCTCGGTGTGCCGAACTATGGCGGTGACACGTATTTTGACGCCAGCTTCGACGACAACTGCCTTGTCAACGTCGTTGCCCTGGGGGTGGTGGCGGAGGAGGACATCGTGCGCAGCCGGGCGCCGGAGAACGCGAAGCGAGAAGTGCACGACATCGTGCTCATCGGCAAGCCGACGGACGCCTCGGGGTTCGGTGGTGCGGCGTTCGCTTCGGCACGTCTCAGTGGGGACGAGGTCGAGGAGCGTCAGGAGGCGGTGCAGATCCCCGATCCGTTCCTGAAACGGGTCCTTGCCGAGGCCACCCGCGTGGTGCTCGCCGAAGCGAAACAAAATTCGATCGATATCGGTTTCAAGGATCTCGGGGCGGGCGGTATCAGCTGTGTGGTATCCGAGATGGCTCAGGCGGGGGGCGTGGGCGCCGTGGTCGATCTCTCGGCGGTGAACAAATCGTCGGCGCAGCTTGCTGCAGAGGTGATCGCGTGTTCGGAAACCCAGGAACGTTACGCGATGATCGTACCGCAGGGTTTTACAAAGAGAGTGTGCGAGATCTACAACGAGGAATTCGACCTGCCGCACCTGTACTCGGGCGCGGGCGCCTACGTCATCGGGCACACTACGCCGGAAAAGCGTTTCAAGCTGAAATCCGGTGAGAGTCTCGTGTGTGACGCAGGCGTCGATGCGATTACGACTGGTATCGAATACGAGCGCGAAAAAAAGCCGCGTGCATCGAGGGGTTACACGTCACCGTTGGAATTAACGTCGCGACTGGCGACGGAAGAAGCCCTGATGAGTCTTCTTTCATCCTGGAACGTCGCGGACAAGTCGATTCTCTTTCGGCACTATGACTCCGAGGTGCGGGGCAGGGCGGTGCTCAGGCCGGGTGAGGCAGACGCGGCCGTTGCGATCTTCATGCCGGGGGAGAGCGTGGGTGTTGCGGTGGCGGTCGGTGGCAACTCGAACCTGGGCCGGGTCGATCCCTATCTCGGCGGCGTGTGGGCCGTGCTGGAGGCGGTTAGAAATGTCGCCTGCGTCGGTGGGCTTGCGCTGGCGGTGACCGATTGTCTGAACTACGGGGATCCCGAAGATCCCCATGTCTTCTGGGACTTCACGGAAGGCGTGAGGGGAGTTGGAGACGCGTGTCGCGATCTGCACCTGATCGATGAGACGGAGGTACTACCCGTTGTCTCGGGTAACGTTTCCTTCTACAACCAGAGCGGCAACGGCGATCCGATCGCGCCCACGCCGATCGTCGCGTGCGCTGGGCGGGTGGACGACGTCAGTGTCTCGCGGGGCCTGGGTTTCAAAAAGGACGGTTCGCGGGTAGTTCTTCTCGGCGGGCTGCACGAGCGGCTTGGCGGCAGCGAATACGCCAGGCTCTTTGCCGCCGGGCAGTGGTTCGAGCCGCCGCGTCCGGATTTCACCGCGGAGAACGCGATGTTACGCGCGCTCCTCGACGGGTTCGCGGAGAAAGCCGTGCTGGCGGCGCACGACATCGGGCACGGCGGCGTGCTGGTGACCCTGGCCGAGATGGTGATAAAAAGCGCGCCGTTCGACCTCGGGTGCCGTATCGATTTCAGCGCTGGTTTTTCCGGAGCGGCGCCGGCGGACGCGTATCTGTTCAGCGAGTACGGCGGCATCGTGGTCGAAGTGGACGGGGATCGCTGGCCGGTGCTGGAAAAGATCCTCCAGCGGTGCGGGGCTCTCTGGCACGAGTTGGGCGAGACAACCGGCGACGGCCGCTTGCGCGTAAGCCTGCCGCGTGACACCATCGAGCTTTCCATCGTGGAACTCGACGGGGCGAGCCGCGCGCACGGCAAGTGCAACCAGCTGTTCGCCTGAGGATGTCGCATGAAGCATAAAGTTACCGTGATTCAGTTTCCGGGCGTCAACTGCGAGTACGAAACGGTACGCGTGCTCGACGCGGCCGGTCTATGCGGACGCGTCGTCCGCTGGAACGAAACGGGCGGCGCGATCAAGAACTCGGCGGCCGTCATCCTGCCGGGCGGATTCTCGTACCAGGATCGCGTCCGCGCCGGTGTTATCGCGGCCAAGGACCGCATCATGGACGATGTGCTGGACGCCGCCGCTCGGGGCGTCCCCATCCTTGGTATCTGCAACGGCGCGCAGGTCCTCGTCGAGGCGGGAGCGGTGACAGGACTCTTGCCCGGGGACATCGACCTGGCACTCGCGCCGAACAGAATGCCGGACCGCAGCGGTTATTATTGCAACTGGATCCGACTCAAGAAGGGTCCCGCCCCATGTGTCTTTACCGAATTCTTGTCGGATACCCATGCGGACAACGGGACGATCCCGATCCCCATGGCGCACGGAGAGGGGCGTTTCGTGACAGCATCCGCCGACGGTGACCGCCGCTTGCAATCGGGAGACGGGGTGGCGCTCTATTATGCGGC